>JBEKJJ010000007.1:0-70462 GCA_050011295.1 Bryobacteraceae bacterium
CTGCTGGAAGTCATCTCCGAGACCCCGGCGATGTGGCCCAATTGACGCTCCAAAGGAGTGGCGACGGAAGCAGCCATGATGTCGGCGCTGGCGCCGGGAAGGCCCGCGTTTACGGAAATGGTCGGATAATCAACCTGAGGTAACGGAGAAACCGGCAACACCGTGAACGCGATCGCTCCGGCCAGCGCAACTGCCGCGGTTAACAGCGTAGTTGCTACGGGCCGCTCGATGAAAATGCGCGACGGATTCATGACGGGTTTTCTTCGGCGGGACGGAGCTCAGCCGGACGCCGGCGCTTGCGGGAGAAGCGTTGCGCGAATTTATCGAAGAAGATGTAGATGACCGGCGTCGTGTACAGCGTGAGCGCCTGGCTCAACAGCAGCCCGCCGACCATGCAGATGCCGAGCGGCCGGCGGAGTTCGGAGCCGATGCCGCTTCCCACCGCCAGTGGAATGCCGCCTAGAAGCGCAGCCATGGTGGTCATCATGATGGGCCGGAACCGCAGCAGGCTGGCTTCATAAACCGCGTCGGTGGAGCTCTTGCCGTCGTTGCGCTCGGCTTCGAGCGCGAAGTCGACAATCATGATGCCGTTCTTTTTCACGATGCCGATGAGCAGAATGATGCCGATGATAGCCACCACGCTGAGATCCTGCTTGAACAGCATGAGCGCCAGCAGCGCGCCCACGCCGGCTGAAGGCAGCGTGGAAAGAATCGTGACCGGGTGAATGAAACTCTCATACAGCACGCCCAGTACGATGTAAACCGTCACCAGCGCGGCCAGGATGAGCAGCGCTTCATTGGAGAGCGACTTCTCAAATGCGGCCGCCGTGCCCTGGAAGGCGGCCTGCAAGCTCGCCGGCATGTTCATTTCTTTTTGCAAATTGTTGATCGAGGAAATGGCACCGCCGAGCGACGCGCCGGGCGACAGGTTGAAGGACACAGTCACGGCGGGAAACTGTCCCTGGTGATTGATGGAAAGCGGCGAGTGGATGCGTTCGTAATGCGTGAAGGTGCTCAGCGGTATGGCGTTGGCCGGAGTAGAACTGGTGGCTGAGTTCGACGTGCTGCTAACGGGGGTCAACGCGTTGGTAGGCGCAGTCAGCACGGACGGAGAGGGCGTGTACGCGGCGCTTTGGGTGACGGCGTTGGAGCCTGCGGAGGCCGAACTCGATCCTGAGAAGCTGGTGGACGCACCCGGTCCGGATGTTCCCGACGACGCATTGGCCTGGATGTATAGGCTCGCGAGCTTGCTTGGATCCCTCTGGAACTCGGGCAGCGTCTCCAGAATCACGTGGTATTGGTTAAGCTGCGTATACATCGTGTTGATCTGCCGCTGTCCGTAAGCGTCGTAGAGCGTGTTGTCGACAGTGGAAGGCGCGATGCCGAGACGCGAGGCGGTGACGCGGTCGATCACCAGTGAAACGGCCAGCCCATCGGTTTGCTGGTCGGTGGCGATGTCCTCGATATCCTTCACCTTCTTCAGCTGTTCGACGAATCGGTTGGTCCAAAGTTGCAGCTCGTCCGAGGAGGGGTCTTCCAACGTGTACTGATACTGGGTGCGGCTCGCGCGGTCGTCCACGGTGATGTTCTGCACCGGCTGCATGAACAGCTGAATCCCCTTAACGTTTTGCAACTTGCCTTGCAGCCGGCGGATGACGTCCGACGCGCTCAGGTCGCGATCGGAGAGCGGCTTCAGATTTATCGAGAAACGTCCGCTGTTGAGCGTGGTGTTGGTGCCATCGGCTCCGATGAACGAGCTCAGGCTCTGGACCGCTGGATCGGCCAGGATTACCTTGGTCAACTCTTCATGCTCCTGCGCCATGGCGCCGAAGGAGATGGTCTGCGGCGCTTGTGAGATGCCCTGGATCACGCCGGTGTCCTGCACGGGGAAAAATCCCTTGGGGACGATGATATACAGGAAAATTGTCAACACCAGGGTGGCCAGGGCTACCAATAATGTGATGGTCTGGAAGCGGAGGACGAACTTCAGCGTCCGGCCGTAGAAGGCGATCATGCTCTCAAAGGCACGCTCGGAAACGCGATAGAATCTTGTCTGCTGTTCCTTCGGATCGTGGTGCAGCGTGCGCGCGCACATCATCGGTGTCAGGGTGAGCGAGACCACCGCGGAGATGACGATGGTGACTGCCAGCGTCACGGCGAATTCGCGGAAGAGCCGGCCCACTACGTCGCCCATGAACAGCAGGGGAATGAGTACGGCCACCAGCGAAATGGTCAGCGACATAATGGTGAAGCCGATCTGCTCGGCGCCCTTGAGCGCAGCTTCCAAGGGTGGATCGCCCGCTTCGAGGTACCGCGAAATATTTTCGATCATCACAATGGCGTCGTCCACCACGAATCCGGTGGCGATGGTGAGCGCCATCATGGATAGATTGTCCAGGCTGTAGCCCAGCAGATACATGGCGCCCATCGTGCCGACCAGCGATATGGGAACGGCTATTGCAGGAATCACGGTGGCGCGGAAGCTGCGCAGGAAGAGAAAGATCACCAGGACCACCAACACAACGGTCAGCCCCAGTTCGAATTCCACGTCTTCCACGGACGCCTGGATGGGGACGGTGAGGTCGGTCATCTGCGTAACTTTAATGGCGGCCGGTAGATTGGCTTGCAACTGCGGCAGGATGGCCTTAATGCTCTTGACCACGCTAATGGTGTTGGCGCCCGGCTGCCTCTGTATGTTCAGAATGACCGCCGGCGTTTGGTTCATCCAGGCCTTCTGGTTGTTGTTCTCCACTCCATCCACGATCTTCGCGACGTTCTTCAGCATCACCGGCGCACCGTTGCGATAAGCAACCACGACGTTGCTGTAGTCGCTGCTACTCTGGAGCTGGTCGTTGGAGTCGATCTGGTAGTCCTGCCGGGGACCGTCGAAATTACCCTTGGCCGCATTCACGCTGGTCTGGATGAGTGCCGTGCGAAGCTGCTCCAGAGTGATGCCGTAAGAGGCCAGCGAGGCGGGATTTGCCTGTATACGGACTGCCGGTTTCTGGCCCCCGCTGATGCTTACCAGGCCCACTCCGTTGAGCTGCGAGAGTTTCGGCGCAAGGCGGGTGTCCACCAGGTCCTCCACGCTCGAAAGCGGCATGGAATCGGAGGTGATGGCCAGGGTGAGCACCGGCACGTCCGCGGGATTCGTCTTGCTATAGATGGGCGGAGCCGGCAGCACGCTGGGCAAAAAGCTTTGCGACGCATTGATGGCCGATTGCACCTCTTCCTCGGCTACGTCGATGTTGAGGCTGAGGCTGAACTGCAGAACGATGACCGAAACTGTCCCCGAGCTGGTGGACGTCATTTGGCTGAGCCCCTGCATTTGGCCGAACTGCCGCTCGAGTGGCGCGGTAACCGTGGTGGCTACAACGTCTGGAGACGCGCCCGGATAGAACGTGAGCACCTGGATGGTTGGATAGTCCACTTGAGGCAACGCGGAAACCGGCAGTTGCGTGTAGGAGACCACACCCACCAGCAGAATCGCGGCCATCAGCAGCGACGTGGCAACCGGCCGCAGGATGAATGGGCGCGACGGACTCACGGCGTGGCCTTGTTTCCGCTCTTCGTAGGCTTAGTTGCGGGGGGCTGGGTTGCCGCGGGCTGGGTTCCGCCCTGCGCGCCCGGCTGATTGCCTTTGGCGATCACAACCTTAGAATTGGGTTGCAGCTTTTCAAAACTGCTGTTGGCCACCACGTCTCCTGGATTAATGCCTTCCACCGAGGTTACTGTTCCATCGGCCACGCCCGTTTTGATGTTGCGTACCTGCGCCGTCCCCTTCTGAATTAGGTAGACGAACGCGGTCTCGCCGTTGTGCTGGATTGCCGAAGTGGGAATCAAGGTCATATTGTGGAGTGTTTTTACCAGCAGGCGTGTGTTCACAAACTGGTTGGGAAAAAGCGCCCCGTTGCTGTTATCGAAGATAGCCCGCAGTTTGAGAGTGCCCGTGGTGGTATCGATCAGATTATCGAGCGTCAGCAGTTTGCCGGTGGCGATCTTAATCAGCGCCGTTCGATCATAGGCGTCCACCCGCAGTGCAGCGCCGTGGCGATACTGCGCTTGAATCTCGCCGAGCGCGTCTTCAGCCACGGTAAAGATCACAGTGATGGGCTGCTCCTGCGTGATCACCACCAGGGGCGTGTTACTGTTGTTCGCTTGCGCCAGGTTCCCGGGGTCCACCAGCCGGAGCCCGACCCGACCGGTGAAGGGCGCAGTGATATGGCAATAGGTCAGCTGAACCTGGTCGAATTGCAACTGGCCCTGGTCGGCCTTGACCGTGCCCTCATCCTGGGACACGGTCTTCTCCTGGTCGTCTAGGATTTGCTTGGCGATGGCGTTTTTGGCCCAGGCGGTGCGGTATCGTTCCAGGTCCATCTTCGCCTGACCCAACACCTGCGTGTCCTTATCCAAGGTCCCCTGGGCCTGCGTCACGTTCGCCTCGTAGGGGCGGGGATCGATATCTACCAGCGGATCGCCCTTGTGCACCGTCTGGCCTTCTGTGTAATGGACAGCTTCGATCTGCCCGGTGATCTGGCTGATGATAGTGCTGGTGTAAACGGGCGTAACGGTGCCGATAGCCTCCTGGTAAACGCCGATGTCGCCCTTCTTCGCAGTGGCAGGTACCACGCTCACCGGGCCTCCGCCGCCCGGCGCGCCACGCCGGCCGCCGCCCCCTTGCGCGGCTGCTTGTGGAGCGCTCTTTTGGCGGAAAACCACCACGAAAAGGCCAGCGAAAACAAGCAGAATCAGTAGCCACACAATCACCCGTTTGACCATGGAACGTTTCGGTTTCGTGGCGCCAGGCGGGTTCGGGTTATTTGCCTCGGTGGACTTCTTAGGATGCTCTTCCGTCATGTCAGCTCCCCGATCTCAGGGTTCTTCTATGGCGTCGCTGTCCGGTTCTGATACCCGGGCTACATCTAGAGGTGTCGGAGGCTAACTGGTTCGTCGAAAAGGGCATGAGCCAAATTTATCCTAGCAGCAACATCGAAGAGGATTCCTTGGGACGCAACGGGCCATCCAAAACAGGGCGCCCTTGTCCCGTCGATGTAAAGATGCTCAAACCATCCCATTAGTTACCCGAGGTGACAGGCTGGCTAGGAAACTAGCTCTTTAGAGCTAGTACACCAGGAGATTGTCTGTGGTGGGAAGGAGGGTGTAGCTGGCTTGCGCCTTCCGAAGGCAGCGGCAACGATTCCTGCGGCGGCAGCACCATCCCAGGCTCGGGTGTGGCGAGCAGCCTGACCGACAGTATTCTGCTGGCGTTGGCTGGCGGAGTGGTGGGAGCGTTTCTCGGTGATGAGGGAGTGAAGGCTGGCCACCTTCGCCGGAGTATCGCTGCTACTGACTGCCGTCGCGCTGCTTGCGACATACTTACCGGCGTTGCGCGCCACTCGAGTGGACCCCATGGTCGCGCTGCGGTACGAGTAAGAACCGAGTAACCGAACAACCGAATAACCGATGAACGCGGCCGGGCGAACGCCCGAGCCGCTCCGGTGTTAGTCTGTTAGTGCGTGGCTACTTCCGCTGTGAGTAGAGGGCTGCTTCGGGACATCGAATCGGCGCGAGCGCGCACCGACGAGCTATTCAGGCTCCTCAAACCCGCCGCTCTGTATTCGCGGCCCATCCCGGAGCGGCATCGGCTGATTTTCTACCTGGGACATCTGGAAGCTTTCGACTGGAACCAGATCTGCCGCAATGCTCTGAACATCCCTAGCTTCCATCCGGAATTCGATCGCCTGTTCGAATTCGGCATCGATCCGCCGGTCGGAAAAGCTGCCGAGGACCAGCCCTCGGATTGGCCCTCCGAAGCTGAGATCCAGAACTACAACCAACGTACGCGGGCGATCATCGATCAGACTCTGGAACAAGCGCCGGCGCAAATCGCGCATGTGGCCCTCGAGCACCGCTTGATGCATGCCGAGACGCTGGCTTATCTTTTCCACAATTTGCCGTACGATCAGAAAGCTTCGCCGAATGCGGGACCGGTTCACAGCGTCGAGAGGCCGTCGCCGAGGATGATTGAGATTCCCTCAGGCTGCGCGACTCTCGGGCAAAAGGCTGGTGAGTTCGGCTGGGATAATGAATTTGATCAACATCAGGTGGTCGTCCCAGCCTTTGCAATCAGCAAGTACAAGGTCACCAACGGCGAGTATCTGGATTTTATGCGAGATGGCGCAAAGCCTCCACATTTTTGGATCGAACGCGATCGGGAATGGATCTACAGAGGCATGTTCGCCGAATCTCCGTTGCCCGCAAACGCGCCCGTGTTTGTGACATATGCGGAAGCGACCGCCTACGCGCGCTGGGCCGGCAAAGTGTTAACCACCGAAGCTCAATTTCACAGGGCCGCGTACGGGACGGCTACAGGCGATGAGCGCAAGTATCCCTGGGGCGACGCAGCTCCGGACATCACTCACGGGAATTTCGACTTTCACTCGTGGGATCCGATCGACGTCACTCGAAACCCAGCCGGCGACAGTGTCTTCGGCGTTTCGCAACTGGTGGGCAACGGATGGGAGTGGACTTCCACGCCGTTCGGTCCGTTTCCAGGGTTCGAACCGTTTCCGCTCTATCCCGGCTATTCCAAGAATTTCTTTGATGAGGAGCACTACGTGCTGAAAGGCGGATCGCAGCGAACCGCGGCCTGCTTCCTGCGACGCTCTTTCCGCAATTGGTTCCGGCCCGACTACCCTTATGTCTACGCCAGCTTCCGCCTGCTCGAAAACTGACGCCCTGAGCGACGCTCATCTGCAGGAATTCGCAGCGGAAGTGCGCGCCGACTTAAGCAAGCCGCAAAAAGAGCTCCACTCAAAATATCTTTATGACGAGCTCGGCAGCGCGCTTTTCGAAGCCATCACGCGTCTTCCCGAATATGGGCTCACGCGCGCCGATGAGCGGCTGTTACGTTCGCACGCGCGAGATATCGCTCAATTAATTGGTGCTCCCGAGGCGGTGATCGAGTTGGGCAGCGGCACGGGTGAAAAGACGCGGCATATTCTCGAAGCGTTCAGCGCGTCGCGCTCCAAAGTGCATTACGTTCCCATCGATGTCTCACCTAAGGCCTTGGCACGTTGCCGGCGCGACCTGGCGGATGTCGCCGAAGTTCACGCGCTTCCGCACTCCTATATGGATGGGATGGCCAGCGCCGTTTCGAGACGCAGCGGCGAGGCGCCGTGGCTAATTCTGTTCCTTGGAAGCACCCTCGGAAATTTCGAGCGCCGGCGCGCCATGGATTTTCTACACGCTCTGCGGCGCTCCCTGCGGCCCGGCGACGCGCTTCTCCTTGGAGCCGACCTCGTCAAGGATCGCGATCAAATGTTACGTGCCTATGACGACGCGATTGGTTTGACGGCGGCTTTCAACCTGAACCTGTTAGGACGCATCAATCGCGAGTTGGGCGGCAATTTCGATCTGCGCAATTTCGAGCACCTAGCCCGTTGGAACGAAGCTGAGCGGCGCATCGAGATGCATCTGCGCTCGCGCGTAGATCAAACGGCCTCCGTCATCGAAGGCGATTTCACGCTTCACTTTCGGGCCGGCGAAACCATCTGGACGGAATCGTCACACAAGTTTCAAATTAATGAGTTGTACGAGATGGCCGTCGAAACGGGCTTTCGTGTGGAGGCGCAGTGGGTGGACCGGGAATGGCCGTTCGTTGAGAGCTTGTGGGTAGCCCGTTGATGCCCGCGGCCGGGGCGGCGGCCGTTGAGTTTCGCGACGTTTCCTTTCGCATTGGTGGCTGCCTGATCCTGGATAAACTGAGCTTCCGTGTGGAACCGGGCGAAACGCTGGTGCTGTTGGGGCGCAGCGGCTCTGGAAAAACCACGGCGCTAAAGTTGGTCAACGGAATGCTGTTTCCGACGAGCGGCGAAGTGCTGGTGGACGGACGGCTCACCACCGCGTGCAACGTCATCGCTCTGCGGCGCAGCATTGGCTACGTGATTCAGGAAGTGGGGCTGTTCCCGCATTTCACTATCGGAGAAAACGTCGGGCTGGTTCCACGGCTGGAAGGCTGGCCGCCGGAACGTATCGCCGTGCGGACCACGGAACTGTTGCGCCAGGTTGGTCTGGATCCGGAGAAATTCAAGGATCGGCGCCCACGTGAGTTGTCGGGCGGCCAGCGGCAAAGAGTCGGCGTGGCTCGCGCGCTCGCGGCCAACCCGCGCCTATTACTGTTCGACGAACCTTTCGGAGCACTCGATCCAGTGACGCGCCGCGAGCTGCAGGATCAGTTCTTAGACTTGCGCAACAAGCTGCAGAAGACCTCCATTTTCGTGACTCATGACGTCGGTGAGGCATTAAGGCTTGGGACTCGCATCGCTCTGCTGGATCGTGGGAGACTGGAGATCTTGGCGACACCCGAGGAGTTTCTGAAATCGCAGGCGCCGGAGACGTGCGCGTTCCTTGCAGTGCTGAATTTTGAGCCACGGATAAACACGGATGGACACAGATAAGTTATCCCGTGTGTATCCGTGGCCAGTAAGTTGTTTATGATTCGCCCCGGCCTCTTCGAGGACATCCTCAATCTCACCGCGGAGCACTCCGTGCTAGTTCTTGTCTCCATAGCATTCGCGCTCGCTATCGGCATTCCCCTCGGAATATTGCTCACCCGCCGAGTGGCCGCGCGTAGATGGGTACTGGGTTTTGCGAATGTGATGCAAACGGTTCCGAGCCTGGCGCTGTTCGGATTTCTTATACCGATTCCACTGATTGGAGGGATCGGCAAGCGCACCGCGATTGTGGCGCTGGTACTCTACGCGCTGCTGCCCATCCTGCGCAACACGCTGGCCGGCATTCTCGGAGTGGATGCGGCAGTGCGCGAATCCGCTATCGCTATGGGGATGACCAGCCGTCAACTGTTGTGGCAGGTGGAGCTTCCGCTCGCCGCGCCCATAATTCTGGCAGGTGTGCGCGTTGCCACCGTCACTACCATCGGCACAGCTACCATTGCCGCTGCCATCGGAGGAGGAGGGCTGGGTGTGTTCATCTTTCGAGGGATTGCATCGGTCGATTCCACCGAGATACTGGCGGGCGCCGTACCCGCGGCCCTGCTGGCTTTGCTATCGGACGGAGGATTAAGTTGGATCGAAAAACGATTCTCGCCGGCCTAGCCGCGGTCTTGCTCTTCACAGGGTGCTCTTCGAAACACCGCATCTCGGTCGGGTCCAAGAACTTTACCGAGCAGGTTATTCTGGGCGAAATTATCGCGCAGCATCTGGAGAACAGGCTGCATCAGCCGGTGGATCGCAAGTTGAATCTGGGAGGAACGCAACTGGCGCACCAGGCGCTGCTCTCGGGCGACATCGACATGTATCCGGAGTATACCGGCACTGCATTTACTAACATCCTAAAGCGCAGCGGCGTCACCGACCCGGTTGTCGTTCTGGATAGAGTCCGCACCGAGTACGCATCCGGCCTGCGCCTGGACGTGCTGGATCCTCTGGGCTTTAACAGCTCATTCGCCATGACGGTGCGTGGAGAAGACGCACGCGCGCGGCATCTTGAAACGTTGAGCGACGCGGCCCGCGACCCCGCCGGTTTTACGCTGGGTGCGGGCTACGAGTTTATGACGCGACCCGATGGGTACCCTGCCGTGAACGGAACCTATCCCATTAAATGGACTGCTGCGCCGAAGAGCATGGACCTGGGACTGCTCTATACCGCGCTGCTTGGCAAGCAAGTGAGTATGGTGGCCGCCAACACCACCGATGGTGCACTTACCAAGTTGGACGTAAAGGTCCTCAAAGACGACAAACGCGCTTTTCCTCCTTATCAGGCTTGCATCGTTGTCCGTTCCGCACTCGTGACCGCGAATCCCGATGTCCGGAAGGATCTTTCCGAACTGTCCGGCACGATTTCAGACGACGCGATGCGCGCCATGAACTACGCGGTTGACGCCGAGCACAAACAAGTCCGCGATGTGGCCCGAGACTTTCTCCAAAAAGCCGGCCTGGCGCAGTAGCAGATAAAATATCTTCAGGAGCGCAGGCCATGCTGCATATTACGAACGGCGAATCCGTCTCGCTTCCCCAAACCGGCCTTCCCGGCCAAATAATCTATTGGATCGACATTCTTCACGACGGACCGGTTCCGCGCGGATTGCCGCTTGAGGAATTGAGCCGCATTCGAGCGCGCTTCATCGCCGAATTTTTTGGGATGCCGCTTGCTGAAGTCTCTTTCGTTAAACGCGACGGAGCCATCACCTGCTTCCACGATCATGAAGAAGTGTTGCTTTGGTTCGAGCACGATCTTTACGACCAACTCCAATTGATCCAGATACTGGATTGGTTCTCGCACCAGGATCTCCGCCACACGCGGGTTTCGCTCATCTGCGGGAATCATTATCTGGGGCACATGCATCCGGAGCAACTGGCGACGCTCTTTCATACGCGGCATCCGGTAACCGCGTCCGAGTTCAAGACGGCACAAGCGGCGTGGGACGCGTTTTGTTCTCCCGAACCAACCGGGCTAGCGGCGCTGGTGAATTCCGACACGTCCGCGTTGCCATTTCTGCATGACGCTCTGCTACGTCATCTGGAACAGTTCCCTGCGCTGCGTAACGGCCTGTCGAGGGCTGAGCGACAGATTCTTCAGCTCACCGGGTCGGGCCTATCGGGATTTCGCGAACTATTTTCCGCCGCTCAGAAAATGGAAGAGCACATCTGGATGGGCGATTCCACTTTCCGGCAGTATCTACAGAGACTGACTGGCGGCAAGCGTCCGTTGCTTCACTCCGTGGACTCGGTCTTCGAGACCACTGCTTTCGGGCGGCGAGTTTACGAGGGGCGAGAGGACCATCTTCGCGCGAATGGAATCAACCGCTGGCTAGGCGGCGTCCACCTGTGTGAAGGCGCGCCCGTGTGGCGTTGGGATGGGGGAGAGCGCAGGATCCGGCCGTGAAACAGTGGAGCAGCGCCATGCGCTGCCAGCCCGGCGTATGAAGAAGCTGGCCGAGGCAGCGCATGGCGCTGCCCCACATGCCCCCCGTCCTAGAGAGGTGATTCCGGAGCCTTCACCTCCTCGTCCGCACCCTTCTGCCGCACTCGCGATATCGCGCGAACCAGTTTACGATATGGCATCTGTGCGAGATCATGAAAGCCGATCCACTCGCCGTCGCTCCATGTCGAGTAGTGCCAACGCGCCAGCAGTGCCAAGTGCTCCTGTTTTTCCGCTAGCAGCGCTGCCACAGGTTCAAGCGATGCCACCAACTCGCGCAGGCGGTGATCGAGTGAGATGTGGGAAGTCAAAGGAAACTCGAGCGGCGCTTGCCACGAGCCTTGGCAGAGGAACCAGAGCAGAACACTATCAGGCGCTGCGGACGGCGCCACGGCGACGCCATAAAGCCGGTCGATATCAGCCACCAGATCATCACGCAGCGCCAGCACTTGTTGAATGCTTTCCAAGCGCTTATGCTGGCGCGCGGCTTCTTCAAAGTTCATTTCGTGGCTCAAGCGCTCCCGCGCGGCAGAAGTGACGCTCACAAGCGATGCGCCGTCACCCGACAGAAATTCGCGCACGCGCTCAACTTCGCTCATGTATTCCTCGCGTCCCACCACTTGCTGGCAGGGCCGCAAGCACATATTCATTTCGCCGTAGATGCAGCCGGGATGCTCGGGACTGGGGTCCAGATTCTCCTGACAGCGGCGCATCTGGAACAGATCCAGGAACTGGTTTTCGAACAACTCCGCTGCCGCGCGCGTCCGAAACGGCCCGTAGTAGAGCGCCGATCCGCCGCTGAGACGCGTGGTCACCTGCGAGCGCGGAAATTCATTCGCCAGGACCAGCTTCACGTAGGCCGGCATGCGCAGCTTCACCAGCCGCAGGTAGTCGTCTGGATAATGGCGTTTGGCAAGCGCGTAGTGCAGCAGCATGGATTCAAAGCGCGACGCAGTCAGCCAGTATTCCACCCGCGTAACAACTTCACGCAGATTCAGCGACCGCCGAGGCGCACCAGCCGGTTTCAAAATCCGTAACAGCCGCCGGCGCAGCATGCTGGTCTTGGCCAGATAGGCCGATCGATCTCCAGCCGAGACCAGAAATACGCCGTCGCTGTTGGGAATCGCGTTCATCGCCTCGTCCAATGAGGTGACATCCAGGAGTTGCGGGTCGGGAACCACCATCCTTCTCTAGTTTCTCGTTTCTGATGTCGCGCGCGCTGACGGAAGCGCTAACATGGAATAACTCCGGTTCACATTAGGGCACGAGAAAAGAGCGCGGTTTAGACGGCGGCATGGTCGGCACGACTGTCCAGAACTATCGGATCGTAGAAACATTGGGTCAAGGCGGGATGGGGACCGTCTACAAAGCGCTGGATCTGCGCCTGAATCGCTATTTGGCTCTAAAATTCCTGGTACCGGAGCGCGTCACCGCGGACCGCAAGCGCCGTTTCTTTCAAGAAGCCAAAGCCGCATCGGCGTTGAATCATCCGAGCATCGTACACATCTACGACGTCGGCCAATGGGAAGGCGCGGACTTCATCGCCATGGAGTACGTGGAAGGCCGCACGCTGCAGCAAATTCTCCGCGATGGGCCCATGCAGATCGACGACGCCTTGCGCTACGCCATTCAAGTAGCCGACGCCATGTCGGTGGCGCACGCAGCCAATATCGTGCACCGGGATCTCAAGCCGGCCAACGTGATGGTGACATCGCGAGGCTTAGTGAAAATTTTGGACTTTGGCATAGCGAAGCTGAACGATCCAGTCTCTCCGCCGGCCATGGATCCCAAACCGAAGTCAGCGGAAACTGAAACCTTCGCGAATGTGAACCAAACCGTCGAAGGCATGGTGGTGGGCAGCCCAGCCTACATGTCGCCGGAACAGGCCATGGGCAAGCCCGTGGATGCGCGCTCGGATATTTTCGAGTTTGGCCTGCTACTGCATGAGATGCTGACAGGACGCGCCGCGTTCGGGGGCGCGACCAAATTAGAGATACTCTCGGCGATCCTCAGGACCGATCCGCCGAAGCCCAGCAGCATCAATCCCGCCGTGCCTCCGGAACTGGAATGGGTGATCGCGCATTGCCTGCGCAAGGATCGCGAGCGGCGCTTTCAGAGCATGTCCGAAGTCAAGATCGCCCTCGACGATTTGCGCACCGAGACCAGTGCCTCTGGCTTTCGCGCTCCGGTGCTTCCCACGCCCGCGACACCGGTTTCGGCCCCGGCCGTTCCTCCACGGCGGCGTGCCTGGATAAGGGGAAACGCAATTGCTCTCGGTCTGGGGCTCACAACGGTAGCAGCGCTCATAATGCTGCGGACACGGCAGCCTTCGGGCGCAACCAATGCGCTGCCGGAGATTACCCGGTTGACGATGGAAGGCGGGGTGGGAATCGATCCCGCGATTTCGCCGGACGGCAAGTTGCTGGCTTATGCCTCCGACCGCAGCGGCGATGGCAACTTCGATATCTGGATCCGGCAAATCGGCGGTGGCGACGCCATGCGCCTCACGCGAAACCCCGCGGACGACGTGGAACCAAACTTTTCACCGGACGGAACGAAAATTGTTTTTCGCTCCACACGGGATGGCGGAGGGCTCTATATCATTCCAGCGTTAGGCGGGGAGGAGCGCAGAATCGCGGACGCAGGCCGGCAGCCGCAGTTTTCACCCGACGGTTCCAAAATCGCTTATTGGACTGGCCCCACCGATCCACTTCCGTTGCGCAACGGAAGTGCACAGGCGTTCATCCTGGATCTCGCAACGTCCGCCACCCGCAGGTTTCGGCCGGATTTCGCAGCAGCCGCGCACCCGGTGTGGAATCCGGATGGAGCGCATATTGGATTCCTCGGCTTAAAGGATGCTCACAATCCGGATACTTACAATTGGTGGATCGCGCCTGCGGAGGGGACCTTGCCAGCCGTCAAATGCGCAATTGTTGGCGAGTACTTCTCCGTCATTCCCTTCGCCTGGAGAGGCGATCGAGTTTACTTCAACAAGAATGACGGAGACCGAATCACCATCGGGGAAGTTCGGATCGACCGTAAGAAGTGGGCCCCCATTGGCGAGCTGCGCACTCTGACCGCCGGCACCACCAACGAATATTCGCCGTCGGTATCCAAGGACGGCAAACTCGTGTTCGCCAGCATTACTGAGAACACGCATCTTTACAGCCTTCCGCTCGACGCAAACCGCGGTGAGGCCAGAGGCGCTCTGGAACGATTGACGGGAGATGCTGGAGTGGATATGGCTCGCTCGATCTCTCGCGACGGCAATCGGATCGCTTTCACTTCCAACCGAAACGGGTCGGCGCAAATTTGGGTGAAGGATCTGGTTTCGGGAGTCGAGCGAGGCTTAACCACTGGTACGGAAAAAACTCACCCGGTAATCAGCCCGGATGGTAAGTTCGTGGCCTGGACTGAAAACATTCTCGAACACAACCAGACTTTCGTGACACCGTTCGACGGTGGCCCAGCAAGAGTGGTGTGCGCCGAGTGCGGCGGCCCTACCGGCTGGTCACCAAATGGCCGCTATCTCACGTATAGTAGGGCGCCGATGAGCTTCGTCGGCTTGTTGGAAGTCACGAGCGGCAAGCAGACCGAGTACCTCAAGAGTCCGACGCTCATATTCGCCGAGAACGCACTATCGCCGGACGGGATCTGGATGGTGTTCGCCGCTCATCGCGATGCCCGCAACTTTACAATCTATGCCGCTCCGTTTTCCGTGCTCCAGCCACCGGCGCCGTCTCAATGGATGGAGATCGTTCGGTCTCCGGAAACGGACCCAAGTGCCGCCTGGTCGCCCGATGGGAACCTGCTCTACTTCAGCTCCGACCGGGACGGTTATATGTGCTTGTGGGCCCAGCGGCTGGATCCATTCACGAAACATCCCCGCGGCCCATTGTTCGCGGTGCGGCACTTCCATGCGCCGTCCCAAACCATGTACGCTCCCTCGTTCCATTGCGCGCCCGCACTGGCGGAAGACAAGATCATCGTGAGCCTGAAGGAACGCGCCGGAGGCATATGGATGCTGCAGCTACCAGACTGAAACTCTGGTAAGATAACTCGATACAAAAAAGGAGACGTCGAACATGACACCAGAGTTCTTCGATGGTCCAATCTCGAGGGAGTATCGCGAGATTCTTGAATCCGAGCTTTTCTTGGAAACCGCGCCGGCCAAGAAGGCGGGAACCGAGGGCACCAAATGCAAGTCCGACCGGCACTGCCTAAGACCCGGAACGGAGGGGACCAAATGCAAGTCGGAGCCTCTGGTCTGCCCAAAGCCCGGAACGGAGGGGACCAAGTGCAAGACCGACGCTATCGTCTGCCCAGGGAAGGTTGGAACAGGCGGGACTAAATGCAAGTCCGAGCCGCACATTTGCCCGAAAAAGCATACCATCGCCCCCAGCGTGCCAGGCTGGTCTCTTCCGCCCGCGCCCCTTTCTTAAGAACAGCGTTTGTTGCGTGCCGGTCAGGCGGACAAACGGCTCCGGCGAATCCTGAACAGCACCATTAGAAGCAAGGCCGCTGCGGTCTCGAAGATTGTGGAAGGTTCGGGAGTTGCAAGAACAAGCTCGCCGAACAGTCCATCCGCTCCGCTGTTGATGCCGGCGGCGAAATACAATGCGTCCGAGTTGACGTTGGGGCCGGTAGTGCGAGTATCGAGAGCCCAAAGGTTGTCGTCAACGATCGGCAGGCCGTTGATGCCATCCAGCGTGCCAAGGAACGCGTTCGGATTATTCGGATCATAGGCGAGTATCTCACCGTTGCCGTTGTTGCCGATCAGCAAATCGTTGCTGAACGCGCCGAAGCCGGCCGGAGCGATAGTCACTCCCCACGGCATGTCGAGAGCGCCACCAGTAGCCACCCGCTTGATAAAGGTACCGTTGGTATTGAACTCATCAACGATGCCGTTACCAGCACTGGTTAAGCTTTGATTAGTGAAGGTTACGTAGAGTACAGATCCGATGGCCTGCACGTTAAATGGAGTGTACCCAGCCGGCACGTTCGGGTCGGTAAACTGGCCAATCTGTTGCCAACTCGAATTGAACACATCAATTCCGCTGCCGTTCTGATCTGCCGCGTATATCTGGGGGGAGCCGTTTACTGTCGCTATCGCAAGGCCTGTAAAAGAGGCGCCTGGCACATTTGCCTTAATCACAGCAGTAGTGCCGGCGCCACCATTCCACGCCGAGATGGAGCCGTCGAGATTGGCGAATATGAAGTTGGCCCCACTGCCGGCACCCGCTAAGAGGAAGTTGGTACTGCCGCCGATGTTAAAGACTTGGCCAGTAGGACCGTTGTTAATACCACCAGGGGCATCGCCAAGATTAGGCACGGATACGGTCAGTGGGATCTTGCTTCCGGCACCATTGTAAAGAGTGGAGGTTCCGGAAGCTTGATTCGAGACCCAAAACGGCGATGTCGCTGCAAAGGACACCCCCCATGGATCCAGGAGGTTAGGATCGGTTGTGTTCGCGAGGCCAGGTATATCGGACACAAGGTTGATCTGGGTGTATTCGTCGGCCACCAAAAGCCCTGGAGCAGACACCAAGGCGATCACGCAAGACATTTTCACAAAATCAGCGGGGATTCTGAGCATCGGAGCCTCCTGGTGTTTACGTTTTCGCAGCCACGCTCTCTGGCTCTCGGGCAAGTATACACCTGTGCCTGAGCATGTTCTTGGAGTTTCTTAACTTTAGTTCTAGTACTACCGCGACTAGATGATTATGGTGTCACGCCTGCCCATTCTCGCCCATGATGGCGCGGCCAGAATTCACGCAGGATGTTCATTCCGACATCCAGTCCTAGCGAGATAGTTCCAGCTTCCAAACCTTGGCCAACGGTGTGGAACCGGTCCGGGTACCACTCGCGCGAAATAAACCCCGCGCCGTAGTCTCCGATGAACCGGCTATAAGCCGGCATGCTGCCGCCCGAGTCGTTGCGGGCGACAAAGGTATGCACAATGGCATAGCGGGCTCGCGGCCAGACGCCCGTCAATCCGGATCTCCGGTGGCGCGGATCTTCATGATCGATGGCCCATACCCCGGCCTCCAATTGCTCGCGGATCAGATGCTGGCCGAAATGCGAAGCCATTCTCACGCCAAAAGCATCCCATCCCTGCCCCCATTCGGAGGGATAATTGCGCTCTTGATCCAGCCCCGCCGATAGACCCATTCTGAATATTTCCACAGGATCGAAGGTGCGCTACAGCGCGAGTTGATATTTCTCACGCAAGCTCAACGGCTCGGAATCGATTGACGGAGACACGTCGGTAGCCAATTGCCAGGGCTGAACTTGCGCGAGGAGCGCAACCGCCGTTAAGAAAATTACACGCCACGACCTTGGTCATGGCTTAGGTGGTGCAATTCAGCTGCCGCTCATGAATCAGCGAACATCGGGACTCCATCCTGCCTACAGCCCGGTAAGAACTTCATCAGAATTTAAAAATTACATCCATCGCCAACTGGAACTGGCCTTGTCGCGTTCCATTGTCATACGCGCGACGATCGAACGCGCGATCGAACCGGATTTCGGGACGCAGCAGAACAGTGCTTCCCTCCCAATGTCCCCACATGAGAGTCTCCTCTGCGTAGCGGTTCTTAAAGCCGGTGCGCTGGCCTTTCATATCATCCAGGAAGTCGGTGCGAACGGAAATGTAATTCTTCGCCGAGAGTTCCTTTTCGACGTAGTTGACCGTGGCCCATTCGGGAGCCAAGCATCGAATCTCGCCCGTGGAACAGAATGCGCCGTTGGTGCCTTTTTCGGGTGTTAGCGGACCAAAGACGCTCGGCACATCGCGCTGATACATGTACCAGGCTTCGCTCGCCATATGCCACGACTTGCTGAACTTGTGATACCAGGTGATATCGAACATCTGGAGATTGTTGTATCCATATTTGCCGGCGTTGATCCCGTTCGCGCAAGGATAAAGATTGTCGTTGCCCTGATTGAATGTGTAGCTGATGCAGGCCGTCGCGGATGGTTTGGCGTCCTTTGTCCAAGGAGCTACGTCATGGCTCGCGGTGATTCCAAGCTGCAGCAGTAATTTTTCATTCAACCGGACGGTACCGAGAATACCGGTGTCGGTAAACGGATCAACTGCATATAACAGTGAGTGCGTGTAGACGTAGTTATTGGGAGCCAATTGCGCTTCGATACCCGGAATCGAAATGAAGCGGCCCACGCGGATATTGAGCCCCTCGGCGGCTTGCGGAAAATAAAGATCCACGTACTCCAGCGCCGGATCAAAACCGTACACGCGATGCTCATCCAGCAATTGTTGACTGAAGTATCCCAGGTTGGTAGTGAAACGATAGCTGGTTCCGTACAGTGCCGTGAGGTGGAATCCCCAATCGAAGTGATCGGTCTGAACCGAATCGGGAATGCGTTCGACATAGAGCACGCCCTGATCGAATTCGATCCGATTGGCGAAGATGTCGTAAGCGGACGGATAATTGGAATCGTGCGATGTGCTGAGGTTGAAGCTGCCTTCCACCCAGCCGTACACTTTCACTCGGCTTTGCTCCCAGGCGTCGCCATTCGATCCGCCGTAGAGAGCTTCCATGAGCGGAGGCACGTTAGTGTCCGGCGCGCCGATTTCGGGTGATCCGCCGTAGGACCAATCGGAATTCGGGAAAGGCGGCGAGTCAAGAGGCGATGGTAAAGCGCGACGCGGAGGCTCGGGGCCACTCGCGGCTGTGCCATGCCAATCCTGGGCGTAGGCCTGCGAGAGTCTTCTGAAAAATCCCTGGTGCGCACCAAGCGTTAGATTCACCGTCAGGTTCCGGCCGGGTTCTAAATCTGCTTCGAACGCCGGAGAGTCGGCGAATCCGAGCTTCGTCGCTTTGAACTGGTAATGGCCTGGCTTGAGGTCAGCGATGGTGAACGTTCCGTCCGCAGCGCTCGCGAACGCTCGATCCGTATGCTCAGCGGAGTTGTGCGCCAGCACTTGCGCACCGGCTACCGGTGATCCACTGGCGTCCTGGATCTGGCCGTGTACTTGTGCATAAGCCCGAACCGCGAACCAGAGGAGGAATGCAACCATCGCGCCCGGCCGCGCGCGAGAAGAGCTGAAAGGATTCAATGCCAATTTTCTCACAGCCCGCCAATTCGAAGATGTTACCGTGAAGAATGCCTCGCATTACCCGGCGCGATTTTGCCAAATTGGCCGCCTCCATGGGCGCGACGGCGGCGTTGGGAGAGCCCGTTGCAAAACAATCGCGCGTCCGGTGGCGTGAGCGTCCGGCCGCGTATCCGGAAGGCGTGGCGTCGGCAGATCCGGATAGCAACAGCGTCCTGCTGTGGACGCGTCACCCGTTTCCGGCCGAGCACGATCAAGCACTGACAGTTGAGGTTTCTGAAGACGCGAAGTTTCTACGAGTGGTAGCAAAGGCGCGGGCGATCGTTTCTAAAGAATCTGACTGGACCTGCCGCGTACTGGTTGGCGGTCTGAAGCCGGCGAGTGTTTATTGGTACCGCTTCACGGATCACGAAGGCGCGGGTAGCAGAATCGGGCGAACCATCACCGCTCCCGCACCCGACGACCTTAGACCCGTACGCTTCGCCTTCATCAGTTGTCAAAACGCGAATGACGGCGCGCAGAATGCTTATCGCCGCATGATCTTCGAAGACCAGCGCGCTTCTGAGCAGGATCAGCTTGGGTTCGTTTTGCACCTCGGCGATTTTATTTACGAAATCGTCTGGTATCCGGAGGACCGCCCGCAAGGTATGTACGATCGGCGCATACGCGACATTGTCCGCTATGAGCATGGCGAGAAGATCGACGATTTCCACATTCCTACCACGCTTGCGGATTATCGCGCGGTCTATCGCGCTTATCTCAAAGATCCCGACCTGCAGGATGCTCGCGCACGCTGGCCATTCGTGAATATGTGGGACAACCACGAATTCAGTTGGCTGGGATATCAGGGTTTGCAGATTTTCAAGGGCCAGACTCGGCCCGCCCAGACGCGAAAAGTAGCCGCCAATCAGGCGTTCTTTGAATATCAGCCGGCCAGGATGTCAAAACCGAGCGGACCCGGGATGGATCGCTTCAATCCGCCTCCGGTAGTTGACGCTGCGATTTCTCGTTTTGACCAGAACGGTCTCGGCCAGGAGCCGAACAATCTTGCGGCCATCCATAGCTTGAAGGGATATCGGAAACTTCGCTGGGGACGCCATGTGGATCTGATCATCACCGATCAGCATAGCTATCGTTCCGAGGACCCCAGCGGAAGACCGGAAGCGAAGGCGTTTTCGAGCAAAGATTTTCCCGAGTTTGTTCCGGAAGAGGCTATGGAAATCCTGGACGCGGGGCTCGCGCATGATCGGGGTCACCCGCCGGCCTCCATTCGCTTCGGCGATGTCGAGGTCCCCAACTTCCGCAAGGATCAGCCTGTGCAAACCGTCCTGGGTGCGGAACAGAAAGCCTGGTTTCTCGAACAACTGCGAACATCCAAGGCGACCTGGAAGATATGGGGAAATACGGCCGGCACTTTAGACATGCGGGCCGATCCGCAAAACTTGCCCGAGGGTTTGACCAAGCCGTGGCCGGGATCGGGCTATGCAACTTTCGTCATGGGTGATCCGAGCAGCGCCTATATGGAGCGCGCGGAAATCTATGACACGGTTCTGCAGCACGGGATTACCGGATTCGTCACCGTGGCAGGCGATCGGCACAGCTTCTGGGCCGGCTTCGCGGCCAAATCGCTTCCTCCGAAATCGTTTCAGCCGGTTGGAATCGCGTTTATCACCGGCTCAATTTCAGCCCCTGGACTAGTCGAAGCGTTTGAGCACAATTTTCCGAAAGAGCACCCGCTGCGAAGCCTCTTTGTTGGCCAGGCTCCCGCAGATAGCGGTCCACAGCCTACCATCAATCTGCTGTTACGGCATGGTGTGCGGTCCTGCCTGGAGTATGCGAAGAGCGGAGATCTGGCTCGGGCACGCGCGCTTTCGAATCCGGATCTGGCGCCGCATCTCAAGTTCGTGGACATGGGTGGGCACGGTTATTCGGTTGTCCGCGCGACGGGTGACTCGATAGAAACGGAGTTCGTCTGTATTCCGCGCCCGGTGGAGCGCAGCCATCGCGAGGACGGAGGTCCGTTGGTATATCGAGTCAGACATCGCGCCAAGCCGTGGCGCTCGGGCGAGCAGCCGGAGCTTGTGGGGCAAGTCTTAGACGGCGATCCGCGCTTTTCGGTCTGACCCGCGACCGGGAGGAAGCGCAAAGGGTGCGGCGCGCACCGCCAAACGGACCAGGAACTGGCCCGCGCCGCGCGCCGTTTTGCGCGAGTTCCTTAGTAGCGCTGCGCGATCGTGGTAGCGCTCCGTTGAAGACGCCGTGTGGCGCACGCACTCTTGCGTGCTGCATCGACACTCGTGCCGACGCAGCATCGACACTCGTGTCGATGTCCGCCCGACGCCGAGACGAGTCTCGGCGCAGCACGCAAGAGTGCGTGCGCCACGGCGTCTTCATGAACTTTGGTGGGCCAGCTGGCCCATGGACACTCCCTTCCCGTCGCGGTTCGGAATGTGCAGTTCGTTTAGTGACTCAGATGCAGCCAGCGCTTGATATCCGGCGCGAACTCGTGAAGAACATTTATGCCCGCGTCCACCAAAATCGTGTCTGATCCGGCAATGAATATCGCGGAGCCTGTGTGATAGCGCTCCGGCCACCACATGCGCGACACTGCGGCTGCACCGTAGTCGCCTAGAAATTCGCTGTAGGCGGGCATCATTCCGCCGCTATCGCTGTGGCGCCAGACGGTGTGGAGAAACGCATCTCCAACGCGGCCCTGGAAACTGGTCCGCTTCGATCGGAAATAGCGAGTGTCCTCATGATCAATCGCCTGCACTGGAAACATAATGCTGCGCTGGATGGCGTACTGCCCGAGATGCGAGGCATAGCGTTCCCCGAACGGGCCCCAGCCTTCGCCCCACGCGCCGGGGCGATCGCGCCATTGATCGAACGCCGCTCCGATGCCGGCGTAAACCACGTTATCGACATCGAAAAAATGCCGCCCATCGTATTCCAGCTTCTCCTTCACACTGAGAGCGTGCCATTCCGCGGATTGAGGCCCTGAGGTCTGCACGGATTTGGAGGTGGAAGTATTTGGGTCCGGCTGCTGGGCGAGCGTGAGAATTGAAACACTTAGCGCCAATAGGACAGCTCGAGCGATCATGCATAGAAGGACGTCTCTCTAATGATTACGTTTCAAGATCGAGAACCCTGCGTAGAAGATGTTGTTGTCCACTCCCGGATTCACTGGGCTGGTGAAAGCATTCGAAATATGGAGGAACTTGTAGCCGAGGCTGATGGCGTGGCGCTCACCCGTTTTTATGCGGACCCCACCGCCCAGGTCGATCAGAAAATTCAGGGCTGTGGCACCCGGCACGTTCAGGGGGATGGGTTCGGCGGACGCAATAATGCCTTCGTTGGTTTGAAGGAAAGGATAAATCTTGTGACGGCGGCCAAAGTCCATGGTGAAACCAAGCGGCGTTACCGCGAATCCGTACACGGCATTGGGCTGAAAGATCACCGCGGCGGGCATGAGCTCGCCCGAATACCATATCGATATGTTGGGCCACACCCAGCAACGGTAGCTGTAGCCGAATCCGGCCGTGACGAACCGGCGATCCGCGGTGGTGCCGATCAGGGTCGCCGAGACCGGTGAGTAACCGGCGAAAAACTCAAAATCGTGACGAGGCTCGGAGGGCGAGGGGTCCGAGGAGCAAAAACCGGCCCAGGCGGGCATCGCCAAAAGTAATAGGAGTAGCCCCCAGAAGCGCTGAAAAATACACTTAGTACTACAGAATCGTAACAACCTGGCTGAATTTCCTGTCGTAGAGAGAGATAATTCAAGGGAGGGAGACATGCGTAGACTCGCTCTTGGTATTGTAGGCTGGCTTGTCAGCTCCTGGGCGGGGGCTGGCGTGCCGAACACGGTGACCTTTGTCCCGCTGAATCAAACCGCCGCCGGCGCGGAGCCGGTGTCATTCGCAATCGGCGATTTTAATGGCGATGGAAAACCCGATCTCGCCGTAGTGGATCAGCGTTCCGCCACGGTGCGGATATTGCTAGGCACCGGCAACGGCAATTTCGAGCCCTGGGTGGATTATCAAGTCGGCATTGGTCCCGTTGCGATCGTAACCGCCGATTTCAATCGCGATGGAAAACTGGACCTGGTGGTGGCTAGCCGGCTCTCAAACACCGTCCAGCTTCTGTTAGGCAATGGCAACGGCACTTTTCGGCCCTTCACCACACTGGCGTCGTCCGGACCAACAGCATTGGCGTTTGGAGATTTCAACGCCGACGGAAACCTGGACCTGGCCGTGACGAATTCAAATTCCAATACGGTTTCAGTATTTCTAGGCGTTGGAGCGGGAATCTTCCGGGCACCGTTGAATTTTTACGTTGGGGAGGGCCCTTCTTCCATCGCCGTCGGGGACTTCAATGGCGATGGAAAGCTGGACCTGGCAGTCGCAAATCTGGCGTCGAACAATGTCTCAATCCTGCTTGGAACAGGCGACGGGATTTTTGAGCCTATCCTGAATTTCGCGGCAGGACTCAATCCCGCCTGGATCGCATTGGGCGATTTCAACGGCGACGGAAAGGTTGACCTGGCGGTAGTCAACGCAACCGGTTCGAAGAATACCGACTTTAAGACTACTGTCTCAGTGCTGCTCGGCAACGGGAACGGAACCTTCCAGTCACCGCGGAGTTCCGTGGCTGGGACGAAGGCGTCCTTTCTGATATCCGCCGACTTCAATGGCGATGGCAAGCTGGATCTGGCCGTGGCCGACCCCGGCTCTAACGACATCGCAATATTGTTGGGATTTGGAAACGGATATTTCTTGCCAGCGATCAAAGTCGCCGCGGGGAACGGACCGGCCTGGATCGGTTCCATTGACTTCGCTCAAACGGCTGCGCCGGATTTGATTGTGGCCAACAGTGGATCGGACAATCTATCGGTCCTATCGAATCTCACTGGCGGCAAGAAGTAACCAGATTTCGGTAAAATCAATCTTCGCGAGTGAAGGGAGGGGACTCTTCTCTCCGCATATGGACCCGACTGCCAACTCCGGCGAAATCACACTCTGGTTGGACCAGTGGGCGCAAGGGGATCCGGCCGCGCTGGATCGTCTGGCTCCGCTGGTGTATGACCAGCTGCGTGCCATCGCTGACAATCTGCTGCGTAACGAAGCCGCGGATCACACGCTGCAGCCTACCGCACTGGTGAGCGAAACATTCCTGAAGCTCCTCGAGTTGCACAAGGTGTCTCTGAACGACCGGTCGCATTTTTTTGCGTTCGCGGCCAGGCTGATGCGCCGCGTATTAATTGACCATGCCCGGCGTGAGAAAGCGGCCAAGCGTACCTCCGGGGCACGGCTTCCGCTCGATCCCGAGTTGGGCTGGACCGGGTCCATCAACGAAGTTACACTCGATTTGAGTAGCGCGCTGGACGAGTTGGAATTCCTCGACGCTACCGGCGTCCGGGCCTTGGAGCTGCGATATTTTTTGGGCTGCACCGGGGAAGAGACCGCGGCGTTGCTAGGGCTTTCGGCGTCCACCGTGGATCGGAGCCTGCGATTTTCGCTCGCATGGCTCAATTCGCGCCTGCATCCCAGGGTTTGATGGAGTTTCACCAGGAATTGCGCCATACCTAAATATGCCGGGTGTTTCCCAGGAGCGCTTCCAGCAATTGGCCGTTTGGTTTGAAGCAGCCTTGCGGATCCCACCGGGACCCGTGCGCGACGAGTACGTAACTCAGGTCTCGGCCGGAGACGAAACGGTTCGGGAAGAGCTGCTGCGGCTGCTGGAATCGGACACGGACGTGCAAGGCCGTGCGTCCAGTGCCCCGGCCCGTTTACCGCGATTCGGCTCCTACCAGGCGCGTGGGGTGCTGGGCGTTGGCGGAATGGGCGCGGTGTATCGCGCTACGCGCGAAGATGGCGAACTGCGGCATGAAGTAGCCGTGAAAGTGGTGGCCGGCGTGATGTGGTCGCCAGTCCTCGACGAGCGTTTCCGGCGCGAGCGGCAGATTCTCGCCGGACTGCAGCATCCCTACATCGCGCGGTTCTTGGATGGCGGCATCACCAGTGAAGGCGCGCCGTATCTGGTCATGGAGTACGTGGAGGGCGAGCGCATCGATACCTGGTGCGATCACCAGCGGCTAACCATCAATGCCAGGCTGGAATTGTTCCTCAAGGTCGCCGAGGCCGTGAGCTATGCGCACCAGAAGCTGATCGTGCACCGCGATCTGAAACCCAGCAACATCCTGGTGACGCGTAGCGGTGAACCGCGGCTGCTGGATTTCGGAGTGGCTCGCACGCTGCAGCCTACCGAAGGCGGTGATGGCCAGTCCACAGTGACGACGGGCCTCTTCGCCACGCCACTCTACGCCAGTCCGGAAGTGTTGCGCGGTGAGAATCCCGGCGTGGGTTGCGACGTCTATTCGCTGGGCGTGTTGCTGTATGAAATGTTGTGTGGCAAACGGCCCTTCAGTGGCGCGAATCTGCCGCCGGCCGCAATCGTCGAGCAAGTGCTCTCCGTGGATGCCCCGCCGCCTAGCGCAGCTGTGCCGGATAATCCAGAAGTTGCCGAAGCTCGTGGCGTCGACCAAGCCCGAGCCCTGCGCCGTCAACTGCACGGAGATCTGGATGCGATAACGGGAAAAGCGCTCGCAAAGTCTCCGACGGATCGCTATGCTTCTGTAGAGCAATTCGCCGAAGACGTGCGCCGTTACCTGGCGGGATATCCGGTGCAAGCGTCAGCTGTTGGGGCTTTGCAGCGAACCAGAAAATTCATCGCGCGAAACAAAGCTCGCGTTGCTGCTTTAGCCGCCATCGCGCTCGCGCTGATCGCCGGATTGGTGGGAACGACATGGCAAGCGCGTGTGGCGCAGCAGGAACGCGTGGCTTCCGACCGGCGCTTCAATCAAGCCCGGGAACTGGCGCGTTACTTGGTTTTCGAGTTGCAGACATCGGTGGGTAACTTGCCCGGCTCTACACCCGTTCGAGCGGAGATGGTGAGCCGCTCGCTCGAGTATCTAGACCGGCTGTCCGCCGAAAGATCCAACGACGAGAAACTGCGCGTAGAGTTGGCAAATGGATATCTGCAGTTGGCCGACGTGCTGGGAAACCCGTTTCGGCCCAACATTGGCCAACCCGCGCGAGCCAAGGAAAGCTACCGCAAGGCCATTGCGATTCTAGGGCCCATCGCGGGGAAATCCCAGGACAATCGGGAGGCGCGCTTGCTCCTCGCAAGAGGCAAGCTGTTCTTGGGCCAGAGAATCGGTTTCAGCGGCGAATCGGCCGAAGGGCGCGAACTTGTTCGCGGAGCTACAGCAGAACTTGGACGATTGGCCGCGCGCTGGCCAACGGATTTCGCGGTGCGCTTCCAGGCGTCCGTCGCTTATTTATCGTACGCTCAGAGTCTGAGCATTCAGCAAGGTTACGTAGCCACCAGCAATGCTGGTCAAGCGCTGGCCGCGATACGCGAATCCACCGAACATGCTCTGGCGGCCCTGCGCCTGAAACCCGGCGATTTGGTGACGGTCCGCCAGTTAAGCAAAAGCTACAAGACCATGGGCGACCTGACGGAACTGCACGACCGGCCTGGCGCCACGCCATTTTTTCGAAAGTCGCTAGCCGCCCTGGATCAACTCAGCGCACAAGATCGCGAGTCCGTGGCCGCGCTCGAAGCGCGCAGCTCGGCACTCCTGGGGCTCGGCTGGAACCTGGGCAATCTCGGCGACTATCCAGCGTCGCTCGCCGCGTTGGAAGAAGCACGCCAGATTCGCCAGCAGGCTTCGGAGCAAGACCCAAAAAACGTCCAGGCGCTGTACTTCCGCACCATTCCTTCGCGCAATCTGGCGATCATCCACGGATTGGCCGGGCACAGCGCGGAGAGTCTCGCGAACTTCCTGGATACCTCCGCTATCTATGACCGCCTGCTAGCGCGGAGCCCGTCCAATCTCGCGTTTCGCTTTGGGAGGGCGGAGGTGCAATCCAGCGCGGCGAATCTCGCGGTGAAGCTGGGGCGTACCGCCGAAGCAGAACGTCTGGCCAACGCAGCTTTGCCCGTGTTGAAACAAATCGCGGGGAGCCCGGATGGGAGCGACGTGGAGCTGGCCATCGCCGCGCGCAGCCTGCTCGAAACGGAAGTGCAGCGTTTGCGCGAACCGAAACTCGCACTGGCCTTCGCGCTAAAGTCCAGCCAGATGAATGGCAAGGAAGCCGAAATTCAAGAGATTCTGGCGGAAGCCTACTGGTTCAACGGCGATCGCGCTCACGCTGTTGAATCCATCCAGAAAGCGCTCACGCTCATTGAGCAGACGCCAACGCCTACTCGCCAAGCCTACGAGAAAACTCTCCGAAAGTATCAGGCCGCGACTCTCCCCTAGTGGGCTGTCGGCATGAGTGCGAACGCGGCAAACACGAGTGTTCGCGCCACGCGTAGCGCACGCACTTTTGCGTGCCGCGTCGCCACTCATGGCGACGCACGGCAGTAACACTAGTACTTTTTGCGCCGTTCGCTGATGCCGAATCCGGAAGATCCGCGCCGTATCAGGTGAAACAAAAACTGTAGTTCCGGAGGATTCAGTGCTTCAAAAGACGTCCCATCTCTTTCTTTCAGGGCTTCTATTCGCGGCCCTGCCCATGCTTGCTCTGGCCGACTCGGTCAGCTTGTTCTCTAGCGGATACACGATTCCAGAATCAATCGTGCCCGTCCCACAAGGTTTTGGAACCGTGGGTGGCGATCTCATGGTTCCCGATAAGGGCCCGAACGCGCTGTATGTGATCCCCGCGGGCGGTGGCACACCCACTCTATTCGCGAGTGGCGTGAGCGGCAACGGAGCCGTTTTCTTGCCTTCGAGTTTTGGCTCCTTCGGTGGGGATCTGCTGATCACCTCCACACCTGGCAGCGGCCCAGGAATTGTTGCGGTAAACGGGAGCGGAGGCCAGACCGTTGTGCCGGTTCCGTCATCGGATTCCATAACCGGCGGCGCCGCCGTGGCACCCGCAGGATTCGGATCCGTTGCCGGCGATGCCTTGATCGGAGGCGAGAATGGCGCGGGCCTCGACAACGGCGAGGTCTTCGCTCTCAGTCCGGACGGCACCGTATCGGATTTCGCTTCGCTCGGCACTGGAGGTTCTGTCGGGTTTGTAGCGCCTTTTGCTGTGGGATTTGCGCCTGCGGGTTTTGGATCGATCGGCGGGGACCTTTTGGTGGCCGACGGAGCCTCCGGAACTATGTACGCGGTCAACTCTTCAGGCGTCGCCTCGGTATTTGCCAACGTTGCTGTCCCCACTCTAACTGGCGGCGACGTCGCCGGACTGCGCCAGTTCGCTTTCGCTCCAGCAGGTTTTGGTAGCTATGGCGGCGATCTTTTTGTGTCCGTCTCCGGCAGCCAGTTTGGCGGCGGAACATCCGGCAGCGTGGATGTGCTGAACAGTTCCGGCGCTCTGGTCGCGGTTCTGCTGCAAGGCGCAGTGGGCAGTCCTTTCGACCCACGAGGACTCTACTTCACAAGCAACAGCCAGCTACTTATTTCAGATACCGACCCCAGTATTCTGTCGGCTCCGCCATCGGCTTTCACGGCGGCCACGCCTGAGCCATCCACCACGATTCCCCTCGCGCTTGGATTTGCCGGAATTTTGGCCGCGGCCCGCGCACGGAGAAGAGTGTGAACCTGAAGCACGCTCTTTTTCTGGCTGTACTGGCTGCGGCATTTGTCTCGTTTCCGACGCTGGCTAATGCCGACACGTGCCCGATAACTGGTACAGCTCTTCCGCCGACGTGCTTTTATGCCGCGGGGATCGTAAATCTGTATTATGGGACCCTGACGCTGGATGCGCCGAACGGCTCTCTCATTTCGACCACGAACATAGAAACGGCCGCGACCAATTTGGGGGATTTCGGCAATTCTTTGAATCAGTTTTTACCGCCTCCCGCCGCGTTCGTCGCCTTATTCCCGACGCTGGTAGGACAACTCCAGAGCGATCCGCAAACCACGTTTGCGAATATTCCGTCGTGGGCGCTGAGCGGCCTTACCAATCTGGCAGACGCCAACGGCTTTGGATTGGTCGGCCCCAACGGTAACCCGCTCGATCTTACCTATCCAGGACTCGTGGCGTTCGATGCGCAACTCGCCAACGTCGGGGGACCCTACGTCACCACGTCGGACACCGGCTTCCTGGCGCCGCCCACCACTGTCGCGTTCTGCGAATACCTGAGTTCTGTTGACCCTTTCGCTCCATGTACGCCTCAGACCGTTCCCACCACATTCGATGACTACGCATTCACGTATCAACTCGGACCCGACACGATCGGCGCTGATACCTACACCTCGTTGGTGAACTTTCAGATTTACTATCGCGACGTTACTGAGCAACTGGTCGCTACGCCGGAGCCATCCACTCTGATTCCGCTCGCGCTCGGATTCGCCGCGATTCTGGTTGCCCGCCGCCGCGCGTGGTTGAAGCGAACTGCTCCGATCGCCCATTCGCCGCGGCTGTCATATACCACGGGACATTAACGCGGGTTGCCCCTCGCCGTGCGCCGATTGGCAATCTAGATTGGCAATCGGCGCACGGGTTATCAACTGTTATCAACCTGCCTCACAATCCAAGATGCGAAAGTTAGTGCATGGCTTTTTCCCACACAGTTCTTCCACTCGCCGGAATCCGCGTGATCGATTTCGGACGATTCATCGCCGGACCTTACTGCGCCATGCTGCTGGCCGACCTCGGCGCTGACGTGATCCGCGTGGATCGTAGACATGGCAGCGAAGACCGCTACACGGGACCGGTTACCGAAGGCGGCGAGGGCGGGGCTTTTCTTTCGCTGAATCGCAACAAGCGCAGCTTGACGCTGGATAGCTCCCAGCCTGCGGCTGCGGACATCATTCGGCGCTTGGCTAAGAGCGCTGACGTAGTTGTGGCCAATCTCCCAATCAACGTGTTGCGAAAGATGGGCTTGGATTACGATGTTTTGCGCGCTCTAAAACCCGATATCATTCTTGCCCGAATCTCCACTTTCGGCCCCGATGGTCCCTACGCGCACCGGGCCGGCTTCGATACCATCGCGCAGGCCATGTCCGGCGCCATGAGCCTCACCGGGTTTCCGGATGCTCCGATTCGCTCCGTGGTTTCTTTCGAAGACTACGGCACCGCGTTGCACACAGCCTTCGGGATCATGGTGGCGCTGTATCATCGCGCTCAAACGGGCCAGGGGCAAGTGGTGGATGGATCGCTGCTCGCCACCGGCGTCACGTTTATGCAGGCGCTGCTGGCTGAGCGATCGGTGACCGGAATCGAGCGCCACTCTCGAGGCAACGCGGGATTCTTCATCGCGCCCGCAGACACCTACCGTACTGTGGATGGTTGGATCACGGTTCAAACAATCGGAAGCGACATGTTCGCGCGCTGGGCAAAATTGGTCGGCCGGGAGGAATTGATCGAAGATCCGAGGTTTGCCGAAGATATAGCGCGCGCCGACAATCGTGAAACAATCACCGAGGCAATGGAATTGTGGCTCGCGAATCGCACCACCACCGAAGCCTTGGCGGAACTGGAAGGCGCGCGACTGCCCGCGGGTCCCGTGCTTGACCTGCACCAAGTACTCGAAGATCCGCAGGTGAAAGCGCGCGAGCTGCTGCATTACATGGATTATCCGGGCACGTCAAAACCAGTCCCATTAGCGAATCCCGCGGTGCGCCTGTCGGCAACTCCCAGCAGCATTCGCCGGCGCGCTCCAACGCTCGGCGAGCACACTGACGAAATTCTCGGAGAGCTGGGATATTCGGAAGCTGAGATCCAGGCGCTACACGTCGCAAAGGTGGTTTGAGGTAAACCGTTTGAGGTAAACCCTTTGAGGCAACCGTTTGAGGTAACCCTTCACCCCAATGGCGCGTCTCGTTGCTGGAGGTCTTACGCCATGAAAGCGTTTTGGACCCTTCCGTTGATCATCTCGATCGCGTATGCGCAGGTCGAGTTGAGAGTGGTCGCTACTGACCACGCAGGCCATCCTGTTACAGATCTTCAGCCGAGCGATCTCCGCGTCGTTGACGACGGATCGCCTCAGTCCATTACGTCCCTCCGCTTGGAAAGCAAAACGGCACCGGTAGTTGCCGTCCTGCTGGACTTGATGGACTTGAGTTTCCAGCAACGCAACGCTGCAGCGAATCAGCTGAAGGAAGCCCTGGCTGATGCGGAAGGTTCACTCCATCTTTACCTCTTGGTGTCAAATGGCGGTTTGTATCCCGTTCAAGGCACTGCACCGCAATTGGATCGAGCCTTGCAAAAGGTGAGTGGAGTGCGGCCATTGGATATCACGGCAAACCCAGTGGAGCGTTTCAAGACGATCTATTCCGCACTGGATTCAATGAGTCAAGAGCTGGTGCGATTTCCCGGTCCCAAGCAGTTGCTCTGGATCACTTACGGGATTCCGAGCAATATGAAAATGGTTGAGGGCTGGGTGGACTTGAAGCCGCGGTTGCTCCAACTGGCCGCGCTGTTCGATCGAGGCGGCATTTCAGTCTACACGCTAGATCCAGGTTTGGTGCTTGGCACTCTGAACCGGGATGGTCTGGAGGTGTTGTCGACAGCCACCGGTGGCCGGACGTTTAGTAGCAGCGATCTCAAGATGGCTTTGAAACAGATGGGAACGGACACCTCTACCACCTATCTGCTGGATTACAGCCCGTCGCAGGCAAAGAAGGCCGAAGGCTCACTCCACACAGTGCGGCTATCCAGCACGCGCAAAGGGGTACGAGTTCTCAGCCAACAAATTTATCTGGCCGACGCGATTAAGGAACCGCCGAAAGTGTCAGCGCCGGTGTCCGCTACCAAGGTACTTCCGCCGGAGCCCGCGTACACGTTCGTGGGACGGGTGCATTCCATGAACGGCCAGAGCATGATTTTGGAATTGGACGATTTGCGGTTCGTCGTGATTGACTTCGACCGGAATGCAAAGGCGAGTCTCAGTACCGGAGACCGTGCGACCGTGCGGAGCAATCGATATGACGGGCACGGGATGTTGGCAAAATCCTGGAGTCTGCTGCAGCACCCGGTGGAGACAAGTGCGGCGCCGACCGAACCGGTCAACGCTCCAGCGGCAGCGGACCCGTTGCTCTTGAAGGCTCGGGAAACAGCGGCACTGATGCTTCACGCGCTTCCGGACTTCCTTTGCAAAGAAATGGTCGCGCGATCGGGGAACGGACTCGAAGACACACTCTCAGCCGACGTTTCCTATAGCGGCAAAACGGGCGAAGATTATCACGAAATCCGGCTGAACGGCCAGCCGACTCAAAAATCGTGGGCGGAGTTGGGCGGCGATGTTTCCACGGGAGAGTTTGGAAGCATGCTCCGAAGTCTGCTTCGGAATCCGGATTCGGATTTCAAATTCATCAAGGATGACCAGCTCAACGGCGTGGCTGCTGAAGAGTACGGCTTTCATGTCAGTCGCGCACAATCGGATTGGAAGATTCTTTCCGATTATCAATTCATCGTTCCCGAGTACAGCGGCCGCATCTGGTTCGATCGGTCGTCGAACCGCGTCGTGCGAATCGAAAGGACTGCGGAAGTGATTCCCTCCGCGTTCCCGCTCCGCAGCGTGGAAGGCAACGTGAACTTCGGCGAGGTCCGATTGGGGGCATCGGATACGTACCTGCTGCCGTTACAAGCTGAGACGAGCGTTTGTGTGCGGGATCGCGAGGATTGCAGCCGGAAGACGATCGAATTCAGCAATTACCAGAAGTTCACGGCGGAGTCGAAGATACGCTTAGACCAATAGAGAATCTAAATCCAAACTTTCTCCGCCGGCACGCCCCGCTTGCACAGATCGCACGATCCAGCGTCTTTGTAGTAGGTGGCATCCAGCTTGGCCAGCGAATAAAAGGGCAGGGGACTGAAGTCAGGCGTCTTCGGCGTGGGCTGGTAGATGATCACCGCGAGCCCTACCACCTGCGCGCCATTCGATTCCACTAGCCGTTTCAGTTCCGACAGATTCCGGCCCGAGCGCAAAATGTCGTCTACCAGAAGCACCTTTTCGCCCGGCAGCTGCTCCAGGTACTGGCGGAAACGCATAGGGCCTTTTTCTGTTTCGCGCTCCGCCCAGTAAACCTTGTGTGCGCGCAGCGCTTCGCAAACGCCATAGGCAACCGGCAATCCTCCAGTATCCGGACACACGATGGAAAGCTCCGGAATAATAGCCCGGATTTCTGCATTAGCGCGCAGCAACCGGCTCAATCCCACGCTCAGTACTTTGGCGTGTTGGTAGTATCGCATCGCGAGCTGCACCTGCATGTATTCGGTAGCGTGCAGGCCATTGGGGTATTCGAAATGGCCGTCGCGGATGGCCCCGGTGCGCCGCAACAGGCTGACTACTTCGTCTTGTGTTGGAACTAAGTGCATAATCTCCCTTGCGCAGGATTATCTTCCAGTCTAGCGCCAGCTATCAGGTCCGGAAACAGCATAGCATGGCTAAAATACCCTGAATCCCAGAGTGAGCGCCGCGAATCTTTCTTCCATGGACACTGTTGACCTTCGTTACCCCGTTGGTAAGTTCAAATTTCCCGATGCGGTCTCTCCGGAAGAACGCGCGAAGTTCGTCGAACAGATTGCGGAAGCCCCGGCACGAATAAGAGCCGTAGTCGCCGGACTTTCCGATGAGCAACTCGATACTGCCTACCGGCCCGGCGGCTGGACCGTCCGGCAAGTGGTACATCACGTACCCGACAGCCATCTGAACAGTTACATCCGATTCCGCTGGGCATTAACGGAAGATGATCCGCCCATCAAGGCGTATTACGAAGACCGCTGGGCGGAGCTTCCGGATGCCCGCACCGCGCCGGTGGATGTTTCGCTCGCGCTGCTGGAATCGCTGCACGCCCGGTGGGGCGCGCTGCTCAGCTCGCTAAGCGACCAGGATTGGAAGCGCACCTTCCGTCACCCGGAGCTAGGTCCCGTGAGTCTGGAAAAGAACGCGGCCCTCTACGCCTGGCACGGACGGCATCACGTAGCGCACATCCGGGGATTGCGCGAGCGGATGAGCTGGTAGGGCGGGGAGAATCCAGGAGTCAGAATTCAGAATCCAGTAGGGGCTCCTCCGCCTTCTAGATTCTGGCTCCTGGATTCTGGCTCCTTCAGCGGCGCTATCTTAAGAATAATGCCGACGGCTGCCGATACCGCGGAACCTAAACTGGCTGGCTCTCGGGGTGGTGGCGGGCCGCGAGACTTGTGGCCGGACGATCCGGGAGGGGGCGGCGGGGATGATGGCGGCGACGGGCGTTATATTCCCGATGCCGGCCTATTCGCCATGCGGTTCGTCCTGTTGTCCATTACCACTCTGTTCATCACCATCGGCATGGCCTACTTCACCCGCTCGCGCACGGGGTTTAATTGGCAGCATATCCAGGTTCCGCGCTTGCTCTGGGTGAGCACCGCTCTCATTCTCTTGAGCAGTTGGACGCTGGAATGCGCGCGGGCTTTCCTGGAACGCAAGAACAGCCATCGCTACGCACGCTGGCTGGAGCTCACGCTCGGCATCGGTCTGGCCTTTCTCGCGTCACAGCTTCTGGCGCTCCGCGAATTAGAGTCACAGGGGATCTACCTGCGCCACAATCCGCACAGCTCGCTTTTCTATGTGGTAACTGGCGCCCACGGCATTCATCTGCTCGGCGGCATGGCGGCCTTGTGTTATCTGCTGTGGCGCGCCTCGTTGCGGCCGGAGTCCGTGCTCCTGGATTTCCGTAGGCAAAGAACGCGGGCCGCCGTCACCGCGCTGTACTGGCACTTCTTGACTTTGTTGTGGCTGGGGTTGTTTCTGAGTCTGCTGCTGTGGCAGTGAGCCGGCGCATCCGCCAGGCGTTTCTTCCAGGCCCGTAATAACGCTTCACTATCTTTTGACGTGCGAAGCCATACTTCTCGTAGAATCGAATGGCCGATTCGTTTTCAGTCGAGACCATCAGGCACCACGCCTTCACGCGAAGCGTGCGCAATTCCTGGAGCGTGTGATTGAGCATGGCTTGCCCGACGCCGTGACCCTGCTCGCGCGGATCCACGGCGATGGATGCCAGCTCTGCGTTTCTAGAACCTGCGCAGGTAATGATGTAGCCGGCCACGCGGCGGCGAATTGTGGCCACTAGAAAAAGGTCCGGACACTTGCGATAAAACGCGCGAAATAATTTCTCATCCCAGGCATCTTCTCCGAATGAGGCAAGCTCGATAGCGAGAATGCGATCGAGATCCGAGATTTCAAATTTCCGGATGCGTACCACCGGCCGCCTACGGCTTGGGCGCATCGAGGATCGACATATAGGCCACCCAAGGACCCACTTCGGCGCGATACTGGCTGGCCAATGCCCGCGACACCTGGCTGGTATGGCCCAGATCGTGCACCACCCATGCCGCGAGAAGATTCTGCATGGTCACCTTGCCGAGCCCCGGATGCATTCCCGTCAACGCCAGCTCGCGAGGTCCAATCTGCAAGCTTTCGAGCTCGCTCAGACTCTGCTCGCGGGCTTCTTGAAACATGTTGAGCAGATCCTCAGTGCTTCGTCCCTCGACCAGGGATGAAAAGCCGCGCCGGTCAAATGGATCGAACGGGCGTGATTCGCCGCATTCCAGAATGATCTTCGCGCGTGGAATCCAATCCGTCTGCTCGCCGTAAATCAAATGCCCAAGCACATCGATAGCGCTGAACGATTCGGGCGAATCGCGCGCGTCCAGCCACTCCCTGGGCAGATTTCGAAAGAGCGCGGCGAACACGCCCGGCGTCGATCTCAGAATCCGCACCGTCTCGCAAAGCCGAAACTCCATGTTGTCATTGTAATGCCGCTCGCCGATGCAGCATACTGACAACATGCTTTCGCGAAGAGATGTTCTGAAAACTGCAGTGGCGATGCCGGCGCTTTTGGAAGCTCAATCTCCCAACGACACCGTTCGCGTGGCGGTGATCGGCGTGGGGAACCGAGGGTCCTACGACCTGAAAAACATACTGAAAGTGCCTGGCATCAAAGTGGTCGCGATTTGCGATCTGGATACTGATCGCCTGGACAAAGCCAAGGCCGTCGTCAGTGCTGCCGGCTCCGAGCCGGCCACATACACCGATTTCCGAAAGATGCTGGACGAGCGCAAGGACATCGACGTCACCATCATTGCGACACCGGTAGATACGCATAAGATGATCGCGATCGACGCGTTGGAAGTGGGCACCAGCGTGTATTGCGAGAAGCCCATGGCCACCACGCCCGAGGACGTCAAGCTGATGGTCGCCGCGGCCAAAAGCGCCAAGGGTATTTTTCAGGCAGGCTTCCAGCTCCGGCACGACCCCAGGCGCAAACGCTCCATCGAGTTCATTCATTCCGGCGGAATCGGAGACGTTCTTTTTCTGCAGGGTTATCGACACACCGGCGATCTGCCGCATGAGACGGCCTGGTATTTCGATCGCAACCGCTCCGGCGATAATATTGTGGAGCAGGCCTGTCACATTTTGGATCTGTTTACCTGGACAGCGGGCAAGCATCCGCTGAGAGCCTACGGTTCAGGCGGTATCAACTTTTTCAAGAACGATCCGCCTGGCCGCACCACCATGGACAACTATGCAGTGATCTACGAATTCCCGGACGACCTGCGCCTCGAGTTCAGCCACATCTATTTCGACCCTCCGGGTTTTTCGGGCGTGAAGGAACGGGTGTATGGTGCAAAGGGTGCGATCGATCTCGCCACCGCAACCTGGATGGAGCGCGATAAGAAGGGAGAAATCAAGCTGGATGTTCCCGACGCAGCCGAAGATTCCACCTATTTATCGCTAGCCGCCTTCATCGACAACGCACGCGGCCGCAAGACTCCGTTAAACAATGCCGACTCAGCCGCAATGTCGACGATGGTAGCCATGCTCGGACGCAAGGCGATTTATGAGAAGCGGGTAGTGAAGTGGGAAGAGCTTTAGGCTGCAGGAAGCAGGCGGCAGGACCCACGATGGCCGCGATGCCTTGCTGCCTCCTGCCGCCTGCCTTCTGTCAGCTCGGTTGTTCGAAATACCCCTGCGCCAACTCCGGCTTCTGCTCGAGCGCTTGCTTCCAGCAGTCGCGGGCTTCGTCCTGCTTGCCTTGGCTTTTGAGCACGTGGCCCAGGTTGAGAAGGGCTTCGGGGAATGAGGGGCGCTCCTGCAGAGCTTCTTTATAAAGGCGCTCGGCGTCGTCCAATTGGCCGGATTTCTGCAATAGCAGGCCGGTGTTGTAGAACAGCTCCGGACTGCGCTCGCCCTTGTCGATCAAGCGAGCCTGATAATCCAGCGCCTGGTCGAAGTTCTCGCGTTCCACAGCCAGCGCGGCAAGACCACGCAGTGCATCTACTGAGTTCGGATTGGACGACAGGATAACTTCGAAGGCCTTGGTGGCTCTTTCCTGATCGCCGACGTTCCAGCAAGCGATGCCTAGATTCAGGTGCGCCTCCGGCCAATCCTGCCGCTTCTGGACGCACGCCTCGAAAGCTTCGCTGGCCCCCTGGTAGTCGTTCCGTTCTAAGCGTAGATAACCGAGACGGAACCACACATCCTCCAGGTCCGGATTCCGGCTGAGCAACTTAACGTAGACTTTCTCGGCTTCTTCTTTGGCGCCCAGCTTGTCGAGCACCGAAGCGAGATTGTGCAGTACGTCCACCAGGTCCGGTGCGATCTCGAGAGCTTTTTCGTACGCCGTGCGGGCGGCGGCCAAGTCTCCGGATTCTTGATGCACCACACCCAGGTTCACATAGGCCTGCTTGGCGTCCGGACGAACGCGAGTGGCTTCTGAATATGCTTTGGCGGCTTCTTCCAGCTTGCCCGTCTTTTGATAGGCCACGCCCAGATTGAACCAGCGATCGAAGTTATCGGGCGTGTATTCCACCAGCTTCTCGCAGTAGTGACGGGCGGCTTCGAAATCGTTGGAGGCGAAGGCGGATGTCGCCAACCCCTCAAGTGCCGTTTGCGAGTTTGGACGCAGGGTCAGCAGAGCAGCTGAATAGTCGGCGATCATGGCTTGGTCCTTGCGGGCCATGCCGATGGTGACCATGTTGACCATGCATTCTTCCGACTTCGGGTTGGCGGCCAGAAGCTGCTGATAGATGCGTGCCGCATCATCGAAATTCCATTGCAACTGCAGCGTCACTGCTTTGCCGAACAACGCGGTGGTATGTTCGGGCTCATCCGCGAGCACGCGATCGAAACTCTCAGCGGCCGCCTCGGTTTTGTCGAGATGCAATTGGCAGATTCCCAGGCCCAGCCGGGCGTCGATGCGGCCTGGGTCTGTCTCAGCGGCCTTTTCGAAAAATTCGGCGGCTTCCTGCCAGCGTCCCAGCTTCTCCAGACACACCGCCATATGGAAGTTGGCGGCCGAGTGCCTGGGATTCAGGCTCAGCACTTTCGCATAACTTTTGGAGGCCTCTTCGTACTGCTCCAAATCATATTGGAGCTGAGCTTTGGCCGAGTAGATTTCCGGGCTCTCCTCGCCGCTAGCGAGTGCGCCATTGATCTCATCCAGCGCCTCTTCTAGATTGCCTTCCAGGTGCAGAGAAACCGCTTTGGCCAACGCGGGTACCCGGGCCGCTCTGTTCGAGCCGTTCTCCTGGGTTGCGCCGTTGGACGCCGCGCCATTAGACGAAGATGATCGCGATTTGCTTTGACTCATGCTCAGTTAAGGTTTCCATTTCTGCCCTCGGATCCAAAGGGCGCAAGATATGCACACAACCTGCCCAGCGTGTCGTATTGATGCGACACCTCCAGCCATCGGACACGCGCCTTTTCGCCGCGGTTGCAAAACAGGCCAACGCCGCCGCGTGGGATGCGATCGTCCGACCAGAAATCCACAATCTGATCTTGGGCGCGAATGGCAAAGTCACTGCCCTGGACGTCCACGCGGATGCGGTAGAGCATGTCCGCGCGGGTAATGAACGGCAGAGGTTTCTCCACGCGTGGTCCTTCCTTGCCGCCAATTACTGCGTAGCGCACCAGATGCACTATCGGCAGCGGACCCGGCTTCACAACAGTAAGCTTCACCGCGTAATAATTGTCCAGATTGGACGCCCGGAATGCCCAGCCCATGCCCTTCTGATCTATTTCACCTAGAAACTCGAAGCGATAGTCGGTGAGCTCCACGCTGGGCCGGAAAACTGCCAGTGGTCCGGGCTGCACAAAACCCGACGCGTCGTAGGACCAGCGGGTGGTCAAATTGGAACGGCTCTCCCACCCATCCAGTCCGGATCGAAAGTCATCCGTGTAGGCGATGGCCGCGCGGTTCACTATGCTCTTGTTCAGAGTGCTTAAGTTATCCGCCACCATCTTTTTAACGCCGGCGCCCGCTCCGCTCCCGATTTTCACTTTCGGCGTGGAAGGGCTGACGGCCAATGCCAGCAGAACTGGCAGCAGGACCGTCATGATTCTCAATTCTGAGGGGGCCTTCTTCCATGTGTCCGTCAGCCAGCGCCAGGAGCGCGCGGCGTCTGTCGCCAAATGATCCATCGCAATGTGGAAACGCGGCTCGCTCAATTCCTCGCTGTTTTCGGCGATTTCAGGGAAAACTTCGTCCTCTGGCGCGGAACGTTCGATGCGAGCCGTAAACGCTCGCGGTTCAACCGGCGCGCCCGGCAAAACAGGAGCGGCTGAAAATAGCGGCTCAGACTTGGATTGGGCTACGCTCGGGCGGCTGGTCGTATTAAAGAGTTGTGTCCCGAATTTCAGAGCTAGTAATCGATCCGGCAACCCAAACCACTTTCTTCGGCCAGGAGCCTCCACGGGTGCGGAAAATGCCGGCGCGGCCATGGTCTTAGGCCGGAACTCCAACGGTACCGGTTGCTTGATGTGCTGCTTGAGATGCGGCGCGAGGCCCTGGCCAGCCACACCCTCCATCCTGGTGTTCAGCGGAACCAAACCGCCTTCTGCGGGCGTTACCGCATCTTCACCTCCTAGCTCGGTGAATGCGATGCGATGTTCGTCGCAGCAGAATTCACCGTCCGTCAGGGTGCGGAGCGGCGCAAGCGCGATATTGCAGTACCTGCACTTCATGGGGCCTACCTATCTCGTTCCCATAATATGGCCGCAGCAGGGGAATAGCTACGCAGGAAAACACTTAAGCACCTGCTGGAAATCCCCGTAAGGCAGGATACGGCGTAGGACGTTACCCTTAGCAATTGGTGGTAAGTAGAATCTTCGGCCCCGGCCATGCGTCGCGCCAAACTGAGCGTCCACCAGGCAAATCCGGCCAATATGAGCGTGAAAGGCTGGAATCGCAGGAACTCAGCGAACGATTGCGTCAGCCAAGGCACCAGGTACAGCAGTACCAGCCATCCCGCGAAGACCTCGCGCTCCCGAACGCCCCTCTTCAGCATCACTCCAGCCGTGAGCGCCACTGCCGGACCCACCAGGATAGTGTCGTAAATCGGCGTGTACACATTGCAAACCAGCGCCGCGGAAAGTGTAGCTGCCCACAACAAGTCGCGTGAGGCCGCGCTCCATGCGGACGAACGCCACCAGGCAGCTGCCAGCGTCGCCAAGCCAGCCACAGCCACCACGGCCGCCAGGACCTCCGCCAGCGTAGAAGCATTCCCCAGCAACAAATGAAAAAACGAACCCAAATCTACATATTTGTTGCGGCGCAGCGCTGCCGCTCCGCCAGTTGCCAGACGCCCATAGAACTGCAGCGTATCGAGCCATGCCCCAAATCCTTTGATTCCCACGGTTGCAAGAGATGCCAGCCCAAGCGCGACCGCCCCTGTCAGAACCCCGCCCAGCATCCGCCAGCGCCGTCCGCACAACAGCATCAGAACCGGGATTGCGATGAGTGTCGGCTTGAACAGCGCCAGCGCCAGCGCGAGCCCGGCGACGAACCTTCGATTCCTGGCGCGGCAAAATACGAAGAGCGCGAGGGCTAAGAAACCGAGCACCGAAATCTGCCCGCCGATCCAGGTTTCCATGAGGAACGGCATGCTCCCGATCCCCAGTAGAAAACCGGTCTTCCGTTGTTCGGCGGAAAGCTCAACCGAACCGAGCAGCAGAAGAACCGCGGTTGAATACAGAGCCGCCGAGAAAATCAGCCACGCTACATAGGCCCATACGTAGGGCAACGCCGCAAACGACCGGTAGATGAGTCCCGCGTAGGGAGCACTCGCGAACACCAGCATTTGATCCTTGGGCGTCCCCGGCGCAGCCTCATGCTGCAGCGGCACTTCGAGAGCAAGATCGTAGAGACGCGCCGGTTGGTACTGGTTGAGAATCTTCCCGGCCACGTAGAACTGCACGAAGTCCCCGCCCAGCGGCCGGCCCATGAACGTCTCGCCCTGGAATCCGCGGACTATTGACAGCCCACACACGATCAGGGCGACCGCGATCGCCATTAGGCTCAGAGTGCGAGCTTCTCGGCTTCCCGGCAAAGGTCCGAACCAGTGCATGGCTATCTCGGGAATCGTCCGGATTTAAGGGAAAGTGTAGCCCCGCGCGTAAGCAAGGGGACAGGCGATTGGTCGTTACAGCGGAGCCGGCAACGTCAACGATGCTTTGCTCAGTGCCTTCTCGATCAGCTCCACCACCTCGCACTCGCGCAATCCCCGGGATATGGATAGTTCGGTGATCAGCATATGGCGGGCACGGTCCAGCATCTTCTTCTCCCGGAACGAGAGAGGCTTCTCAATCTGCAGCACGAGCAAGGTCTTTAGAACTTCAGCAATCTCCAGTAGAGTGCCTTTGCGCATTCTGTCCGAGTTTTCCTTGAAACGATCCTTCCAGTCGCACTTGCGCTTGGAGCTTCCCTCGGCCAGGTACTCAAGCACTCGCGAAACCTCGCCGTTCCGGGTCACTTTGCGCAGACCGATCTCGGAAACATGCGAGAAAGGGACCATAACGGTCATGCTGGTGTAGGTCAAGCGCAGGAGATAGAACCGTTCGGCTTGGGCGCCAAAGGATCGCGTGCTGATGTTCTCAACGGTGCCTATCCCGTGGTTGGGATAGACAACCTTCTCACCAATTTGAAACAACAAGGTCATACGGAGACCGAAGCTACCTTGTCACTCAGTTTAGGCCATCTTGTTGGCTGCCCAACGCTAGAATCCAGAAGCACGATGTTAAGCCTAAGTGCTGACCTTGTCAACAGAATTTAACGCGAACCATTGCGTGAACCTCATTTTCAGATAGTAAATCGCACTTCTCGCAATTGCAGTGGCATCACTTTGGTGCGCGCGGCGTATGCGATCGTAATCTCAATCACTTCCGTTTTTCGGTACCGAATACACTTTCCAGTAGTGTCATATCCTGAAAACGGGATATTTCCGATCAAGTCATTTGTTTTCTTTCGGAAAATCCTGTATTCTCATAGTGAGTTACAGTCCTACGGGGTGGCATCTGAAGTGCTAGTTCTGAAGCACGGGAAAGGTGTAGTTAGGACCAGTTTGCCCGAGACCGGGCTTCAAGGGAAACGAGCGCTTTGAGGGATCTCAAGACCCAATTTGTCAGCGCCCTGCTGTTCATCTTGACGGTGGCTGCGGTGTGCTGCGCTATTGTCAATTTCCGGCAACAGAGCATGTACCGGCTACCGGACGATGGGGTAATCTGGGTGGACCGTCCGGAAGCGAGCGGCCAAAACTCAGTAGTAGCCCTCTACGTAACGCCGGGAAGCGGCGCGGACAACGCCGGCATTCACAAAGACGACGTACTGCTCCAAATCGGGGATGCGGCGATCCATAAAGTCATCGATGTTCCCCAGGCGCTTCAGCACGTAGTCACCTGGGACAAGGCGCGCCTCTATATGGTCCGGCGGGGTGGTATCCCGGTTCCCGCGCACGTGATCATCGGCGAAAAGGTGATCGACCGGGCAGTCTATTACCAATACATCGTTGGCGTAGCCTATCTGCTGATCGGGTTGTTTGTCTACTACCGGCGCGTCAGCGCGCCACGCTCGGTGCACTTCTATGTCCTCTGTCTGGCTTCGTTTATTCTTTATTGCTTCCATTACACCGGGAAGCTGAACGCGTTCGATCAGGTGATCGATCTGGGCAACTTTGCCGCCGGAATTCTCGCGCCTACTATCTTCCTGCACTTCTGCCTGGTATTTCCGGATCGCCCAAAGTGGCTTCGCAGGGGCGGGCTCATCGCTCTAGCCTACGTTCCTGGACTATTGTTGCTGACCGTGGACGTTTTGGTTGGAAAGCAGATTCTGAGGGTTTCCGCTTCACCGGTCGAGCTGAACTGGTTTCTGGACCGTGCGTGGCTGCTGTATCTGACCAGCGTCTACCTGGCCGGAGTGGCTGTATTGTGGCTCAAAACATCGGATGCGGAAGACCCGCTGGTTGGAAGGCAGCTCAAGTATCTTCGCAATGGGGCTCTGTTCGGGATCGTTCCGTTCAGCCTGATTTATGCCATCCCGTATGTCGCCGGCGTCCTGCCCGGCCATTACGAAAAGATGGCGGTTCTCTCGCTGATTCTGATCCCGGTAACCTGGGCGTACGCGATCCTGCGTTACCGGCTGATGGATGTCGACATCATCTTCCAGCAGGGCTATGTGTACACGCTAGCCACGCTGGTGGTGTTGGGAATCTTCTACGGTCTGATTTTTTCCTTCACCCGTCCGGAAGATTTGAGCCCTGCCGCGATCGTGGGTCTCATCGTTTTCGCGACATTTATTTTCCAACCCATTCGCGATTGGTTACAGGAGCAGCTGGACCGCTATTTCTTCTACAAAGACCGGTACGATTATCGGCGGACGCTGATCGAATTTGCCAAGGAGCTGAGTTCGGAAACTAACCTGGATGAAATGCTGCGCTCCGTGGCGGACCGGCTGGTTCACACGCTTTCCATTCAACATGTCGCGTTTTTCTTGGCCGGCGACACCGACGACCAGTTCCGTCTGCACATGACCATGGGGAACCGCAAGGATCGTGGCCAGAAACCGCTCGCGGAGCTCGATTTGAGTTTCCTAACGTCTCTGCCCGGAAAGCCCTATCTGTTTTTCGAGCGCACGCGGCATCTCTTGGATGTGGTCTCCCACGAGTGGCCCACGCGAGTACGCCACACGATTTCGGAACTCGATTTGACGTACTATTTCGCCTGCACCGTGCGTGGGCGGACCATCGCTTACCTCGCGCTAAGCCGCACCGACAAGGGCGATTTTCTTTCAAGCGATGATGTGGAACTGCTGATCACGCTCGCCGGCTACGTAAGCATCGCGGTGGAGAACGCCCGCCTGTACCGCTCTTTGCAGCATAAGGTGGAAGAATACGAGCGGCTCAAGGAATTCAGCGAGAACATTGTCGAGTCGATCAACGTCGGCATTTTGGCCGTCGACCTGGACGATCGCGTAGGGAGCTGGAACACGCAGATCGAGCGGCTGACGGGTATCTCGCGGCAAGCCGCGGTGGGCCGCAGGTTGAGTGAGCTGTTTCCAGCCGATCTCTACGAGCGCTTCGAACAGATGCGCGGAGATACCGGCGTTCGCAATATCTACAAATTCGTGTTGGGATCCCCGGCCGTCAACGGAAACGGCAATGCCCACGCCCATACCTTGAACATTGCTGTTGCGCCGCTGGTCTCGAAGGATCTGGAGCAGATCGGACGGCTGATCATCTTCGATGACATCACCGACCGCGATGAGCTGGAGCGGCGCTTGGTGCAAGCGGACAAACTGAGCTCTATCGGCCTGCTGGCAGCCGGCGTTGCGCATGAAGTAAACACTCCGCTGGCCGTGATCTCAACTTACGCGCAGATGCTGGCGAAACAGATTTCCGGTGACGAGCAAAAGTTCAAGCTGTTGGATAAGATCGCGAAACAAACCTTCCGTGCCAGCGAGATCGTTAATTCGTTACTGAGTTTTTCCAGAACTTCGCCCACTGAATTTGTGGAAGTGGATTTGAACAAAGTGGTCCGCGAGACTTTGACACTGATCGAACATCAGTTGGAGAAAGCGGATATCCAAGTGAAGCTGAGCCTGGAACCGGGGCTGCCGGGCGTGAAGGCGAATTCCGGAAAACTGCAGCAGGTATTTCTGAACCTGTTCCTGAACGCGCGGGACGCCATGGAATCCGGCGGTACGCTGGCCGTTCGCACCTGGAACGAGGAGGGGTTCGCCCGCATCGAAGTAGCTGATAGCGGGCAGGGCATTCCGCCCGAGCATTTGGAGCGCATCTACGATCCTTTTTTCACAACCAAAGGTTCCCGGAAAGGAACTGGCCTGGGTCTCTCAGTGACGTACGGTATCGTGCGCGAGCACGGCGGTACCATCCGCGTCGAGAGCCGTCCCGGAGCCGGCGCCCGCTTCCACGTAGAGCTTCCGCTGGCCAGGAAGCCGGTGCATGTCTGATCAACTCCCGGCTGACGACTTGGCGCCCCCACCCTACAAAGCACGTATTTTAGTTATTGACGACGAGGCGGACATTCGCGAAAGCCTGGCCACGCTGCTCGAGCTCGAAGGCTACAACGTCGAGTTGGCCGTGAATGGCACCGACGGCCTGCGCAAAGCCGAAGCCGGTAGCTACGATTTGATCCTGCTGGATCTGATGATGCCGGACCGCTCCGGCATGGAGGTGCTCAAAGATTTTCGGGAGCGTGATTCGGAAACGCCCATTTTCATGATCACCGCCTATGGCTCGGTGGAAGTGGCCGTGGACGCGCTCAAGAGCGGCGCCAACGATTATTTTTCGAAGCCCTGGGACAACGAAAAGCTGCTGATCGAGATCGATCGCATGATCGCCTCCAGCCGCCTGGCGCGCGAGAATATCCAACTCAAGCGCGCTCTGAAACAGCAGTACGCGTTCCCGAACATCATCGGCAAAAGCGAGCGGATGCTGCGCATTCTGGATCTGGTGACGCAAGTTGCGCCCAGCCGCGCGACCATCCTGATCACGGGCGAAACCGGAACCGGCAAGGAGTTGATCGCCAAAGCCATCCACGCGCACTCCGCCAGATCGAACCAATTGTTTGTTCCCGTCAACAGCGGTTCGGTACCGGCCGATCTGATGGAATCGGCGCTCTTCGGCCACATCAAAGGAGCCTTCACCAGCGCCATCGCCGCCCAAAAGGGATATTTCGAGATCGCCAACCGCGGCACCATCTTCTTCGACGAAATCGGAACCATCAGTCCAGAGACGCAAGCGAAGCTCCTGCGCGTGATCCAGGAGCGCGAGTTCATGCCTGTGGGGTCCACCGAGACCATCAAGGTAGATGTGCGCATCATCGCGGCCACGAATGCGGATCTCAAAAGGCTGGTGGAGGAAGGGAAATTCCGCGAGGACCTGTATTACCGCCTAAACGTCATCAACCTGGTGCTTCCTCCGCTCAGGGAGCGCAAGGAAGACATTCCGCGCCTGGTGGATTTCTTCTTCACCAAGTACAGCCGGGAAAACGAGAAGTATCTGGATGACGAGCAGAAGAGCCGCCTGGAATTCGAACCGGACGCCATGCAACTGCTCATGGATTACAACTGGCCAGGGAATGTCCGCGAGTTGGAAAATGCCGTGGAGCGGGCAGTTGTTTTAGCCTCCAACGCCACCGTCTCGGTAGACGTCCTGCCGGACTCCATTCTGCAAGCCGGCGGCATTAGAATCCGGCGCGATGAAAGCGGCACGCTGCCGGCCGACGCGTCGTTATTCGAGATTGTCGCCGATTTCGAACGGCGCAAGATCATCGAGATGCTGGAAACCGTCAATTGGAGCCAGACGGAAGCGGCGGAGAAGCTGAGTATCCCGTTGTCGACGCTGAATCAGAAGATCAAACGGTTGAATATTGATGTCAGACGGAAAGGCGCGGCGTAACTGAAGGGGACTGGGGGCTGGGGGCTAGGGACTCTTGAAGTAGCGCAGCGCATCCCACCAGTGCCGAGCCCCAAGCCCCCAACCCAGAAGTATTCTAGATTACATTTACTGACCTTGACACTACTACTTCACATGAAGTATCCTTAGCCTTCGTTCTGTCATTGGTGCTCTCCGGCCTACGGCCCACCGCGTTCTGTAGTTTTTTCAGGGCCGCGCCGAATTAAATCTAAGGGAGATTCAGTGCCGCATCAGCCATATTTTGTGCTTGTGCTGGCGCATTCGCTGCACGGGCGTTTGCGTCGAGTACATATCCCGCACAAAGCCATATACGCCGCTTTTACACTTGCCCTGATAGGGTGCTTCTCGGTATTTGGGTTCGTATCCAGTTACGCGAGAATGGCCTGGAAGGTGGCCAGTTACAATTCGCTGCGCCAGGAAGTTGACTCTCTGCGCGCCAAGTATCAGGAGCTTCAAAAAGTTACGAATCAGAAGAACGAGCAATTGGCGACGCTGGAGACATTCGCCAGCGAAGTTTCGGTGGCCTACGGGCTGAAAAGCAAGCCCGAGACTTCCACCGATATCTCGAACGGCGGGCCGCTTGCGCCGAACTTCCGCGAATCGCTGAGCGAGTACAACCTTCTTCAATCGGCTTCCATTTCGAATCTCTTCCGGACCTACCCCAAACAGTGGCAAACCAACGTCAAGCCCAGCCTGTGGCCGGTGGAGGGCCGGCTGATGAGTTCGTTCGGCGACCGGACTGATCCGTTCTCGGGAGAGGGTGCAAGACATACGGGCGTCGACCTTTCGGTTCCTCAAGGAACAATGGTGCATGCTGCAGCGGACGGAATCGTAGTCCATGCGGACTGGAGCGGCGGCTATGGGCGGCTTGTGATTGTCGACCACGGGAACGGGCTGCTGACCTACTACGGCCATTTGTCGGGTTTCGAAGTGGTCACCGGGCAGGAAATACGGCGCGGAGATATCCTCGGCAGATCCGGCAGCAGCGGCCGCGTGACCGGGCCGAACCTGCACTATGAAGTGCGCCTGGGCGGAACGCCGGTGAATCCCTATCCGTACCTGGCCAAGTCGGCGCTTTCTTTGCCCAAACACGGTGCCAGGGATCTGCCGTTCTAAGACACGATACTGCCGATCCCTCGCAAAACGGCAAGTATTTGCATCGCAATTCTGTTCCGGCCCTTTATTTTGCTTAGCACAGTGCTGGTCGTGCAATTGCACTCAACACCACCGTGGAAGAGCTTGTGGAATTGGTTCCGGACTTCGAACGCGTTGCGTTTGACCTGAGGTCGACTGTTGAGAGCGCTGTGAAGGCGTTCGGAATCCGTGCCGGCCAGAAGAATCTGGAATTGGCTTGCCATATCGCTCCCCAGGTTCCTCGGGAGCTGATCGGAGATCCTGGCCGCTTGCGGCTGATCCTGATAAACCTGGTGGCTAACGCCATCAAATTCACCAACTCTGGCGAAGTGCTGGTGCGCGTGAACACCTTGTCGGAAGCGGACGGCCAGATTGTGCTGCATTGCAGCGTCAGTGATACGGGCATTGGAATAGGGCCGGAGAAACGGGAGGCAATCCAGCGCGCCTTTGAGCCGGCCGGCGATCCCGTTAGCCGGCGATTCAGCGGTAACGGTGTGGGTCTATCTATTGCGTCCCATCTGGTGACTCTGTTGGGCGGGCAGATGCATTTGGAGAGCGTAGCCGGAAAAGGATCCACGTTTTACTTCACGGTCCGGTTGATGGCCGGGGCGCTGGTCGAGGGGCAGGCATCTGGAATCGCCGGGCTGCGTGGTATGCCGGTGTTGGTGGTAGACGACAATGCAACTAGCAGAACCATCCTAGGCAAGACGTTGAATCACTGGCGAATGCGGCCGGTTTTGGCCTGCGGAGGTCTCACGGCGATGGAGATTCTCGAGCGCGCCTGCGACACTGCCAAACCGTTCCCGCTAGTCATCATCGATTCTCACATGCCGGAGATGGACGGCTTCGCGCTCTTGGAACGAATCCGCCAGGATGCCCGCATGGGCAGCGGCTCCATCATGCTGCTGGCGTCCTCCTCCCAAGCCGAAGATGCTGAACGCTGCCACGCGATGGGAGTAGCGGCCAGCCTTCTTAAGCCCGTCTCAGAATCTGAGTTGTTCGATGCTATCGTGCGCGCACTGGAACCGAAAAGCCGTAAACCGCGAGAGGGCAACGCACGCGTTCTGGTGGTGGAGGACAATCCTGTAAATCAGACTCTGGTACTTCGCCTGGTGGAGAAACAGGGTTACTCGCCGCGCGTGGTGGGTAACGGCCGGGAGGCTTTGGCTGCGCTCCGAAAAGAGCACTTCGATCTGGTGCTGATGGACATTCAGATGCCGGAAATGGACGGAATCGAAGCCACGCTGGCTATCCGGCGGGAAGAGCGTGAATCGGCGCGGCACATTCCGATCATCGCCATGACTACGCTGGCCAAGCACGGAGACCGGCGGCGTTGTCTCGATGCCGGCATGGACGATTACATATCGAAACCCATCGATGTCCACGAGTTCGCCACGGCCATTCGCAGGATACTGACGCGCGAACCGGCATTGTGCAGCGTTTCGGACAGTTTATAATCAGGGCACCGCTTATGGACGAGCAGGAGATGATGCGCCGCTCAGTGCAGGCCTGGAAGGAAGCCGGCCCCGGCTCGAGGCCATTCGCCGCCGGGAAATCCGGGATGCGGACACCCTGCAGGTGTTGGCTCTTCTGGAAAGCGCATTCAATCACGCGCTGCGAAGCAGGCCAGCGCGTGAATCCTCCGGATTAGTCGAGATGCAGGAATGGTTCGCTAAGCTCCGCTGATGATCGATCTCTTCGAGACGGCGCGGCAACTCCAGGTTTTCTGCGATCAACAAGGTTGGCGATCAGCAAAGTTGGCGATCCTGCTTCATCGGCGGTCTAGCGGTCCAAAGATGGGGCGAACCGCGGGTCACTCTGGATGTGGATCTCACGGTGCTCGCGGGCTTCGGTTTTGAGGATCGTTTTATTACGCCTCTTCTGGCTGCCTACCCGCTCGGATCGAAGACGCGGCGGAATTCGCGCGCTGATGTAGAGTCCTGTTGCTGCGGACCACTTCGGGTGTAGGCATAGACGTGTCGTTAGGCGGTCTTCCGTTCGAAGAGAGCGTGGTCAGCCGCGCGACACCTTTTTCCGAAGGGCCCGGTTTGGATGTCCGGACATGCTCGGCGGAAGACTTGGTGGTACCCAGGCTGTTCGCATCGCGTCCACTGGATATCCGCGACGCCGAAGGAGTGGTCATTCCACAAGGACCACCTCGATTGGAATTATATAGAGGATTACCTGCGCCCCCTGGTTGAAGTCAAGGGGGAAGCGGGGATACTCGACACGCTGGCTCGATTGCGGACGTTTTAAGTCACTCCTGGCGTAGTGTGTTGAACTTGCTCGCATAACTCTTGACGCAAGGAACCAACGCACGTATACTTAGCATATTCGTAATCGAATACCGAAAACGAGTTTCGATGACGATCACGGCGCGGACCGGGATCTTTACTCGGGATTGATCCGCCTGCACGTCCTACATCACGCCGTACATGAGCCGATTTTCGGCCTCGGCATGGTGGAAGAATTGGCGCGGCATGGATACAGGATCAGTCCTGGAACGCTGTATCCTCTGCTGCACGGATTGGAGAAGAAAGGATATTTGCGGTCGACCGAACGGCGGAGCGGAAAGTCGCTGCGCAAAGTCTACCGGGCTACACCGCTGGGCAAACGCGCGCTGGCGGCAGCCAAGGGCAAGGTGCGCGAATTGTTCCGGGAGTTGATTGAGGGACGATGAGCGGCGCAAGAGCTGGTTTCTGGTTGCTGGCGGCCGGTGGTGCGGCGCTGTTTGGGCAATCGCTCACCATCAGCCAGGCAGTGGAGGGCGCGCTCAAGAACTACCCGGCGGTCCGCGTGTCCCAGGAACAGATCAACGCGGCTGCGGCAGGAATTCAGTTAGCTCGAACGGCCTACTTACCGCGTGTGGATTTGCTGGCCCAGGCGAATCGCGCGACCGGAAACAATGTCTTCGGGCTGTTGCTTCCACAAAACATCATTCCATTCATATCGGGACAAGTGATCGGCTCGAACAATTTCGAGACCGCCTGGGGCAGCGCGGTGGGTGTGCTGGTTTCCTGGGAGCCCTTTGATTTCGGTCTGCGGCGCGCGAACGTGGCGGCTGCCGCAGCTGTTCGTACCGAGGCGGAGGCGACGCTCCGGCGCACCCGCTATGACATCGCGGTGGCAACGGCGGATGCCTATCTAACGCTTGCCGCAGCGGAGGAGACAGTACGCGCCGCGCAAGCCGGCGTGGACCGGGCGGAGACAATTCTGAGAACGATCCAGGCGCTTGCGAATGCAGGGCTACGGCCCGGCGCTGATGCTTCACGCGCGCAAGCGGAACTAGCCGCGGCGCGAACGCAATGGATTCAAGCCAAGCAGGCCACGGAAGTGGCGCGCGCCACTGTTTCCGAGTTCGTCGGCGTGGAACCGAACCAGATCACGCTCGCCGCACCCAGGCTGCTGGAATTGCCCCCCGCGCAGGACTCGGCGCCACTAGATTCGAAAACGAATCCGATCGCGCTGGAACAGGATGCGGCCCTGGAGCGCGCCAAGGCCCAGTTGCGGGCTTTGGAACGATCCTACTTTCCGCGATTTTCATTGCAAGGGTCTGCTTATGCGCGTGGGACGGGCGCGGAAACGAATGGAGCTTCGCTGGGCGGTCTCAATGGACTCGCGCCCACAGTGCAAGATTACGCGCTGGGCTTCAGCGTGACTTTTCCAGCCATGGATCTTCCGGCTATTCAAGCGCGGCGAGCGGCGCAATCGGCGAACATTCGCGCTGAGACCGCTCGCTACCAGCAGATTGCTATCGATCTGCGGGCCCGCTGGAATGCCGCAACCGCGAGACTGCGCGGCGCTCGAGAAGTTGTGGCTAATACTCCAGTGCAGGTCAGCGCCGCACGCGCCGCTCTGCAGCAATCCACAGCGCGATATCAATCCGGACTCGCCAATATCGACGAAGTGGCGGAAGCCCAGCGGCTCTTGACACAGGCGGAAATCGACGACACGCTGGCGCGCATGAGCGTCTGGCGCGGGTTGCTGGAAATTGCGACCGTGGCCGGAGATCTTCAGCCCTTTCTCACAGAGGCCAGCCAATGATGCTTTTCGGAGACGCATGCGATTCGTTCTAGCAGCGCTCAGCCGTCCCATTACGGTAGTGGTAGCGCTGGTCGCGATTGCGCTGTTTGCGTATCTCGCCGTGCGGCGCATGCCGGTGGATATTTTTCCCCAGGTGGGCGACCCCGCCATCTACGTCGCGCAGCCCTACGGTGGAATGGATCCCGCGCAGATGGAAGGCTACCTTACTTACTACTACGAGTATCATTTCCTGTACATCACGGGAATCGATCGTGTGGAAAGTAAGAGCATCCAAGGCGCGGCTCTGATGAAGCTGGTTTTTCATGAAGGCACGAATATGGCCCAGGCGATGGCAGAGACGGTGGGTTATGTCAATCGCGCCCGTGCCTTTATGCCTCCTGGAACAGTGCCGCCTTTCATCACTCGATTCGATGCCGGCAGCGTGGCTGTGGGCCTGCTGGTTTTCAGCAGCACCGGACATACGCAAGGCGAGCTGCAGGATTTCGCTCTGAACCGCATACGTCCGCTGTTTGCGACGCTGCCGGGAGTCTCCGCGCCGCCACCATTTGGTGGGAATCAGAGGACTATTGTCGTGACGCTGGATCCCGATAAGCTGACGCAATACAAAATCTCGCCGGAGGAAGCTATTGCGGCAGTCAGCAAGTCTACGCTCGTCATGCCGTCCGGCAATATGTGGACTGGCGAGATCGATCGTATTGCCAGAACCAATGCGGCGTTGGGAGGAAACCTCGCAGAGCTTTTGAGCACGCCGATCCGGCCGGTTTCCGGGACCACGGTCTATCTGCGCGATATCGGAACCATCGAGAATGGCACGGATATTATTACCGCCTACGCGCATGTCAACGGCAGACGCACGGTCTATATCCCTGTGACCAAGCGCGCGGATGCTTCGACGCTGGCAGTGATCAACGCCGTCAAGGCAGCCATCCCAGACTTCCGAAAAGTTGTACCGGATGACGTGGACGTGAGCCTGCAGTTTGACCAATCTCCGTTTGTCACCAATTCGCTGCGTGGTCTGATCCTCGAAGGATTACTGGGAGCCGGGCTCACGGGTCTAATGGTGCTGACCTTCCTGCGCGACTGGCGCAGTGCCGTAATTGTGGTGATGAATATTCCGTTTGCGTTGCTAAGCGCGGTGATTCTTCTGTGGGCCGTGGGCCAGACCATCAACATCATGACGCTGGGTGGGCTGGCGCTGGCGGTGGGTGTTCTGGTGGATGAATCGACGGTCGAAATCGAGAATATCCACACGCAAATGCTGCCGGGCGTCACTCGTGCCCGCGCGGTGTTGGAGGCTTGCAGCCGCACGGCGCTGGCGCGATTGCTGTCGATGTTTTGCATTCTCGCGGTATTCGTTCCATCTTTTTTCATGATCGGAGTCAGCCGGCAGCTATTCGTGCCTTTGTCGCTGGCCGTCGCGTTTTCAATGATCGCGTCGTATCTGCTATCGAGCAGCCTGGTACCGGTATTTTCCACTTGGCTGATGCGGGAGGCGCACCGGGGTGAGGAGCATGAGGGGATCTTCGGACGGCTGCGCGGATTCTACGAGAGTTATTTGCGGATAGTCCTGAAGTTTCGATGGCCGTTGGTGCTGGGTTACCTGGCCGTGTCGTTCGCGCTGATCTATGTTCTGCTGCCGCGCCTTGGAACCGAGCTGTTTCCGGATGCCAACGCTGCGCTATTGCGAATTCGTCTGCGCGCGCCCGCCGGTACGCGGATTGAGGAAACCGAGCGCATCGTTCTGCGCGCGCTCGACGTGATTCAACAGGAAGCCGGCCGGGACAACGTGGTGATTTCGAGCGATTTTATCGGAATTGTTCCATCCAGCTATCCGGTGGACCTGATTCATCTGTTCACCAGCGGCCCGCAGGAATCAATTATTCAGGTTTCCATGAAGCCGGAGACGCCGCGAGGGGAAGCTTTGCGCGAGCGAATCCGGGCCGGCCTCGGGCGCGAATTGCCCGCTTGCCAGGTCTCTTTTGAAGCCGCTGACATCGTTTCACAGGTGATGAGCTTCGGATCGCCCACGCCCGTCGAAGTCGCGGTGCAGGGCCCCAGTCTCGCCGACGATTATGGATACGCGGGGAAGATTCAGGCGCAGTTGGCGAAGCTCGATTTTCTGCGGGACCTGCAATTTGCGCAGGAATACAAGTACCCTACGCTAGACGTCAAAATCGACCGGGAACGGGCGGGGCAATTCGGGCTCACCATGTCGGACGTGGTGCGTTCGATTGTGCCGGCGACATCTTCGTCCAGGTTCACCGACCCGAACTATTGGCGGGATCCAAATTCCGGCAATGCGTTTCAGATTCAGGTGGAGCTTCCGCAGAACCGGATGCAAAGTATCGCGGCGCTGGGAAGTCTGCCGCTGATGCCGCCGGGGCGTTCGGAGCCGCAGCTCGATCATGTCGCGGAACTCAAGCCGGGGACGATGCCAGGGCTGATCGAGCGCTTCAATGGCCAACACATTGTCAGCCTCACAGCGAATATTCACGGGATCACGTTGGGCGAAGCGTCGCCCAGGTTGAATCAGGCGCTGGCGGGCGCTGGAGCGGCCCCGAGAGGGACGAAGATCGTGATGAAAGGCCAGATTCCGCCATTGCTGCGGACTATCTCGGCCTTACAGACCGGATTGCTGCTGGCTGTGGTGGTGATTTTTCTGCTGCTCTCTGCGAACTTTCAATCCGCGCGGCTGGCGCTCGCGATTGTTCTGACGGTTCCCGCAGTGCTGTGCGGAGTTTTGCTAAGTCTATGGATAACGAATACCACGCTCAACATCCAATCCTTCATGGGCGCCATTATGGCGATCGGCATTGCAGTGGCGAACTCAATTCTGCTGGTCACTTTTGCAGAACGCTTCCGGCACGAGAACAGGCCGGTGCTGGAAGCAGCGCAGGAGGGCGCGGCAAGCCGTCTGCGGGCGGTGCTGATGACAGCCGCGGCGATGATTTTTGGAATGCTGCCAGTGGCTGTTGGATTCGGCGAGGGCGGATCGCAGTCGGCGCCGCTGGGGCGCGCCGTGATCGGCGGACTGATGGTTTCGACGTTCGCTACATTGACTATCTTGCCGTCTATTTATGCCATCTTCCAGCGCAGGGCGAGCATTACATCGCCGTCGCTGAATCCGATGGATCCAGGGAGCCGGTACTATGAAGCGAGTTAACCTCCCCGTTTTGCTGGCCGCAACCGCCCTGCTCGCCTGGCCGCAAGCAAGCGGTCTGGTGAAAGTTGTATCCAAGCCGATTTCGAAAACCATTGACTTGCCTGGCGAGGTGCTACCTTTCCTGAGGGTTTCGCTGCACGCGAAGATACCGAGTTACGTGGAGCGTGTGTTGGTGGATCGCGGCAGTATCGTCAAGGAAGGACAAGTGTTGGTGGAATTGAGAGCGCCAGAGTTGGCAGCGCAGATTGCCGAGGCGGAATCGAAGGCGCTGGCCGCAGAGTCCGACCGGCTGCAGGCGGAAGCCCAGCTCGCGGCGGCCAAGAGTACGTCTGACCGGCTGAAGGACGCGGATAAGACGGCGGGCGCGGTATCCGCGAATGAATTGCTGCAGGCAGAAAAGCACGTGGAGGCAGCGCAAGCGCTGGTACGCGCCCGACAGCAATCCAGCAGCGCGGCCCAAGCGGCCCTTCAAGCGCACAAGGATCTGGCGGCATACCTGAAAATCACTGCGCCCTTCGCGGGCGTGGTGACGGATCGGCTGGTGCATCCGGGAGCGCTGGTGGGCATGGGCGCTGATGCGATGCTGTTGGTGCTGCAGCAGGTGTCGCATCTCCGATTAGTGGTCCCAGTTCCCGAGGAATACGTAGGCGGCGTCATGCGAGAGGCCACGGTGACTTTTCGCGTGCCAGCGTATCCGGAGAGAGCTTACTCGGGAACTGTAGCTCGAATCTCGCATGAGCTGGATCAAAAGACGCGCACGATGGCGGTTGAACTCGATGTATGGAACCGCGATGAATCGCTCGCGCCTGGAATGTATCCAGCGGTGAAGTGGCCGGTGCGGCGTGCTCACCCGGGGCTGTTCGTTCCGCCGAGCAGCGTAGTTACAACTACCGAGCGTACCTTCGTAGTTCGGAACAGGAATGGCCGGGCTGAATGGGTGGACGTAAAAAAGGGCGTGACTGAGGGCGATCTGGTTGAAGTGATGGGGAATCTGGCGGAGGGCGATATGGTGGTTCGGCGGGCGACGGATGAAACTCGGGCGGGGACCGTTCTGAGATAAGCTGGTAGTTCGCTTCAAGGAGACTTACGTGAAGACGCTCGCGTTACGGGTTCTCGCCATGGGAATTGCAACCATCCTGCTCAGCGCCGCCTATTCGAGGATACACACACCGGCCGTTATGGCCGAGACGGCCAGAGCTTTTCTCGCCTCGCTTGATCCGGAACAGCGGGCCCGAGCCACGTTCCAGTTTCAGGATGAAGAACGGTTTGACTGGCATTACATCCCGAAGGAACGCAAGGGGCTGCCGCTGAAAGACATGAACTCGGCGCAAAAACATTTGGCGCAGGCCTTGTTGAGCGCGGGGTTGAGCCAGCGCGGCTATATCAAGGCCGTCAGCATCATGAGCCTGGACGAGATTCTGCGGGTTCTTGAAAACGGCACCGGTCCGGTGCGCGACCCTGACCGTTACTTCTTCAGCATCTTTGGAGAGCCCTCGGAAACCGGGATTTGGGGCTATCGCGTGGAAGGGCACCACGTCAGCCAGAACTTCACGATCGTGAACGGAAAAGTGCTGGTGGCGCCGAGCTTCTTTGGGGCCAATCCGGCTGAGGTGCGGGAGGGTCCACGGAAGGGCTTGCGTGTTCTCGCACGCGAGGAGGATCTGGGCCGTGCGTTCATACAGTCGCTGACTCCGGATCAGAAGAAGACTGCGGTTGTAAGCGCGGACGCTCCGGGAGAAATCCTCACCGGTCCCATGCGGAAGGCCGCTCTCAAGGGCCAGCCCAGCGGAATCGCGTCATCTAAGCTGGACTCAAAGCAGCGGGAGCTGCTGCAAAATCTGTTGGATGAGTATTGCAACAACGTGCCGGAAGAAGTGGCGCAATTGCGCGAAGAGCTAATCAAGAAGGCCGCCGGGAATTTGTTCTTTGCGTGGGCGGGCGGCGAGCAAGTGGGGCAACCGCACTACTATCGCATCCAATCGCCGGCATTTCTCATCGAGTACGACGACACGCAGAATAACGCCAACCACATTCACACGGTGTGGCGCGACATCGACGGCGATTTTGGTCTGGATCTGCTCAAAGAGCATTATCAAACCAGCCACCGGTAGCCGCGTGCTTCCCAGCCGCCGCGCATTTTTGGTTTCGATGGCCGGGGCGGCCGGTTGCATTACCGCCGCGGAGGGTCAGAATCTCCCGAGCGAGGTGAAGCGCTACCCGGACTCCGCCACTGAATTCGAGGTCTATCGCCTGACCGATCCAACGCACCAAAGCTGGCTGCCTGCTTCTTACGAGCGAGCCGTTTCGCGGCGAGATAGTTTCCTGATTTATTCGAGCGATCGCGCGGGGTCCGTGCAGGCCTATCGCATGGACCTGAAGAGCGGGCAATCGCGAACGCTCACGCGCGCGAACAATTTGGTGCGAGAGTCGCTCACGCTGGCGCCGGATGAGCGCAGCATCTATTATCTCGACGGACGCTCCGTGTTTATGGCGAATCTCGGCAACGCGCGTACGCGCGAAGTCCACCGGATCGAGGATGGTTTCGAGCTGGGACGCGGATTCAGCGTTTCCGAAGACGCGCTGTATGCTCTGCTGGTGGAGCAAAAACCTGGAACCAGCCGGCTGCGATTGATCACGCTGCGTTCAGGGGGCGCTCAAACAATCGTGGAATCGCCCGAGCCGATTTCCGATCCTCTGCCTCGCCCACGCCGCGCCGGCGTGTTGTATCACCGTGGAAACGAGCTATGGCTGGTGAATTTCGACGGCGGGCAAAACCGGAAGCTGCGAATAGCCGCGGGAGGATTGGGGCCGGCGGTGTGGTCCGAGGATGGGCGAACGGCTTTGTATTTGAATTTCCCAGCCGATCCAAAGCAGCTCAATAACCTGCGCGAATCGACGCCCGATACGAATGAGGATAAGCTGATCGCTGCCACCAGCCAGTTCATCAGCTTCGGCGGGAATGCGGATTCGAGCGTACTGGTGGGTGCTAGCGGCAGCAAGGCGTCGCCGTATGTGCTGCTGCTGGTGCGGTCGGCGAAACGAGAGCTCACGCTGTGCGAGCACCGGGCCAGTGACCCAAACATAGTGAAACCCATTTTTTCACCCAACAGCCAGCGTGTGTTTTTTCAAAGTGATAAGGATGGGAAGCTGGCCATCTATTCGATGTTTGTGGATAAGTTGGTGGCGGAGACAGAAGTAGAAGATAAGTAACTTGGCCGCGAATGAACGCGAATGAACGCAAATAAAATAGGTCTTATTCGCGTTTATGTGCGTTCATTCGCGGCTGATTAGTTCCGGTGTTTGTGCTGCAAACGGATTACGCATCACTGCCTGCAACAGCGCCCGCGTATCGTCGGTGCGCGGCTCGCGGAACATCTGGTCCGTGGCGCCGCACTCGACGATTTGGCCCCGCTGCAGGATTGCGATTCTTGAACATAGCGAGGCCACTGAGAGCAGGTCATGCGAAATAAACAGCATGGCCATGTTTAGTTGGCGATTCAAGCGGCGGAATAGTTCCAGGATTTCCGATTGCGTGATGGCATCCAGGGCGCTGGTGGGTTCGTCGGCAATCAGCAAGCGCGGCTTGTGGAGAATCGCCATGGCGATAAGGACGCGCTGGGCTTGGCCCACGCTGAGCTGGCGCGGATAGCGGTCCAGGAAACCCGGTTCGGCGGGTAGGTTTACCAGGCTGAACAAGCCGAGCGCTTCCTCCTTCCATCGTTTCGCGTCGCCGGGATTGTGTGCGCGCCAGGCTTCCGCGAGCTGGGTTCCAATTTTGAGGACGGGGTTCAAAGATGACAGCGGGCTTTGTAGTACCAACGCCATTTCGTGCCCGCGAATCTTACGCATTTCCTTTTCCTTCAGCTTGACTAGGTCACGCCCGTCAAACAGGATCTCCCCACCCACCTTGCCGCCTTTATGATCCAGCAGCCTCAGCAGGGCGAGCGCGATAGTGCTTTTTCCCGACCCGCTCTCGCCTACCAAGCCGAGAATCTCTCCTTCGGCAATTTCAAATTCGACGTCGCGCAGGATGCCAGGCTTGTTCGGATAGTCTACTGTCAGGCGGGCTGTGAGCAGGTTCTTCATCTCTGGCTGACGTATTTTGCTCCTATCGACAGGCGCTCGATGTTCCAGTAGATCTGTGGCCGAAGAAGTGCGGGCGTGACGTTCTTCAGAGTCGTCGAAACCGCCGACAATGCGTTCGGATTCACCAGAAATAGCACCGGGGCCTTCTCCGCCAGAATCTGCTGCACTTTGTCGAAGTACGCTTTGCGCTGTTTCATGTCCGGCGACGCCGCTTGCGCCTGCATCAGCTTGTCGATTTCAGCCTCCCATTGGGTTTCAGGCGCTTTCTGATTCGGATTCCATTGATGCTGGGCGCCCGAACTAAGCCAGATGTTCATCTGATCGCTCGGATCGAGATCCACGTTGGTGATGGCCATCAGAACTGACTCGTAGTTGAAACTGCGGCTAATGCGTTCTATCAGGGAAGGGAAGTCCAGCACCACGATATTGAGTTGAATACCGAGCTTGGCGAGATCTTGCTGGATGAGAGCGAGAGTGCGCTCATGCAGCTTATTTCCGGCATTCGTGATCATCGAGAATTCCACTTTGTGACCGTCGCGGTCGAATAAGGCGTCGCCCGAGCGATGAAACCCGTCACGCTGCAGCCGCGCCTCGGCCGCGCTCACCGAGTAAGCAGGCGGCTTCAAAGTGGCATTCATCCAGAAACGGTTGGAGACGGAAACGGGTCCCGCGGCCGGTTTGGCATGGCCTCGATAAACCACGCGGCAGATATCCTCGCGATTGATGGCGTCCGAGATGGCGCGGCGGAATTCGTCCGATCGGAACCAGCGGCGTTTGTACTCCGGGAGCGGCGCGGAGGAAACTTGGTTGAAGAACACCAGTTCCCAATCGAGCGATGGCCCGGCATCCACCACGGTGCGTGGCATTTCGCCCGTCAAGCGGTCGTACATTTCCGGATCCAGCTTGTTCACGATGTCGAGTTCCCCACGCCGGAAGCGCAGCAGCTCGAGCTCACGGTTTTGTTGAATATCTAGGCGCAGAGTATCGAGATAGGGAAGTTGCTTGCCGTTCGAATCGTGCTTCCAATAGTTTGGATTGCGGCGCAACAGCAGGTAGGTCCCGGGTTTGTATTCGGCCACCGTGAATGGGCCCAGAACGGCGGATTCTTTGTGCGGGGATCGCGCCGACAGGATGCCCACCTGATCGAAGCGCGCAGCCAAGCTGGCTACCGGAGCAGGGAAGCGCGCCATCACCGAAGACGGGCCGGTACATTTCGATTCCGTTGGGCCGCTTGCGGAACGGAAAGCGTCCGCTTGGGGTGAGTGAACTGCCGGGTCCATTAACTGGCGAATCGTGGACGCCACGTCTTCGCAGGCGAATGGCGTTCCGTCGGAGAACAGGACGTTCGGGCGCAGGTCGAAATCGATGCGCCGGCCGTTCTCGGAGACTTTCCATTTGGTGGCTAGCTCGCCTTCCAGTTCCTGTGTGTAGCGATTCAAGCGGATCAGTACGCCAGCGGTGAGGTAAAAGACGGTCTCGGAATTTTCGTCTTCCACCAGCAACGGGTTGAAGGTTTTCGGATCGGCGCGCAGGCAGAAGCGTAGTTGGTTGGTAGATTGGGCGGTGAGCGTGAGCGCGAAGAGGAGCACGGTTGAAATGATCAATGCTCGTGACGCTCCCTTCCGGTCGCGGCTCAGAATGTCGCGGCTCAGAATGTCGCGGCTCGGAACGATGGCTGGTGCGTTACCGAGCCGCGACCGGAAGGGAGCGTCCGATGAGGATCTCAACATGGGACCTGGTCCTCCGTCCGAAGCACGACCTGGAGGCAGCCCACCACCACTACCAGCAACGCCACGGGCGCCAGCATCCAAGGGTTTTGGAGCACGGCGGTGTAATTCTCGAGCTCGCGCAGCAGCACGCCCCAGGAGGGGAGCGGCTCCGAGACTCCCAGGCCAAGCAAGCCGAGATTCGCCTCGCTCAGGATGAATACCGGGACTGAAATCCAGAACTGAGCCAGAAGAATGGGCCGCAGATTGGGCATCAAATGACGCCAGAAGAGTCGGAAGCCGGAGATGCCACTGGCGCGGGCTTGCACCAAGTAATCCGCGTTTGTCAGCGTTCGTGTCCCTGCGCGGATGATTCGCGCGGGGCTGGCCCAGCCGAGGCAGCCGAGCAGCAGGAAAGTGATGGCCACCGACGTAATGGGCGAAGTGTTCAGCGGTAGCAGCGCACGCGCGGCCAATAAAAGGAAGAGCCACGGCAGCGACAGAAAAAGGTCTATTCCAGATGTCACGTAGCGCTCCCATCTTCCGCCCAGATAACCAGCCAACCCACCGATCAAGGCTGCCAACAATGTGGAGAGCAACGCCGCCGCGGGCGCCAGCAGGAGGGAAACGCGAGTGCCGTAGAGCAGACGGGCAAAGCGATCGCGCCCCAGGTCATCGGTGCCAAGCAGAAAGCGAGCCGAAGGTGGAGCGCTGATGGAATCGCGAAACTGCTCGGAGTAAGAGGAAGGCGCGATGAATCCAGCGAAGAGCGATGCGAGCGCGACGAGCGCAAGGACGAGCAGGGCGATCTGCTGCGCAATGCGGCCTGGTTCTATGCGGCCCCGTCTGATTCGGAAGAGAACCTTCATGCGGCCTCCGGCGAGGCGTCCGGCCTCCAAGCCGCCAGCGCCAGGTCGGCCAGACTGTTCGCCACCAAGGTCATCAATGCAACCAGAACCGTGATATTAACCAGCAAAGGCAGATCGCGATCGAGCGCTGCTTTCCACGCCAGTTGCCCAACGCCTGGAGTGTCGGAAATCACTTCGATGGGTATCGACGCCCCGAATGCCAGGCTGACTGAAATCCCGACAAGCGCAGCCAATTGCGGGACCGCGGGCGCGAAGACGTGAGCGAGCCACACGCGGCTATTGCTCAACCCCTTGGCCTGCGCCGCCAGGACATGCGGCGATTGATAGGTGGCCACCAGCAGATTCTTGGCGTACCGATACACATGCGGGAAAACTACCAGAGCGATAGCCCAGCGTCCCGGAACATTCATCCATAGGAAGAGGAGTGCGATGACCGCTGCGGGTAGCGCCAGGCATGCGCCAGCCAGAAACGCCGGCGCGATATTCGACCCCGGAACACGCCAACACGCGGTCACCAGCGCGAGCGTGAGCCCAATGGAAACGCCACCCAATACGCCATAGGCGAGCGACCCGAGCGTCAGCGGCAGCCGTTCCTTCAACAGCTCGAACACCGGCCGATTGAGCGACCGCGAAAATCCCAGATCGCCATGCACCAGGCCCGAAAGATAACGCAGGTAGAACATTGCGATGTTGCTGTCCGCTGCGCGCTCGGCTCGGATGGCTTGGCGCGATTCCTGGCCCAGGCGATTGTCCAATTCCCGCTCGTCCACGCCAAATCCGGGGCCCATTCGCACCAGCGTTGCGCCCAGCAATCCGCCGAGTAGTGCTGTTAGAAGGATCCGGCGTAGCTGACGAAGGACAGTGGTCAGCATGGGTTCCTACCAGGTGCCGGTAGGCTCAAACTCAAATCCACGTGGCCCCACCAGGCTCATCTTTTCCTTCTGCTTCGCGGCATACATGCGGCGGTCCGCTTCGCTGAGCAATTGGTCGGCATCATTTCCGTCTTCCGGGAACAGGGAATGTCCGACGCTCAAGCCCAGCGTCTCGGTACCGCACACTTCACGGCCGGCCTCCGCCGTGATGGCCCTGAGACGCTGCACTTTCTGTTGCACTTGATCCAGCCGCAAACCTGGCAGCACCAGGACAAACTCGTCGCCGCCCATGCGCGCCACATAGTCGTACTCGCGGCAGCTCTCCTTCAATTTCAGCGCCACTTTGTGGAGTACCTTGTTGCCTTCCAAATGCCCGAATTTGTCGTTCACCTGCTTGAAGCCGTTCATATCGCAGACCAGGACCACAAGCGGTGAATTGAGGCGGCGGCAGCGCGCCAGCTCTCCATCCAGATGCAGGAACAGGGAACGGGCGTTGGGAAGGCCGGTCATGTAATCAGTGGACGCGGAACTCTCAGCCTGCTGATACTTGAGCGCATTTTCGATGGAAAGCGCAACCTTCGGAACAATCGCCAGAAGGATCCGCAGATGGTCCTTGGTGAAGGCATCGCGCTCAGTGTGATAGAGCGTCAACACGCTCACCGTTCCGTTCATGCCGATCAGCGGTACCGAGAGCGCGCTGCGCATGGTGGTGAACTTGGATTCATCGTTGAGATACCCAGGTTCGACAGACGGGTTGCCGTTGATGATGGGCTTTTTGTTGTCTGCTACCCAGCCGGACAGGCCCTGGCCGAGCGGGATTTCAAGCGCTGAAAACAGGCGGAAGTTCTCGCCATTGACGTACTCGGCGCGCAGTTTGTCGTCGCGCAGAACATAGATCGCCAGCGAATCGTAGGGGATCATGCGCTTCAGCCGGATCGCCAGCAGCGAAAGTGTTTCATTGAGGCTGAGCGAATTTCCAAGGTCCTGCGCGAGTTCGAAGAGGTTCTGCACCTCCTGGCGCGCAGCCGCAATGGAGTTCAGGAAGTCCTTGGGCTTTTCAGATGCCTGAGTCGGAAGACCTTTGGTCTTCTCAAAACCAGCAGCCGGCTCGAGGCCGCGTTCAATCTTGAGGTCGGTGGAGAGCTTGGCTTTTTCTACCTGCAGGGACTGCGCCATCTGTTCCAGCTCGATATAACGGCGGTGCAGAACCGTAACTACTTTGGGATCGAAACTGATACCGGATTCCGATACCACCTTCTGCATAGCCTCGTCCAAAGGCAACGCCCGGCGATACTGCCGGTCCGACGCCAGCGCGTCCAGGCAATCCACGGCCGCCAAAATACGCGCGCCGATGGGAATATCTTCGCCCTTCAGACCGTCCGGATATCCGGCGCCGTTCCATTTTTCGTGATGGTAGCGGACGATGGGGGTCACCGGGTAGGGGAACCGCACGCGTTCCAGAATCTCGGCGCCCACCACCGGATGAATCTTCATCTTTTCGAATTCTTCGCGCGTCAGCTTGCCGGGCTTGGAAATGATGTGCTCGGGGACGGCTAGTTTCCCGATATCGTGCAATAGCGCGGCCGCGCGCAAGGCTTCCAATTGTCCATCGTCCAGGCCCAGGTCTTTGCCTACTTCAATGGCGTACACTTGCACCCGCTGCAGATGGTCATGCGTGGTGTGATCCTTGGCCTCGATGGCCAGGGCCAGCGCTTCGATGGTTCTCAGATGCAGAGAGGCCATCTCTTCGGCGTGCTTTTTGTCGTCTTCCACGCGGCCCAGATAAAGATAATACGAACGGTAGATCAGATAGACCACTGGAACGGCCAGCAGCGCGGTGGGCCAGCCGAGATAGCGATTGATGGCGCTGGCAGCGCCTGCGATTCCCGCGCCCAGCAAATAGTAGGGGAACGACCAGAAGTAGCTCTCTCTCCAGACTTGCCGTAGCGATTTTGCCTCGGTGAGCGCGATCGCCGCCGCTACCGGAAATGTGTTCATCACAAAGAACACGGTGGCCGTTACCATCAGTGTGAGTGCGGCATCCAGGTGACTCTTGTGCAAGAGGTTCGAATGATAGACCGTACTCGCGGTGGCAATTGCAATCGCGATGCTGCCCAGGTTGAACAGCACCTGGTAAGGTTTCGGGCGCTCGCGGTGATGCCAGACGCACTGGATCAACGTCGCGCTGATTCCCATGCAGAGTGCTTCGGGAAGGCTCAGCTCCACCACGCCAAACAGAACGAAGATGAAGGTTACCGAAAGGGTTCCGGTGATGGCCGGCAGCGCGACTTTCAGCCGCGATGCCATAATGGCCAGCGACATGTAGCAGACAAAGCGCAGAAGGTCCTGCGATTCCCAGTGGATAAGTTCACTGAGAGTCAGACACGCACCGATCACGATTACAGCGTAGACGTATATCCTTGCGGCAATCGACATTCTGTTCCTTGTCGCCACGAGCACGAACCACCCGTGGATGCAGATTCGCTGCCAACAGTCCGAACCTGGTATCTGCATGATTCATCGGCCAGAGTTGAGATGAGCGATAGCCGGTATTCGACAAAATGTCGAGCGGCGGCGGGCGCCGCTGGGACAATGTGTCCCAAAGTCCTAGATTCTACGCACTATAGTGGATCGGGAATTTGCTTAGTGGTACTGAACCTTTAGTACTATAGTGGCTGGCTTACAAACAGCCGAAAAGCAGACATAGTGGTTACAGGCTCCCAACAGACGTCGTTCCTTGGAATGCCGGCCATCGTGACCAGCCCGGTGATGCGGAATTTGCTCGAGCTGGTGGAACGTATCGCGCAGAGCAATGCTGCCGTGCTCATCACGGGCGAAAGTGGCTCAGGCAAAGAACTTGTCGCGCGTGCGGTGCATCATTATTCGCTGCGCAATGCCAAACCCTGGGTAGATGTAAGCTGTGCCGCGCTGCCCGAGAATTTGGTGGAAAGTGAGCTGTTCGGTTACGAGAAAGGCGCCTTCAGCGGAGCGGACTCGCCTAAGCCTGGTCTGTTCGAGTTGGCCAATCACGGGACGCTCTTCTTGGACGAAATCGGCGAACTGGAACCTCGCATGCAAGTAAAACTGCTGCGAGTGCTGGACGGCGTCGCGTACTACCGCCTGGGTGGCGTCCGTAAAGTGACGGTGGATGTGCGGGTCGTGGCTGCGACGAATCAGAATCTGGAACAAATGGTAAGAACGGGCGATTTTCGGGGCGATCTTTATCATCGGCTGGGCCAGATCTGCCTGCACGTGCCGCCGCTGCGTGAAAGGCCGGATGATATTGTGCCGCTGGCGGAGCATTTCCTCAAGCAGTCGAACCCGCGCTCGCTGTTCTCCTCCAGTGCGCTGGCGGAATTGCAGCGCTACCCGTGGCCGGGTAACATCCGGGAGCTTCGCAATGCCGTCACGAAGGCCGCCGTACTGACTCGCGATCTTGAAATCCGCGGCGAGGATTTGATGCTGGGGCAGCCCGGGCCGGGCAGCATGGTGGGTCTGGCGCAGGCGGTGTCGAATCCCGCGAACCTGGATGGGATGGAGAAAACCACCATTCTCAAGGTGCTGGCTCAAACCAACGGCCACCAGCAGAAAGCGGCTGAGTTGCTGGGCATCTCGCGCCGGACGCTCAGCCGGAAGCTGAAATTATACGGAAGGGAGGCAGTGCGGCAGACCTGTGCATCCTGAACGGGAGGCTTCGCAAAAATCCGTTATGACTGCTGCTGATCGCCGTTCCGAGCATCGTCATCCGGCCGACGGCCACCTGAAATTCTCGTTCAACGATCCCTCGCGTCAGGAAGTTACCGGTCGATTGCTGGATGTCAGCAACAGCGGCTTCCGCGCGGCGCATTCGTATGCAGCGCTGCCGACCGGACAGGTTGTGGATTTTCAACACGTCGTTGCCGTGGGCCAGGCGCGGGTGATGTGGAATCGAATCGCGGATGATCGAGTCGAAAGCGGTTTCCTGATCATCAAATAGCGAATATCTCATCATCAGAATGATAATGAGATATTCGCGTTCTTCGGTTATCCCGTTGTTCGGTTATTCGGTTCTCGAGTTGCAGCGGCCTCGCGTTCCCAGCGACACTGTCGCAGAAGCGAATACCCGCCAACGAATCGCTCCGACGCCAGGAGAGGCTGTGGTATTCGAACTGTCGAAGCCTAACCCATCCTCGGTTTCCTGACGACATTGCGAGGCGCCGAACCGAACAACTGAATAACCGAATAACTCTGTTGTTCGGTTCTCAAGTTGGGCCGGTCTGTTGTTTGCAACGACACTGCGGGGCACAGAACCGATTAACCGAACAACCGAACAACTGAGCAACAGTGTCATGCGCGGTGCAAAACCTTGGCTCGGTCGTACAGGGTCCGACGAGTTGCTCCGGTTCGCCCGCTCCGGTCGGGTTCATCCGGCAATATTGATTAGCAGCCACAGGTGCAAAGGAGTGAACTTGTTCCCGCAGCCGCTCGTAGACCTGAGGCGCCAGGAAAGTACAAGATCCCGGCGCACCGAACCTAGCATTGCGCGAAGCATCGCAGATTTCGACGAGGCGATCGGTCTGATAGCCAGGCAGGGGCCGCAGAAGCACCGAATTCACGACGGAAACATCGTCGTATTGGCGCCAATCCCGAGCGCCAGTGTGACTACAGCGGCCACCGTGAATGCTGGACTACGCCGCAGCCCGCGGCCAGCAACGATCAGGTCAGAGATCATGAGATTGCACGGCTCATTGTTGCAATTTTGCGGCCAGCCGCCTCCCCCCAGCTACTTTGCGTATCGTCAAAATTAATTCAAATCCAACCGCGTGCGAAATAGTATCCAATCTTGACCGTCTCCGCGCACAATCCCAAAAACAAAGGCCATCGATTGGTCCACGATCCGGCACGTTTCGCGCCATCGGGGATCGGACGCGGCTCTATTTCGATGCCAGCCTTGCGGAAAACACGCGCTGCACGAAACATGTGGAAATCGCTGGTCAGCAGCACCTTGCGGCCGGCTAGCTGGTCCAAGATCACTTTCGATTTGAACGCATTTTCGCGCGTGCTGTGCGACTCCGTTTCCACGCGTATCGTGGACACGGGAATCCCTTGCGACATCATGAACTCAGCCATCCGTTCCGCCGCTGGAACTTCTCCGTTTAGGGATCCAGCGCTGATAACCAGTTCGCGGAACCCTCCCTCGCGCCACGCGCGGACCGCGTACACGCTACGCCAATAGGAAGACCAGCCGATCGCGTCCTTTTCGGAATCCGCTCCCAGCACGATCAGAACATCGCCTTTCGGATCGTTCCATGGGCCTGCCAGCCAGCTAACCCACCAAGCGTCAAGCGGTGTCACCGTTACCAATACGAACAGGAATCCGATACCGGCCAGCACGCGAACTATCCAACGAATAGCCTCTCGCATTTTCAGTCCATCAGAAGATGCAAGACCACGCTGCGCTTGTGCAGCCGTTCGCGATGCTCAAACAAGTACACGCCCTGCCAGGTCCCGAGCGCGAGACTGCCTTGATGGATGGGAATCGCGAGCTGCGTTGCGGTGAGTGCGGAGCGGATGTGGGAGGTCATATCGTCGGGACCCTCAGCGGTGTGCCGGTAGAGCCGCGTATCTTCCGGAACCAGCCGTGTAAAGAAATCGCTGAGATCGGCAACCACGTCCGGATCCGCGTTTTCCTGAATCACCAGCGATGCCGAAGTGTGCCGGCAAAAGACCGTGAGCAGGCCGGTCTGGGGATGTTGAGCGCTCACCCAGGAGACGATTTCACGCGTGAAATCGTACAAGCCCTTGCCACGCGTTGAGATTTGAAGCTGGTGCGTGAGCTGCTTCACTCGACGGTCACGCTCTTGGCCAGATTGCGTGGTTGATCCACGTCGCAGCCGCGGCGAACGGCGATGTGATAGGCGAGCAACTGCAGCGGAACGATCTCGAGAATGGGCAGAAGCAGTTCTACCGTGGGAGGGATGGCGATTAAGAAGTCGGCCATCTTGCCCACTTCCACCTCGTCGCCCTCGCACACTACCGCGATCACGATGCCGCTACGCGCTTTCACCTCCTGAATATTGGAGATGGTCTTTTCGTAACGGAGGCGGCTCTCATCGCTGTGCGGATCGCGCGTGGCCAAAACTACCACTGGCAGATTTTCGTCAATCAGTGCATTGGGACCATGCTTCATCTCGCCGGCCGGATAGCCTTCGGCATGGATATAGGAAATTTCCTTCAGCTTGAGCGCGCCTTCAAGCGCGATGGGGAAATGGATGCCGCGTCCGAGAAACAAAAAGTCGTTCGCGCGGTGGAGCTGCTTCACCAGCGGGTCATATATGGCGTCCTGGCTGAGAACGTGCTCCAGTTTTCCGGGAATCCGCACCAATTCTTCCACCAGCGCGAGCGATTCCTCCGGCTTCAAGACGCCGCGCAGCTGGCCTAAATACATCGCCAAAATGAACAGCGCAGTGATCTGCGACATGAACGATTTCGTGGCGGCCACTCCAATTTCAGGGCCGGCATGCGTCAGCAGCGTTCCGGACGCCTCGCGGGTGATCATGGATCCCACCACGTTCGAGATGGCCAGCGTTTTCGAACCCTTGCCGGCGGCCTCCCGTTGCGCAGCCAAGGTGTCCGCTGTTTCTCCCGATTGCGAAATCAGGATGGTGAGAACCTTGTTTGAGACAATAGGATCGCGGTATCGAAACTCGCTTCCATAATCTACTTCCACTGGGATCCGGGCCAGCTTTTCAAGCATGAACTTTCCAGCCAGCGCCGCGTGCCAACTGGTGCCGCAGGCTACGATCTTGATGGACTCGAATTCGCGGAAATCCTTGGGGCTGATGTCCATTTCGTCCAGGAAAATCCGGCCCGTTTCCTGGCCCACGCGCCCCAGAATGGTGTCGCGGACGGCGCGCGGCTGCTCAAAGATTTCTTTGAGCATGAAATGTTTGTAGCCGCCCTTCTCGGCCATGATGGGGTCCCAGAGAATATGGGTAATGGCGCGTTTGACGGCGCGGCCGTTGAAATCCGTGAGGTGGACGCCCTCGGGAGTGAGGATCGCCAAATCGCCATCCGCCAGAAAAAACATATCGCGCGTGTGGCTGAGTATGGCCGGTACGTCGGAAGCCACGAAGTATTCTCCATCGCCGAGGCCAACCACCACCGGCGGCCCGGAGCGCGCGGCTACAATCTTGTTGGGGTCCGAACTCGCGATCACTCCGAGCGCGAAGACGCCCGAGAGTTCCTTCACGGCTTTGCGAACCGCTTCTTCCAGATTGCCCTCGTAATGTTTCTCCACCAGGTGCGCGATCACTTCGGTGTCCGTTTCAGTGACGAACTTGTGGCCTTCGAGTTGCAGTTGGTGCTTGAGCTGAAGATAATTCTCCACGATGCCGTTGTGGACCACCACGATGTCGCCCTTGCAATCGCGATGCGGATGCGCGTTTTCTTCGGTGGGACGCCCATGCGTGGCCCAACGGGTATGGCCAATCCCATAAGGGCCGTCAATGGGGTTGACGCGGATGGCGTCTTCCAGATTCCGCAGCTTGCCGGATGCCCGGCGAATGGCCAGTTGGTTATCTCCGTTGAGGACGGCGATTCCCGCTGAATCGTACCCGCGATATTCCAGCCGGCGAAGACCGTCCAGAATAATAGGGACCGCTTTACGATTGCCGATGTAGCCGACGATTCCGCACATAATTCAGAATAACCGACTTCGAGAGAACAACCGACTTCGACAATAACCGACTTCGACAATAACCGAGATGGAATGAGAAGGCCGGTCCCCGGCGGGATGCGGTAAGCTCCCAATGGATACGCACTCGAGGTGCAAAAAGGAGAACCGGCCATGAAGAAGAATAACACTTGTCTGAAGAGTCC
>JBEKJJ010000008.1:0-67520 GCA_050011295.1 Bryobacteraceae bacterium
GGTCTGCCAGGCCACTATAGCCACCCTTTTCCAGCCGACCCCGCCAACGGCGCATGGTTCGATCTGTCACGCCGATGATTTCCGCCGCTGCCCACCAGGTGATTTTCTTCGCCATCGCTTTCTACAACACCTCTTGAACTTTCATCATCCGCTCCAGCTCTGCGGCTGAGTACTGCTGGGTTTCGTCCACTACCCAGCATCACCCGCCACGGCTCAAGCGGACACATCACGTGTGAATTGGACCGGACAACTCACATACTAGCGACACGATTTTTGAATAGAGTTGACATTCGGAGAAATCCAAGCTAAAATGTACTACTTTTCTTTGCGCTGTCCTCAGCTTCGAACGGCGGCTCTTCGTTACAGCAGCGTGAAGAATTAAAAGGAGGTCGTCTCATGTTGCGGATGGGGCATCTCATTGCAGCTCTCATTTGCTGTTCCAGCGCTTGCATTTTCGCGGACAGTATCCCCGTCATGTGCCCGGCCAATACCCTAGTCGGCAACATTACCGTTAATGTGGTAGTCAATGGGCAAGGTGTCGGAGGCCTGCTCGGGGATTTCACGAGCACGATCCCCAACGGGAACCCGACGTTAGCTGCTGCGGCCACGGCGTGCGGAGGTGGAACTCAATTCAACTGGTTCCAGGTCGTGATGACCGATAACATGCCTCCCGAGGATGCGGGCGGCAAGGTGCTGAAGGCACCCTTCGTTGATCCTCCGCCCGGAGGTTATGGGGGCGACGCAATGGACCCCGGTACATGGGCGGACAACCTGCCCTGGTATTACGACATGTATGAGCCTAACGTCAACAACTTTCAGCCCAAAAACCCAAAGGCCACACAAAAATTTGACCCCGATCTCCAGTTATCGAACAAGGTTGGCGAGAGTACCCTTTCTTACGAGGATGCGCCGACAAGTCCGGCGGCGAATACGAGCATCACATTTACGACCTGCCTGGTCGACCTGAATGCAAACGGCTCGTTCGCTTCCTTCGATGGCGGGTTCACTTGGTCCTGGTCGAACGGAAACAACAAGGGTTTAGGGACCCCGGAGATTACCAGTATGGATCCCGATTGCCAGGACGTTTACGAATTAAACGGCGGGAATGGGAAGCCGATTCTGAGCGGCTTTGCGACCTCGGTTCCGGAGCCCTCGTTCTTGGCATTGCTGGCATCGGCAGCATGCTTGCTCGTGATAGTGGGGAGATGCCGGGGATCATTTGCGGGTAGAAAGACGCCGCTCCGCGGTGGTTCGGCCGCGAGGTGCCGCGCGCGCGCGGCGGGGTTGATCCTCCGGATGCGCACTGCCACACAATCCGAGAAACCTCTTACGTCTTTGAAGTCGAGTGGCTGGAGGATTCTTACGCCAGTTCGAGGGCGGTTCGTGCTGCCGCTTGCGGTGTTCCTCGCTCTTCCGCACGCCGCACTTTCGCAAGCCCCGGAAATTAGGGCTTCCGGGCGGGTCTCCGTCGACATCGAATCCGGACACCTCGGAAATCCTGAACCCAAGCCGGCCCTGGTTTTTTTCCGCATTGTAAGTGCGCCGGGACAGTCGGCGTGGATTCGGCTCCATTTTGACAACGTCCAACTGGAAGACGGCAGTTATTTGCAAATCACTTCTCTCGGCGACGGAGATACGCAGACCTTGAACGCTCAACAACTGGAGGGATGGAACAACTCGACTGCCTATTTCAATGGTTGGGAAGTGATGGTTGAACTATACGCCGGGCCAGGTACGCGGGACAGTCATTTCCACATATCGGAAGCGGAGGTCTCCGCAAGACATGCCAGTGCCGATGCCCGTACGTCTTCTCCCGCGGCACCGGATACTTCCCTCGACAGCGGGAAGCCTCACGTCGTCTGCTCACAAACGGATCCCCGAAGTCCGAGCTTTGGGCAAGCCACCAATCTTACAGCGCGGCTGATTGGCGAACAATTCGCTATTGGGGAAACGCCGCCGCCGCCCCTCGTCTGCACGGCCTCTTTGGCAGCTTGCCCAGTCACCCTGACCTTCGCTAATGCCAGCCGCGAATTCTTTCTAACCGCCGGACATTGCTTCAACGACCCGAAGAAACTGCACCTACTCCCGCTCACTGTGGCCCAGTTTGATGTGCCCCAGTCTTCCAACGCCGACTGCACTCTCAAACAGCCGCCCGCCGCAAGCCAGTTCACCATCATCCCGGGCACCATCCAGACCGATACTTCCGGCGATGCGAGTGGCGATGATTGGGCCGTATTCAACGTCATGCGTAGCGGCGCGAACAATCAGCAGACGCCCTTCCAGCAGCGCGGCGGTGCCTGGACCGTTCCGGTGCTCCTAAATGGCGCGCCTCCTACGGGCACGGCAGCCATGGTCGGATACGGCTCAGATGGCGGTCCGAATAACATCCCTGCCACGGGCAAAACGAGGGGCAATTTTTGCGGGCCTTGTGATTCCAAAAATACCTTTGGCACATCCACGCTGAACCATGTCGCACAAATAGCATTCGGCACCGTGACCAGCGTAAATGGGAGCGAAATTTTCCACGACATCGCTTCCTGCGGAGGTAACTCCGGTTCCCCAATTTACGACTCCATCCAGGATTTGTTCGGTATTCAAAAAGGGGCGGTCGGCGGTGACCCCGGCAACTTAGGTTGCAAAGGATTTGATCGAACAAACCGCGCCACCGGTGTCAATAACGGCAACCTCAAGGCCGCCGTCACCTTCGCTTGCACCGTCTGTGACGTGAATATGGACGGCAAGGTAAACAATGCCGACCTCCAGATGATCCAAGCCGCTCTCGGCCAAGCAGCCAAGCCAGGCGATCTGCGAGACCCGAACCGTGATGGGATCATTAATATCGAAGATCTTCGCATCTGTAGCATGTTGTGCACGAACCCGAACTGCAATTGAGTGGAAACGGATATGAAACCCCTCTCAGTGCTCGCGCTGTTGTCCGCCGCGGCGCTTTTAGCCCGCGCTGACGAAGTCCAATTGTCGTGGGTCCCGGAAATGGCTTCAACCACCGTCGGCGGTACCGTGGACTTAAAGCTGAACATTAGCGACGTGCCGGTGTGCGAGCCTGGCAATCCGGCAAACTTCCCGGTGAGTTGCACACTCGGTGCGTTTGACGCCACTATCGTCTACGACCAGACTATTGTGGGGCCCGGCCCGACGCCCTTCACTTTTGGCAACAGTCTCGGGAACATGGGCGACTACTTCAGTTCGGTCGATACCAGCGTCGCCGGTCATATCTCGTTGACTCAATCATCGTTTCTGACTGGTCCTCAGTTATTGGCCCTTCAGGCAACCGGGAGTTTCACGCTCGGGACACTTCAGCTGACCGGCATTGCGGTCGGCCACTCGGACGTCGTGGTGGAGTCGGCAGACTTCACGGATGCTCTTGGCGCGGTTATGTACGATCATCTCGGTCCCGAAGCCGGCGTTGTTACCGTGGAACCCGTGCCCGAGCCGTTGAGTTTTGCGCCGGTGGCAGTCACCCTGGGGCTGGCAATGGGTTTCTCCCGGCGGAAGCCGCGCCATTTTGTCAAGCGCGACAGCTGACGCCGCGCACTAGCATTCGTACGCCGCCGTTGCCCTGCGCCCACCTGTGTGTAGCCAAAGCCCGAGTATGTCCGCGACGAAACAGGACACCTCGTTGGAGTGACTATCCGACGAACTGAGGCTTCGTCTACGACACTTCCGTAGAACAAGAACGCTGACCAGGATTACGAATGTGGGCTCGCTAGGCAGCCTCGCGCCAGCTATACCGATGATGAAGACCCCCGATCCGCGCACTGGAGATTACTTTCGCGGCTGGCGTAGGTCTTTTTCCACCGGCAGCCGATCGGCGTGTCCAGGCGAATTCCTACTATTGCCGGAATGCGCGCCACTGCCTGGTCCTATTCATCCTGGCAATGCCTCGAGGCGCCCGTTGCTTGGTTGCCGAATCGGTGCTCGTCAAACATCAACTCCTGATCCTCAATCGCGGACGCAAGCGTGCGCCCAAGCTGCGCCCGGCCGATCGCGTTATCGCCGGTCTGTGCACCTTTTTCATGGGCCCGTCCCGCCTTCTTCGTTCTGCCATCGTTCTGTCCAGCTCTGCTGCATCTCCATAACTTCGGGAATAAGAAGACGCCGGCTGCCTTCCGCGTCCGTATTTTGTAGGGCACGATGAAGGCCAGCTTCTTGACCTGAAATTCCTCCCGGTGAATCTGGATGACAGATACCACAGCAGTTCTCGGTGCGTTGAGCGGTCGCTAGACGAATCGCTCTGTTTCCTGCCTCGGCTGTGCCTACGCGATCCGGAGGCGATGGAAAACGGGGACTTTAGCAAAGTCGACGATGAATGCAAAGACCGCGGCCGCCACGAGTATTCCTCCCACAACGAATATGGGCAGAGGAGCCATGGCGATTCCGAAAATCGCAAGCGTTGAAGCGATCAGCAGATCAACTACAGACGACGTGATGAGCCACGGGCTCGGACGAGAGGACCACATACGTTGGCGTTCCCGATTCGTATAGGTGGTTGCTTGATTGCCAAACACGATAACCACAAAAGCTACTGTGCTCAGCGCTTCGATTCCAAGACCCAGGCGGAATTTCGCGATGGCCAGGACGGCGGTACAAAAAACCAACTCGGAGATTCCCATGAAGACGCCCGCGATCGTCAATGCACCGATTCGCCACGCATTGGGAGTTGGGGACGGCCGCACGTTGTCCGTGGTCAAAGACATGCCGAGGAGATCGCCGGTGAGCATGATGATCACCATCAACATTGGAGTCAGGATCGCGTGCCCGGTCATGACTAAGCCCACCGCCAGGAACAGCACCTGCACAGTTTTCTTGGTCACCGAGTTCAGCGCGTAAGTCAGGATGCGCTGGAACGTCACGCGGCCTTCCTTTACCGAAGCAACGATACCGCCGAGTCCCGGTTTGGTCAGCACGATGCCGGCTGCTGACTTGGCAACATCGGTCGCAGTTGACACCGCGATTCCCATTTGGGCTTGGCGAAGCGCCGGTGCGTCGTTGGCGCCGTCGCCGCACATGCCAACAGTGTGGCCGCTCTTCTGGAACGCCTTGACAAGATCGTACTTTCCCTCCGGGAGAACTCCAGCGAACACGGCAAACTCGTTGGCACGGACATCGGCGGGAATCGGCCCGGGTGGACAGACTTTTCCGTCCAGGCCGACGGCATGAGCGACGATGGCCGCCGTCGCCGGAGCATCGCCGGTCACCATGACCGCGCGCACTCCCAACGTGTGCAGTTCCGCAATCAACGCGGCGGAATCCGGCCGGGGAGGATCGCTGAGAGCAATGATGCCGGCGAGTTTCAACGCCGTTGGTGGACCAACCGCGACGGCCAGAACGCGAAAGCCCTGCGCCTCCAGCTCGTTCGCCGTCTTCGATGCGTCGGGCGCTGCTTGCGTCAGTCCGGAAACCGCGGCAAAAGCCCCCTTCACGGCACGCACTGTGGCGCCACCCGCGGCACCGTCTGAATCAGCGGCAGTCGCCTCCGACATCTTGGTCCCAGGATCGAACGGAACGAACGTGATGAGTTTCGGCAGATCCGAGGCGACTTTCTTCGCCGCTGCGGCCCGGATAGCCGCGTCCACCGGATCTTGCCCGCCGTCCGAACTCGCAAGGGCGGCGATTCCCAAGACGCGCGATTCGTCGAACCCGGACATGGCGTGGACGGCGGTAACCATCAATTCGTTTTGCGTCAGCGTGCCGGTCTTGTCCGCGCACAGCACGTCGATGCTGGCCGCTTCATCCACCGCGGAGAGTCGCGTTGGAAGGACGCCCAACTTGGCCAGGGCTCTCGCGCCGAGCGCCGATGCAAGCGTAAAGGTAGCCGGCAACGCCACTGGGATCGACGCCAAAACCGCCGTGAGCACCAGGGGAATGATCTCACTACCTGGCAGCTTGAGAGCGTAGGCATATCCCACCAGCAACACGATGATGACTCCGTTCACCATGGCGAGATTGCGCACCACACGCAGAACGGCCTTCTGCTGGGTGCTTTCGACGTGCGCGGTGCGGACTAGCTCCGCAGTGCGTCCAAACTTTGTGCGCGCTCCGGTGGCCGTCACCTCCGCGACTGCTTCGCCGCGCCTTACCAGCGCTCCCGCATAAGTTTCGAACCCTGCGCCAGCTTCGATGGGAACGGATTCGCCGGTGAGCATGGATTGATCAAGCAGTACCGATCCGTCGATTAGGCGCACGTCGGCGGCAACTACCGCGCCAAGCGATAGCTTCACGATATCGCCCGGTACCAGTCCGGCGGCTGGAACTGTGGCCCAAACATTATCGCGTCGGACTGACACGTTCAGCGCGAGCCGCGACTTCAGCGCGGCAAGAGTGGCCTGAGCGCGCCCTTCCTGGAAAAACCCCAGAGCAGCGTTGAAAGCCAGGAGAACCGCGATGATCGCACCCTCGACGTACTTACCGAGAGCAATCTCGAGCACAATCGCAGCTTCGAGCATCCATGGAACCGGCGCCCAGAACTTGGTCAGCGCCCTGCGTAATGGATGCAGAGACGTGTCGGGCAGTGCGTTTGGACCGAACTTCTCCGTCCGGCGGCGAACTTCATCGTTTGCGAGCCCGGCAGGGAGCGGAGCATTTTTGACGGGAGCTGAGGCCATGATTCACACCTTACTTCGTTAGCAGCTTACGGATAGATTTCAATTCCTGGCGTCGTTTCGGGGTGGTCTTGGGATATGCCATCTTGAGGTCGCTGAGCGTGTCCAGGACAATCTGGGAAACGATCAAACGGGCATTCTCTTTATCATCGGCGGGAACGACGTACCAGGGTGCGTGATGGGTGCTGGTTGCGTTCAGGCACTCCTCATACGCCTGCATGTACTGCCCCCAGTATTTCCTCTCGTGAATGTCGGCGAGGCTGAATTTCCAGTTCTTGTGCGGGTCGTCAATGCGCTCCAGGAATCGCTTTCTTTGTTCGTTCTTCGATAAGTGGAGGAAGAATTTAACGGTCCGAGTTTCGTTGCGATAGAGGTGGCTTTCCAGATCTACGATAGAGCGGTACCGCTTCTCCCAGAAAGTTTTCTCGTCGCGCAACTCTTGGGAAAGTCCCTCGGCGCGGAGAAACTCCGGATGCACGCGAACCACCAGCACTTCTTCGTAATAGGAACGGTTGAATATGCCGATCTGCCCGCGTTCGGGAAGACAGCGCGTGGTGCGCCAAAGAAAATCATGTTCCAACTCGTCCGCGCTCGGCTGTTTGAAACTGAAAACCTGGCAGCCCTGCGGATTGACACCGGACATCACATGCCGGATAGCGCCATCCTTGCCGCCGGCGTCCATCCCTTGAAAAATCAGCAGTAATGCATAGCGATTGGACGCGTAGTGAAGCTGTTGCAGCGAGCTCAGAGCTTGAACATGTTCTTCCAGAAGCTTTCGATACTCCTTCTTCGACTTCGAAAATGGCTTCCCGATCGTCGGCCACTCAGTGAGCTTGACTTTGTCTCCGGGCCGCACACGGAAATCCTTTGAATTGATTTTCATCTCATGCATTTGGTGTCACGCTTAAGTTCACTCATCGAATCACCCCTACAAGGTCACCACTTCCTGGTCTCGAGGCTCAGGTCCTGCGGAAGATGGGAGACGAACTGTTCTTGAAACAGCGGCCAATCGCCTCCGGAAATGACGGCGACTTTGATAATGCCGAGCAGATCGTGCAGCAGCCGCGACATGTCGGCGTCGATAGACGCTTTGCTCTCGGCAAGCGTGCCGTCCAGATCGAACACAATCAGCTTTTTCATTCCGGTAACTCGATTCCAGCACGTTTACCGGGCTCCGCGGTCGCTGAGTACGCACTAGCCATGGGGTAGGAACGCCAAGTTATCGCTTAAGACAAAGATGGTGATCGCCGCAAACATAAAACCCAATCCGACCCAGAAACGCCAATCATGATGCGCGCGCTTCCAGTAAGGAAGCTGGTCGTGAGGAGCAGGGTGATGAATGCTATCGGGATCCGGCCCTTCGTTGCCGTGGTGACCGTAGTTGTTCTCATTCATTGTTTACTCTCTTTCTCCGAGGATTCCGGCGCGGGCTCTATTCCTCGACGCCGCCCACTGGCGGTTACGGGCAAGTCGGCGACCATCGTAGGCTGATCGCGCGAACGCGGTAGCATCTGTTTCATCAAGCCAGATATTTCCGGGCCGGCTTCCTCTGTGGCGCCTTGCACGATTGTTCCCGCAGCAGGCCCGGGTGCCTTGAACGCAAAGGCGAAGAAGGCGGCCACGCCGAGAAAAGCGAACGCCACAAGATAATTCCAGGCAACTTTTTCCTTCAGGAACGTGGTCGCGAAGACGATGAAGACGATGAGTGTGACAACCTCTTGAATGATCTTGAGCTGGAATCGCGAAAACTGGCCATACCCGAGGCGATTCGCCGGCACTGCCAGGCAGTATTCCAGCAACGCGATGGCCCACGAGACCACTATCGCCTTCCAGAGCGGCCAGCCGTGACCGTATTTCAGGTGTCCATACCAAGCGAAGGTCATGAAGGCATTCGACAAAACCAGCAGAAGAACGGTGATCATGAGGTTGTTGCACCTTGGGCTGGATTGAGAAATTGTTTATCGCGGGTCTCCGGCATGAAGAAATAGAGGATGCCGAATGCTGCCGAGGCGACAGCGGCAAGGAAGAGGAAGCCGGCGTTGGAACCAAAATGATGCACGATGGAGCCGGCAATAACCTGGCTGAGCGAAGCGCCAATGCCGACCGCAGTGCTGATGGCCCCGAGCGTAAGATTAAAGCGGCCCGAACCCTGTGTGAGGTCGGCGATCACAAGGACCGAGACAACGCCGAATATTCCAGCCCCCACACCGTCCAGGATCTGGATGGCGACCAGCGCATCCGTGTTGTGAGTAAGCGTGTAGAGGACGCCGCGAACCGGCAGGGCTCCGAACGCGATGAGCAGCAGCGGCTTTCTGCCCCACGACCCTGCTTTCCGCCCCGACCAGGAAGCGAGCAAAGTGATGACAAGCTGGGTGGTCACAACGCACGCCGACATGAACATCATCGAGCTTCGGCCCTGACCCTTGGCCAGCATCTCACCCAAGAGCGGCAGCATCGCGGCGTTCGCAAAATGAAACATTACGGCGCAGATCAGGAAGACGACTAGAGGATGATCCTGAAAAAGCGCCAGGACGCTTTCCGCTTTGCCGTCTTTCTCGCCGTCCTTCGCGCCTCGCGCCCGTTCGTAGTCGATCTCATCGGGGCGGATGACGAGCAGCGCGAGGAGGGTCGGAAGCGCGCAGAACGCCACGAAGAAAAAGATGCTACGGTTGGAAACGAAATAACCCAGCAGGCCCATGGACAACGCGGCGGCGACGTTGCCTGCCGAGTTGAACCCCTGGTTGCGTCCCTGACGGCGATCAAACAGCCGGTGTCCCACGATCCCGAGAGAAATGGCACAGATGGCTGGACCGAAAACGCTTGACGTGCCGCCAATCAAAACCTGCGCCGACATCACGGGCCAGAAGGATGGCACAAGCGCAATCAGCAACGCCCCGGCCACCAATGCGGCGATGCCAATGGCAATCAATGCGCGTTTGGACCGCAGGTGGTCAACCAGAGCACCGGCTGGCGTCTGGGCCACGATTCCCGCGATTCCGCCAACCGTGAGAGCGATTCCAACGCGCTGCTCGTTCCACCCATATCCCGCTAGATAGATCGCGAGGAATGGTCCGACTCCGGTCTGAACGTCCGCGAGAAAAAAATTCAACCAGTCCAGACCGCGCAGCGTTCGGACGGAAGGCGGTTTGGCCCCGCCTTCTTCCGAAGCGTCCGCGTTCGTTGCGCCTGGATGAGCTTTTTCCTGCACCATCTGTATCAGGGAGCGCCCCATGGGCACCGAAACTTAAACGCCGCTCATAGCCAAGGAAGACCGGCGTTTGGCTTCGTGCACCCAATAGGGCGGCAGGCCGTAGTGATCATAGAGGCGGTTTTCATACTCTCGATTAACCGGTCTGGAGAGCACGTATTCTGGGCAGGTTTTGATGGCTTCGCGCGATAGGCCGACGTAGATCTTAGATTCCTCCCAGCTCACACGCGCAATCCACGCTGGTGAAATCAATACCTTCTTACCTGGCAGCCAATTCCGCGTTGCAACTTCGACGTAACGGATAGCCCAGGCTTCATCGTCGATGACAAACCCCTCCACATGGCCAATTTCACCATCAGTCGCTTCCACGTAATAGCCAGTGATGGCTTCCGTGCTGCGGAGATGCGAATCCGGTGACTCGCTCTCGATCTTTTCTGCTGCTTTTGTGGAGGCGGTTGCTGGAATACCCAGATCCGCCGGGTAGAGCACTGGGCCCCACAGATAAGGACCACCCCAATAATAGGGATATCCGTAATAAAGGTTGTATTCGGCTTCATGCTGGCGGGAGACCGGCAGGTGCTTGTTGATGTCAGGGCTATTCTCAACCTGCTTTTTCGTTAGCGAAACATCCAGCCGCTTGGCTTGCCTGTCCGTACGGACTACCGAGAATGGCGAAAGCAGTACTTCCCGTCCGTCAAACCAGCCGCCGGTTTCGACCGTCAGGTAGCGGATGGCCCATGTCTCATCGTCGAAGTAGAACTGATCAACAGTTCCAAGCTCACCATCCGTGGCTTGGATTATAAGTCCTTTCAAGAACGTGGAATTCGTTAGCATGCGCGCTACCTTGCTGCAGCTCCCACGACTTCGGGCGCGTGCAGTGTCACATTAATAGGACGCGTGCTTGCGATAATGTTTCTCGCTTTTTCGACGTCCGACGCCGTGCCATGCACCATCAGCAGGAATTTGTCGGTCTTGAGCGCCAACTCGTACTCAACGACACTATCCTTCGGAATACCCATGCCATAGAGTCCCGCGCCGATGGCACCTAAACCTCCTACTACCGCCGCGCCTTCCAACCCTCCCACGATCCACGCCACTAATGGACCCGCCACAAGCACCGGCCCGAGACCCGGAATTGCAAAGAAGGCTGAGCCAAACAACAATCCCCAGAAGCCTCCCCAAAAAGCGCCGGTCTTGCCCCAGTACTTCATGCGGTCGCCCGTATTGTAGTAACCCACCACGTGTTCATCCGTGTGGGAATCCTTGCCGACGATGGACAACGTGTGCATGTCGATTCCGGCACGCTGAAGCTCCCTGACAGCCGCTTCTGCTTCGGTATGAGTGGCATAAACTGCAACCACTGCGTTTTGTTCAGACATTTTTCTATCTCCTTAGATTTTGTGGATCTCCTACTCCAACTCGACCCGCCGCCAGGACCTGTCTGGATTGAAGCGAGTCATCTGGCGCGCCAGCGAGGCGGTGTTGACCCCAAGATCTTTTCCGTAAAGCAGTCCCTCGTGATCGATGATGAAGGTCTGAACTCCGGATACACCGTATTCGGAAGGCCACGCTACCAGCGCAAATCCACCGATCATCTTGCCTTTCACAACGTAATCAAACGCACCGCCGCTGGCCGCTGGTCCTTGCGATTTCAGCACGCGGAAGTAGTAGCCGTGATACGGTTCCGGCTTCGTTGTTCCGGCGGCGGCAGCGAAGGCCTTAGCCACCGGATTCTGCGGAGCCTCCTCGGAATACAATCCGTCTTGTTTGCCGGGAGAGCTCGCGATGCTCTGCGCATATTTGAGGACGCCATCGCGGCCACGGTCTTCCGAGGCATATTCCAGTTGAGCCTCGACGTAGCCCCGGCAAATCTCCATGGTGTTCAGTTCGTTTCTGCCCACGCGGCGGGCCAGGATTTCCAGCCTTCCGCTGATTGGATCGAGCCGCCATTTTCCATCCTTGCGAACCACTGGCACCGGAAACGGCCAGTCTTGTTCGCCCACGGCAAAAGTCACGCGATCGGGATTAGTGGGGTCCTGCTCGATCTGAAGCTTTTCGTGCGCCGAACGCGCAAACTCCGCTCGCGATTCTTTGTCTTCGACCGGATCCCCGGATTCGAGAATGTCTTTTCCGTCTGGTCCAAACAATTGGAGCAGAGCCGCGGCGTCGTTATGGTCGGCGGCATCAATGATGGCCTGAATAGCTTCCTGAGGCGTCAGAAAGGTCCGCTGGTTTTCGCGTAGAGTAGCTCCAAAGAGTGCTGGCGCGACCGCCAGGGTGACCGCCAGGAATCGATAAATAGTGTTCATGCTTGCCATGGTTTCCTTTCGCTTCTATCGGTGCCCACCACCGCCGTGGCCGCCCCCGCCGCCTGCGTGGCCTCCGCCGCCTCCGCTAAATCCTCCTCCGCGCGAGGCCCCTCCGCTTCGGGCTGGCCCAAGGCTCGAATTTCCGTGGTCGCTATGCGCCCGCGCCGCGCCGCCGTCCCGAACACCCCCGAAAGCGCTCCCGTTCGCGCGCGAGGTGCTCGGCGCAATTTGCCGATTGCCCATTCGTTCCGCTCCCGATGCGGAGGTAGCGCTTCGCGATTGCGCCTGTCCCGCAGCCGCACGAGATTGCGCTTGTCCGGCAGCCGCGCGGGATTGCAAATTTTGGCGCACGGCGCCTCCGTAACGGTTGGACACGGCCGCGTTCGAATAGGGGACGCCTTCGCGATGCGCGGCATTGTGGGACCATGCGGAGCGTCCACTCAGGCTGCCGCTCCCGCCTGCGTTGAAATTGTTCCGGTGAATGAAGCTATTGTTGACGAAGACGCTGTGGTTGCCCCAGCCCGGACCCCAACCATATCCGCCCCAGCCACCCCAGCCTCCTCCGAAATAAAATCCCATGTTGATCCCAAGTCCAAATCCGAAGTACGCGCCGCCATAGAACGGTGGGTAAAACCAACTCGCGTACGGATAATAAAGAGGCGGGCCCCAGATGGAGACAGGATTGTAATATGGCAGGTACATCATATTCGGATCGCCCGGCTCGATGTCGATAATGGGCGGTCCGCCGGAGCCGTTCACGGTGGTTACTCTTTGCTGGTTCGTCGAGTTCAATTTCCCGGCTTGCTGCGCTTTGAACCGCATTCGCTGAACTGCGTCCATCACGTCCGGCTGCTGGGCTAGAAACGCGTTTCCGAGATTTGTAGTCCAGGTGATGTCTTGGTTCAAGCGCTTGACGAGGTCCGGAAAAACCACCAGCGCCTGTATGCTGGGGTCCCAATTCTGTTGTTGCGCGGCCTGGGTAAGAGCAGGGCCTGTGAGCCCGGGGCTCCGCTGCAGCCACTGCCAGGCTTGCACGAGTTCGAGCGGGTACGTCGAGGCCACCAATATCTGGCTCAATAACGGATCCGGATAGAGTGCGATCGGCGCGACTAAGCCGTCGAGTTGATCGGGTGCGAGCGACTGCCCGGGAGGCGGCGCTGGTGGCGCTGGCTGGCCGAGCATCACGTTTCCAGGAACCAGTAGCAGTAGGGTGCAGAGAATTTTCGGAGCGAATGCTTGAATCGTCTTCATCACATGTATTTGTGGCCGCACCTAAACCGGCACGTAGAAGTGCCTGGAATCGCTGTGGGCCGTAACTCCTGCAGTCACCGAGTGCACTTCGGTGGCCGTCCGCTGGTTCACGTATTGCTCGGACGGGACACTTCCAGACGACCACCTGTAGTCACGCGGCCAAATATGGTCGGGCGTTCGGACGGACAGTTTTTCTCTCGCCGACCGCTCCGCCGCGACGGTTATTTCACTCGTGTGATAGTCGCAGCGGCGCATCATTCTGCGTAAAGTTGACATTCTCTGCCGGTTTCGCGAGCGACGCATTTAAGCACGCGGCGCATATCGCGTAGCCGGTGTCATATAGCTCAGTTTCAGTGCCGCATCGGGTACAGATTGCCATGATGATCCCTCTCTACTTACTAAGCACAGGCCGCAACGGCGCGGCTCCTGGCTGGCCTTGGCTCGAACATTTGACTGCATCGGGCGAACAAATCTACTTTGAAGATGTTGTAAACCTGTTCTTCGAACACAACCTCCAACCCTTCGCACAAACAGGAAGATGGTCCGACAACTCGCAGTATCGCCCCCTCCGGCAGGAAACCAATCTCTCCTTTTCCGGCAGAATCGAAGTGAATAGCCACGAAGGACTTTTTTGTGCGATACGCTTGCCCAACGGAAGCGTTCTTCACTGCGTCGCGAGGTATCGCGACAGAATACGCTAGTGGTGTTGTCATGTGGATGGCCCGCCTTTTACGCCTTACCTGCGCGACTGGCGGTGTGCGGTGCCGCCCAGCCCGCCTAGATCGATCACCACCGCGACCAACAGCCACACCAGGTTAATTCCGGCTGTCGGCATACCGCTGTTAAGTTCCCACGCGTAAACGATGGTGGTGACCGGCAGGAAAATAAAGCCGAGTACGGGAACTACCAGGCCATTGTGGAATGCGCGTTGAAGGTAGGTCGAAAAAAACCACATCAAAACGAGTGCGACGCGCGGAAACAATAAAATGACGAGAAGCAGGAAGCAAGGCATATTCAGTCTCCAGCCCAGCAGGAGTCGCGCCCGGGCTCTGGCAATGGTGTCGGCAGCGAATGAAGCAAGCCGGAGCTCATTTCATCAAAAGGCGGCGTCCCCGCCTCATAAAGACTAAACGATGGCTGGTTCACCGGCTGTTCAATATTGCTCATACTCTCGAACACATCATCGCCTGTTTCGCGGCAGCGCAAAGAGATTCGATCTGGGGCGAGGAAAGCATCGTAAACTCGAGATGCGAGTGTCGCCCCGTATCGAGGAGAAGTGTTGCCGCATTCTGCCGCAACAGACCGACTCGGCTATTTCTTGCCTTCAGCTACGTGGCCCCGTCCATCCCGCGCTTCGTTTCCTTGAAAGTGGGCGCTATCGACCCGCTTGGACGGCTCGGCTTTCTCGCCGCGTTTCGGCGCTGGGCCTTTGTATCCGTGATCTGGATGGAGACGATTATTCACGTTGCCCTGGAAACCGCTAGCGCCATGAAACCACGGGCCGGCGCCAATGAATCCGTCCCCGTTAAACCATTCGGGACCATAGTAGCCAGTGGGAGCACAGCTATAAGGAGCAACATCATAGTAGCCGTAGGGGCAGTCAGGGGCTACGCCGATTTCGACGTTGACCTGAGCTTCTGCCTTGGGGATGGTAGTTGTGAAGCCGATTCCAGCAACAGCAGCTAACACTAAAAATGTAAATCCGCGCATAAGTTCACCTCGCACTTGTTAGAGCACTTCCCCAGCCGACTCTGGAGGAGCGGGCGTTCACGGCAAAATATGGATCTGCTCGCGGCGAAGTGCCGCTTTTCGACTTAAGGCCCGTAACCTAATATGGTCAAGCGACCATACCTGGTCACCGCAACTCCGGCGAAGCCGAGAAGGGGCGGGAGGTTGAAGTCAAGCTCGTTTGCGCCAGAATCAGGTCTGTTGCGACGCAGGGAATCGGAGAAGATGACGTCGCCGCTGGATTGGGCGGACGACGATCGCGAGATCGACGACCCAAGCCCGACTCGGGCGAGATCGAAAAGGATACATCCGAAATCTGAAGGGTCCAGCCTGGCGCGGCCGAACTCTGGCGAATGCAGGTTGGCCTTGGTGCTCGGGATCATCGTTGAGCGATCGTTTTGACCAAGCCGCCTTCGAGGTAATCGTTGATGCTCTGTTCCATTTCGGCCGGAAACTGCGGCACCGGCCCCACGAGCTTTTCGGCATAGACTCTGAGCGCGATTTCTCTGAACACAGGAAGCGCAACCCGGCCGCCCGTTTCTCTTGCTCCCAGGGAATGGTTGTCGTCAAAGCCGATACGTACGGCGATGGTGATTCCCGCACGGCCGTAGGTGGAACCCACGAACAGCGCATCCCTGAACTCATTCGTCGTTCCAGTCTTCCCCATCACGGCAATCGGGAAACTGCTGGAGTCCAGTGCGTGAGCCGTTCCAGTGGGAATGCGCACGACACCGCGCATGCCTTCCTGAATCAGCAATAGGGCGATGCCCTCGACGTGAACCGGGGATGACACGTGCTCACTTTCGGCCATCACCTCGCCCTGGTCGCGCACGATTCTCCGGATCACATACGGCTCGGCGAGGAGGCCTGACGCCATAGTACGGTACGCGTTGGCCAGTTCCATCAAGTTCACTTCGGACGCTCCCAAAGCCGTCGTCAAATAGGGCTGCAACGGAGTCTGTATCCCTAGACTTCGCGACGTCTGGAGCACGCTCGAAATCCCAATCTGACTTGCGATCCAAATCGCGACCGCGTTTCTGGATTCCGCCAAAGCAATCCGCGCTGGAATCATACCCTTGAATTGGCCGTCGTAGTTCGATATCCACTTAACTTCTTGGTTTGCCCCGTTGGGAACGCTGATGGGTTGGTCAGGGACCACTGAGTCGAGATTCAGCGTTCCTGACCGAAAGGCGGCAAGATAAACAATCGGTTTCATTGCGGACCCAGGTTGGCGCCGGGAGCTGGTGACGCGGTTAAAGTCGCTGTATGAGGCAGAACGGTCTTTGTAAAGTTGCCGGCCGCCCGCTTCGGCAAGGATACTCGCATCACGATTCCTCAGCACTACCACAGAGCCTTGAATCAGACCCTTGGCGCTTGGATGCCGCTTTTCATAAAGCAAGAGGCCGTGCTCCAGAGCCAGTGTCACGATTTGCTGGACGCGGGCATCTGCCGTAGAGTAAACCTGGATGCGTCCCTGAAGCAGGTCTCTCACGCTGAGATCGGCGTGGCGGGTTTTGATTTCCTCCAGTACATTTTCAACAATGGCACAGGATTGGAGCATCCTGTCTTTGTGTTTCGCGGCCGCCTCAATCGGACGCTGCTTCGCTCCGCGCAGGCTGTCTGGAGGAATAGAACCATTCGAGGCCATAAGCTCCAGGACTTGATTTCTGCGCTCAATGACTCTGTCGCTTTCGCTTGCGCCCGGCGCGTAGTAGCGAGCCGATTTTATGGCGCCGGCCAGCAGCGCTGCCTTGTCGGCATCATCCGCGGTGAAAGTGGCAAGGCTCCGGCCAAAATAATAGTCCGCGGCCCGCGCCAGCCCATATTGACCGTTTCCCATGTAAACCAAGCTGGCGTACCTTGCCAAAATCTCCTCTTTGGCACGGCGTTTCGAACCGAAACGCTCCCACATCTCTTTTTCGAGCCACAACGCCAGCCGGATCTCCTCGACCTTCCGAACCACCATGTTGACGCTTCGCGCCCCGATCAGATAGGAGAGGGAGCGAGCCAAAAGTCCGCTGGGACGGAGCTGATTGCTGTTTTCTCGAGCCGTCATGGCTTGGAGAAAATAACCTCGTACAAGCTGCTGGGTGATCGTGGAGCCGCCTTGCGGGAAAATCGAAGAACTATTCACTGCGTCTCGGCGGCCCAGCTTCGTGAAGCGCCCCAGAAGACTTCTAATCCTGAGCCTGCCCAGGACGTGAGGAATTCTTGAATAGTCGACCCCGCTGTGCGAGAAGAAGTTTTTGTCCTCGGCGGCGAGGATCGCGTCACGAACCACCGGCGGGATGTCCTCATACTTGCTGACCAACCGGTATTCGGTGGCCATCTCCATGAGAGGCTGGTCATTGACATCGTAGACGTGGCCGATCCCGGGGAATTCGCAGCGGACAAATGCTTCCAAGTCCGGCAGATTAGTTCGGTCAAGATAGATGTGATAGAATCCAACGGCGACGACAGCGACCAGGATCAGAGTACAAATGAGAAGTCCAACGGCGGAACGCCGGCGTAGCTTGGCGTAGCGGCTACTCGAAATTCCGCGAGCCGCCGCCTGAGCGCCTGCCCGTATGCGCCTGAACACCGTCAGGAGGAAACTAACCATCTCCCCTCTCGAACGTGTGTAATGCAAGGTCACTCTCATTCCATATCCGCTAAATCACAACTTGACGCACATGGATTCGTCCCGGCTTATCTCCACATGTTTATCTCGACATGTTTTTCTCGACATTCCTCAGGCTGCATCGGGGATGGATGAGTAATCGATCGCGTTCCATGGCTGCCTGTTGCGATCCGCAGCTTCCTGGCAGGCGATACATGAGGGGCTCCACGGTACTGCGGCGAGTCGCTTCAAACTGATATCTTCTTCGCAGTCGAGGCAGGTCCCAAAAGTACCTAGGTCAATCCGGCGGAGCGCGGATTGCACTTCATGCAACCGGTCGGATTGGCGCTCGAGATTGTCTATTGCCATCTCGCGTTCGGAAGCGTGCTGGACCCGGTCCAGTTCATCCGAGCTCGTATCAACAGCCAGAGCTTCACGGTTGCGGACTGCATCTTCTAGTTCAGCCTGCCTTGCCACCAAGATGCCTTGGAATCTCCTAAGTTCGTTCTTCGTCATAGTTGTAAGCCGCGTCATCTTTCCGTCCTATTGTTAATGTGGCTACCTGCTAGATTGAGTCGCGACCATTGAGCGCAGAGCTACGGCGCGAGCGCTGGAATGGCCGTTCGACTCATCAGTTCCTGAGAGCATCTCGTTGGTAGTGGTTCACACCCTGCGGATGAGCCAGACAATAACCAGAACCACAATAATCGTTCCGAGCAATCCTAAACCGAGCATTTCATTTCTCCTTTCCAAACGAAGTAGAGAGCAATTTCATTTACCTTCACTCATAAGGATGCAGGTTCGTGGCCACGCTACTGTAAGCGTTGTAATCGGCGCGACAAAATCGACTTAAGGTCGACTGCCTAGAGCTTCCACCGGCTTAAGCGGCGGCAGTGCATCCAGTGGGGCTTTGAAGACGGCATCGAGTGGAAGCTCGCCATGACCGCGTGTAGTCAAGTGACCAAGTATGGTCGAAGGCAAGCCGCTGGAGCAGCCATCCTGGCTCCGGAAGTTGTATAATGAGGGCAAAAGACAAGTGAGCCGTATGAAGCGCGCACCGAAGTTGGCTTTCGACCCCAAAGCGTTTCTCGCCAAGGTCGGCAAAGGCAGGACCCTGGCGGATTACAAAAAGAACCAGAGGATCTTCGCGCAAGGCGATCCGGCGGAGGCCCTCTTTTACATCCAGTCCGGCAAAGTCAAGCTCACGGTCATCTCCAAGCAAGGCAAGGAAGCGGTGGTCGCCATTCTGGGGGCCAAAGACTTCTTTGGGGAAGGTTGCCTGGCCGGCCAGCCGCTACGCATGGCCGGCGCCGCTGCGATGTCAGAATGCTCAATCATGCGGCTGGAAAAGCTGGGTGTGGTTCGCCTGCTCCACGACGAGCCCGCCTTTTCTGAGTTGTTCCTCCAATACCTGCTCTCCCGAAACATCCGGATCGAGGAGGATCTGGTGGATCTGTTATTCAACTCCAGTGAAAAGCGGCTGGCCCGCGTGCTGCTTCTGATGGCCAACTTCGGCAAAGAAGGCAAAGCGGAGCCAGTCATTTCGAAGATCAGCCAGGAAACGTTAGCTGAGATTGTGGGTACCACTCGCTCGAGAGTCAGCTTTTTCATGAACCGGTTTCGCAAATTGGGATTCATCGAGTACAACGGCGGATTAGAAGTTCACAGCTCGTTGCTGAATGTCGTCCTACATGACTCAGGGGACTAACTAGCGCCAGCGAGGCGAAAGAAGCTCTTTTATCGTGCCTACTGTCCTGGCTGTCGAAAATCCAGCCGTGCGAGTTCGCATTCCTGCCGAGCTTTTTCGACAACTTCGAGCGCTGCCAAGAACGCGCTGCGGGTGTGCCGCGTCTGGGAAAGCAACTTCAATTCCTGAACTGCGCCGGCATACGCCGAGGCGGAGGCAGCATACCCGTTTAGCAGTTCGTCCATGTAGGAATCGTACACGTTTTCGTTTTCGAATGATGCTCAGAATGGAACACCCACCTTCGTCATTGACGTCCGCCGTCCCGCCAGACCAGGGCGCCTTTCAACTATCCGGGTAGTGAGCAGTTTTGAACGGACTGGACGGATGTATCCCTGATAAGCTCTGGGAACGGCGCAAGTCCACAAAGTTGCCCTGAAACACGCCAGAAGCGTTGACTCCCGAGGATGTTGGCAAAAAGGGCTGATGTGCACCGCGAAACGATCTTGGCCGTCGAGGACGATTTCAAAACCTGCGCGCTTATGTCGGCCATGCCCCGCGGCTGAGCCTTCGTTCTGGGTGCCTTGCGAAGCCTTTCAGCCACGTTGATCTGGCCGGCATGGTGGCCCACGTGCTGCACGTTTCAGATAAGGGACAGGAAAAGAAGGGGTGTCATGACCGGTTCCACTGCAATTTCTCCAGCCAAACAACAAGAGCCTGGAATAATATCTCTGATTCAACGAATGGTGATGGAGCGCCGGTCGAAGGAACGCTACCCACTCGTTCTAGCGGTCCGCTACCGCACCCTTGGCCGAGAGCTTTACTCGGGAGTTGGCCAGGCTGTAAATCTGAGCAGTGGCGGTGCGTTGGTTGATTGCCAACATGAACTCGGCTTGGGAGTAAAACTGGAGTTGTATATGGAATGGCCCTCATTGTTGGACGGGTGCGTTCCTCTCCAACTGGTCGCGGTTTCGAGCGTGGTTCGTTGCGGGCCATCCTGTTTCGCTGTATGCTTTCTCCGTTATCAATTCCGGACCCTGCGAAGCAAGCTCCAACCCCCGGACAGCCTGATTCCAATTACATCCGCAAAAACCAGGCAGATGAATTCACCGGGCCGGCGCAGCATAGTGCCGGCGACCATGATTTCGTAACGGAAACAACCCCGCGAATGGCTGAAGCTGTACCTAGTGAGGAGAGAAATGACCTCGGAAGAATACGGCAGTGCTTACAGGAAAGGCTTTATTCGTACCGTGCGGCTCCTTATTACGCGCGGCTTGTCTTGTGACGGTGCCCAGGAGACGGCTCAGGCGGCATGGGTAAGGGGGTGGGAGAGGCTTGGTCAATTGCGCGATCCCAATATGGTAGTGACTTGGATAAACACGATCGCGCTGAACATGTATCGTACCAATCTTCGGCGGGAGCCGTTCTCGCAGGAACTTCCCGAGGTGCCCACTCCGCCCGCAGTTAATCTCGCGGCTATCGATGTTCAACGCATTCTGAAAATTTGCAAAAAGAAGGACCGATTGGTTTTGCAGCGCCGTTATCTGGAAGAACACGAAGTTCGCGAAATCGCCCACGCCCACGGTTGGTCCGAAACTGCTGTCCGGATTCGATTGCTTCGCGCCAGGCGGGCGGCTGCCAAAACACTGGCGTCCATTTCGCGATCCACCACGAACGTTGACACTGGCGACGTCTGCAGATTAGAAGGCGCTTCGGTGGCCATTCAAATGCAAGCTTGACTTGGTGAGGAAATTGAATACCATGGCATCGCCAACCAACAGGTCTCACGACCACCCACTCCTGAGTGAATTGCAAGGTCTGCACGCCACTGAGTCGACGTTGAGGCGGAACTATGGACGCCTTCGCCGAGCCAAGAATCCGCGTCGAGCCGCCATTTTGCAATTTGTCACGGAGCTCGTCAGATTGCAGTTGCGTTTGGAAGGTTTGAATCGGACGCTGAATGCGATGAGGCAGTTTACTTCCTCGTCCTGAAGGCACACGGCGTGAGCACTTTTGAACAGACTGGATCCGAGTGCATCACCAATAATGGAAGGGTAGTCTCCAAAAGGATAGGAAGCACCTGCGAATCTTGGTCCTCATGGTTTGCGGGTGCGTCCTATGACAAAAGCCGAAGCCGCGGAAACTCCGTTAGCGACTAAGGCGACCCAAACACAAAGACCGCTTTCTCGGCAGTCCCGGCGGATTGTTGCCGATGCCTTCTGGAGAGCCTCCGGCTGAGATCGGGCCAGAATTCCTTTAGGGTGTTGGACGGCATATCGACGCCGATCTGCATGCCGAGTTTTATTGCAGAGATTGTGGGTCCACAAGCGCCATGGCGGTAGGTGGCAGTGTTTCCTGCGGCGCGAGATCATATGCGTGCGCAGCGATCTCATTCGAGCCAAATGTGTATTGGCGCTCGTACAAAAAGGCTCGCACGCTGATTACAGCGATCGCGCAGCACCGCGAGCCCGGAACCCCGACGAACCCACCCAGTGGCAGAGGTAAATGGTTGGCACCCGGACCGGCTGAGCACCATCGTTTCGATCGCTAACGGCCGGGCCGCCGGTCTCCACGTACCCCAACGAATGAAGCCCTCCGCGGGTCGTCCTCGAGGTAGCTATTTCAATTGCCGTGGCCCTTTTGGTAGCCAGCCTCGTACGCTTTCTGGTCTTCGTCTTTGCTGAAATGCCGCTTCTTGGAATGGTCCCGGCTATGCGCATGGTCATCCTGGCCTTCACGCACACCTTGCTGGTACCTTTTGTTTTTCGAATAATCCTGATCTTTGTTTTTCGTCGAATCCTGGTCGCGATCCTGGGCTAGTGGAGCCGCCACAGCCTGTAGCGAGACTCCACTGATTCCAATAGCGGCCGTTACCGCCAGAACTCGGACACAGTGTTGAAAATTCATTCTCATAGAGATTCATCCTTTCGTCTGTTGTCTTGAAGCCAGCGCTTCGAAAGAAGCACAGCAATGGCCGTTCGGGTGGGTTCTGCGCCAAATTGCAATCGGCCACGCGGCCGACTCACCAGAATGACCGACACACTAACCACATATGGTCACGCGACCGCATATGGTTACGGCGCGGGTCTCCGGCTTTCTCCAACCGCGTTACAGCTCCAGGTCTTCTACCACTCGTGACCAGTTGGACCTGCATCTGCAGTAAAGCAGTTGGAGGAGACGCGAACAGTGAATCTAACCAATGTCAATCCGGTCATGCTGATCCTCATCGTATGCCTCGTTCTGGCGATCGGCATTGCGGTGTGGATGTACATGCAGAAAAAGCGAACGGAGAACCTGCGTTCCAAATTTGGCCCCGAATACGACAAAGCCATCGGCGAACATCGAGATCGCGGGCGTGCGGAATCGGAACTCGAGAAACGCGAGAAGCGCGTCGCCAAGTTTAACATTCACCCTCTCAAGGCCGAGGACCGCTCAAGGTACAGCGAGAATTGGCGCCGGGAGCAGTCTTTATTTGTAGACGATCCTCGGGCCGCCGTGAATCATGCCGATACCCTGGTCCAGGATGTAATGCAACGCCGCGGCTATCCAGTGGGCGACTTCGATCAAAATGCCACCGATCTCTCGGTGGATCATCCTCGGGTAGTGGAAAACTACCGCATCGCTCACGAGATTGCCTTGCGAAAGTATCAGGGGCAAGAAAACACTGAGGATCTACGCAAGGCCATGGTCAGTTACCGCGCCTTGTTTGAAGATCTTTTGGAACAAACTGTAGAGAAACCTGAGGAGGTAACAAAATGATGCCACAAGTAATCGAGACACGCGAAGAGCGCGGCGATAATCAGCTGTCCACGGCTGACCTGGTTGCCGCTAACCGCACGCCTGGAGCTTCCTCGCTAACAATGGCCAAGGCGGCGCAAGAACCTAACCTACCATTGTTTGCGCAGAACGACACACAGGACTTTCGGGCCCGCTGGGAGAAAATTCAGATTGGCTTCGTAGATGAGCCCCCAAAGGCGGTGCAGCAAGCTGATGAGTTGGTGGCCAGCGCGATCAAACGGCTAGCGGAAGTTTTTGCCACCGAGCGTCAGAGGCTGGAGGCGGAATGGGACAAGACCGACAACGTCTCGACGGAAGATCTCCGCGTCGCCCTGCGCCGGTACCGGTCATTCTTCGACCGGCTCTTGTCCGTTTAACATCGGCGTGAACATCGGCGCTGTGTCACAGCCGATCAAGAACGAAGGAATAACATCATATGTCAATTCTCGCGTGGATCATCTTGGGCCTGCTAGCCGGCTTCATTGGCAGCAAACTGGTCAACAAAACCGGGGAAGGCGTTGTTCTCGACATTGCCCTAGGGATCGTCGGCGCCATAGTCGGCGGCTTCCTCTTCACCCGATTCGGCGCTTCCGGAGTAACGGGCTTGAATATCTATAGCCTTTTAGTGGCGGTGGTTGGGGCAGTCCTCCTTCTGATTGCGTATCACGCGATAAGGCGACGGAACCTTGCGTGGTATCGTCGGTGAAGACGATTCGACGCGAATCGAGGGCGCCCCTGCGCAAGTAACGATATGTGGTCATGTGACCTAGCATGGTCACAGAAAAACCCTTGCGATTCCTGCCCGATGGAAGCGGAATGGGAGAGCGATAGCTGCCGGACGGCCGTTACGGATCAGCCTGCATTCCTTGGCTTCACGAGATGTCTTGACTATCCAAGTCAGATACTTGCGGGCAGGTTCGAGAGTGACGGTATTGACCGCCCCAGGTCGAGGTCCGCAGCCTAATTCTAATTTGGCAAATAAAGCGCATTAGAGATATGTCTCACTCTCGGAAGCGACAAAGAGAAAAAGATGCGTCTGGCCTTCTCACTATTCATGATTCTGGCGGCGACTCTCTCCGCTCTACCGGCCGAAGCAGGGCGCGGCAGCAGCACCGCAATCCTGGCACTCACGTCTTCTGTACTGTCGGTGGTGGAGTGGTTTGGGCAATTCGGCATCTTCTGTAAACGAGTCCTGAAAGCTACTTTTTCCGCTCCCTTCGAGGGTCGGGAGTTTCTAAGGCAGTTGGACAACATCGGGTCCCAATCGTTGCCCCTGGTAGCTCTGGCGGGTGCGGCAATCGGCGTGGTGTTGGGTCTTCAAACCCGGGATAGTTTGACCCGATTCGGAGCGAAGTCGCTGCTTCCGTCTGTCATCATCTATTCGTTAATCAAAGAGATGGGCCCGATTGTGACGGGTTTGATCGTAAGTGGACGAGTAGGCGCCGGCATCGGAGCGGAACTGGGTTCCATGAAGGTAACCGAGCAAATCGACGCAATGGTGGTTTCGGGCGTTAATCCCTACAAGTTTCTGGCTTCCACCCGCATTCTGGCCTGTATCGTCGCTTTGCCGCTGTTGACGCTGGTAGCCGACGCCGCCGGCGTTCTGATGGGCTGGCTGGCAAGTACTCTGGCTGAACCCATTTCGCTTCGTTTATTTCTCAACATCGGGCTGAACGGCGTGGCGTTTAGCGATTTATTGCCTCCCACGCTGAAGACTTGCATATTCGGGCTTATCATTGGCGCAGTCTCGTCGTACCAAGGCATGCAATCGCATGGCGGCACGGCGGGTGTTGGCCGATCGGCCACCAGTGCGGTTGTGCTCTCATCGCTTTTCCTCATCGTGGCTGACGTTTTTCTGGTCCGCTTGATCATCGTCTTTTTTAATTGAACGCTCTATGGAAAATACGGATAACTCACTGCCTATCGCGATAGCTCATCTGTCCAAGTCCTTCGGCGGGCAGAAGGTACTGGAAGGCATTGACTTGACCATTTCGCGCGGCCAAACCGTATCGCTCATCGGACGAAGCGGCACGGGGAAGAGCGTCCTCCTAAGGTTACTCGTTGGTCTCGACCAACCGGACTCCGGCTCAATCCGAATCGACGGAGAGGAAATCACGTCGCTCGACATGGACCAACTCAACAAAATCCGGCAAAAGCTTGGCTTCCTGTTTCAACAAGCCGCCCTGTACGACTCGCTCACCCTGGGTGAAAATGTCGAGTTCCCGTTGAAGCGCCAAAGAAAGCTGGCGCCGCCTGAACGAAAGGACAAGGTCCACCAGTTATTGGCATCCGTTGGCCTCGAAGGCGACGTTGATAAGTTCCCGTCCGAAATTTCAGGCGGCATGAAGAAACGCGCCGGCCTGGCGCGCGCGTTGGCTCTCGATCCCGCGATTGTCTTCTTTGACGAGCCGACCGCCGGCCTCGATCCGATTACCGCTGCCGAGATTGGGCAGCTAATTACCGAGTTAGGCAAACAGCGCGGTATGACTTCGGTGGTTGCTACTCACGATATGCATAGCGTCCGGTGCTTTTCAGACCGCGCCGTGTTGCTGGACAAAGGCAAGGTATTAATCGACGGCTCATTCGATGACTTGCAAAACAGCAGCGATCCCTTCGTCGCTGAATTTCTGAGCGACGCCACATGAGGTAAACCTATGTCGCAATCTATTCGTCTCGGCTTTTTCGTTCTGCTTGGGCTGGCCATCCTGGGCGCCGGAGTATTTCTGATTGGCGGTAAGGAATCGCTGTTCCAGTCGAATTTCCTGGTGAGAGCGCAGTTTCAAAACGTCGGCGGGTTAAACGAGGGAGCGGATGTGCGGGTCGGGGGCATTCGCAAGGGAACGGTGCGTCACATCGAGTTGCCGAACGATCCGTCTGGCAAGGTAACTGTGGTTATGGACGTCGCGAAGTCCACACAAGAAGTTCTTAGAGACGACTCAGTGGCTTCCATCCAATCGGCGGGACTGCTGGGGGATAAGTTCGTTGAAATCTCCTTTGGCACCGGAGACAAAGCACGCTTGAAAAGCGGGCAAACAATTAACAGTGTGCCACCATTGGAAATCTCGGAAATAGCCGGGAGGGCGAATCATCTGTTAGATACGGCGCAAGAAGCTGTTAGCAACATTAGCGCAATCACGGCCAAGATCAATCAAGGCAAAGGGACCGCAGGCGCCCTCATCAATGACCGCACGATGTACGACCAGGCTACCGCGAGCGTTTCCGCTATGCACGACGATATGGAAGCTCTGAAGAGTAATTTCCTCTTGAAGGGCTTCTTTAACAAGCGTGGATACGTGGACTCCGATGAACTGAAGAAGCATCAAATCTCCGAGCTGCCGCCGGGCCCGTCGAAAACATTTGACTACCAGGCCAAGGCAGTATTTGACAAGGAGAACTCGGCAAAGCTCAAAGACCAGAAGATGTTTGATGGCGCCGGTGAATACTTGCAGAATGCAAAGTTCAGTTTGGCGGTGGTCGCCTCGTCTGCCGGCGTGAAAGGGGACAGCCAACGCGACCGCACACTCAATGAAGCGAGAACAATGGTAGTTCGGAATTACCTAGTTCAAAACTTCCGTCTCGACGATACTCGAATCCGGACGCTGGGCACGGGGAAGTCCGAGCAGTTGGGCGAAAACGGCAAGGTGCAGATTGTCGTTTACTCCCGAAAACCCGCATCCAGTACGGAATAGTCGGCGTTCGCTCAGCGCTTTCACTGAGACCGAATTGCTCTTCCGGTTTTCCGCGCGTTGCGTGCGTTCGCAAGACGCCGGCGACATCTCGCGCTTGACACAGGTCGAGGTTCGGAAATTGGCTAGTATGTCGGCAACCTCGCCCGGCCCGCGTACATGTCTATTATTGCCCCGTATTTTTTATATTAGGGTTCAAGAACGATCTTGCCACGCGTGTGACGCTGTTCGAGCTCTCGATAGGCATCGCGAACCTCGGCCAGAGGATAGACCTTCATCGGAATCTCAAGGCGGCCGGCGGCCACGAGGCCAGAAAGTTGCGCGAGCACGTCCGCATTCGCGGCTTCATGGTTGCCTTCCGTCTTCACACCATACTTAGCCGCGGCGGCGAAGTCGATGATCGTGTCGATTCGATTCGGAGCGACGCCCAACTTAAGCGCAAGTTGGACGTACCCTCCACCGAATGTGTCAACGAAGGCATCGATTTTCCCTCCAGCTGCGGCGCGGACACGATCTTCAACCCCATCACCATAGGTAACAGGAATTACGCCGTGATCGGCGAGCCACTTGCGATTCGCGTCGCTGGACAAGCCGATAACCTTGGCCCCGGCATTCCTGGCCAACTGCACGGCGATCGAGCCCACCCCACCCGCGGCACCGGATACAACCACGGTGTCACCCGCGCTCAGAGCAACGCTCCGCACCGCGGCGTAAGCCGTTGTGCCAGCCACGAATAAGGCACCGGCTTGCTCCCACGACACGTTTCCCGGACGCGGCACGAGGTTGCCGGACTCGACGACGACGAACTCGGCTTGGCTTGATCTGTCATTGGTGAATCCAATGACTTCATCTCCCACTGCAACATTTGTCACCCCCGGCGTCACCCTCGGCTTCACCCCCGGCGTCAACCCCGGGCCGACCTCCTCCACGATGCCGGCGAGATCACTGCCTTGCCCTGAAGGAAATGTGGAAGGCCAGCGGTCGGCGAACATTCCTTTCCGGATGGAGGCCTCCCCCGGATTGATGCCCGCGGCTTTAACCCGGACAAGCACCTTCCCAGGCCCCGGAGTTGGGCGCTCGACTTCTACCACTTGCAGAACTTCGAGCCCACCATACTTATCGAATCTCACTGCACGCGGCATAGCGCTTCTCCTCTCAAGAACAACACTGTCAGTAGATTCAATTCAGCCGCCCTCCGATTCGCCAAAGTTACCGGATCGGGATAGGGCGTCCGCCAGATGCGGAATTATTTGACCGGCCGCGAGCCTGTGATGAGAATATCCACCAGTCGCCTGGCGCTTTGTTGCCAGTCAGGACTGGTCGCGACATGCGACACACCGATCAGAGCGCGAAGCAGATCGATGGGGTCGAGGTCTTTCCGGATGTCGCCGCTTTTGATAGCGCGCTTCACCAGGGCGCGAATCGCTTCCCAGATCTGACTGTAAGAAGCTTCGAACACCTTTGAGTGGCCCCCCACCAGCGTATTCAAAGCCGGCGCGATGATCTTCTTCGTCGCGATGTGGTCAACAAACAGCAACATCCACGCTCGCAACGCCTCAAGCGGGGGCAGCGTCTCGGCAAAGTTCCGCTCTGCGGCGGCCAGCTTTTCGACCTCCGTCCGATAAACCGCCTCGATCAGAGCTTCGCGCGAAGGAAAATGGCGATATAACGTTCCCGCCCCAACGCCCGCCTGTTTGGCAATGTCATCCAGGCTTGCATCTGCGCCCGACCGGGCGAATGCCTCCTTCGCAACCTCCAGAAGACGGCCGCGATTTCGTTCCGCGTCCGCGCGCGGCTTTCGTTGGGCAGGAAGGGGACGTTTCGTAGCCATTCGAAAAAACTTGCAACCGGAGACGCTCTCCGGTAATCTATCTATACGGAGACTATCTCCGTTTTATCAAATTCGGAGCGGCTGGTCAATACCAACTCGGAAAGGAAATAGGAACATGCGTGTTTTCGTAACTGGTGCTACAGGCTTTATCGGTTCTGCCCTTGTTCCGGAGCTAATCAACGCGGGCCATCAGGTGCTCGGTCTTGCCCGCACAGATGCGGGCGCCAGGTTTCTCATCAATGCAGGTGCGCAGGTGCATCGTGGTGATCTTGAAGACCTGGAAAGCTTGCGCACCGGAGCAGCCATGTCGGATGGCGTGATTCACGCCGCCTTTAACCACGATTTCTCGAAGTTCGTGGCGAACTGCGAGATGGACAGGCGCGCCATCGAGGCGCTCGGCTCCGCGCTCGCCGGATCTGATCGCCCCCTGGTGGTCACCTCCGGGACGGGGCTGATCGCGCCAGGGCGACTGGCGACGGAAGACGATCTGCCCGCTTCCGGTTCCACCTCGTTTCCCCGAGTTTCGGAACAGACGGCAGCTTCGTTGGCGGCGCGTGGGATACGGACCTCGGTCGTGCGCCTCCCGCAGGTCCATGACCGGGACAAGCAAGGCCTCGTCAGCTGGGCGATCGCTACAGCTCGCGAAAAAGGTGTTTCGGCGTATGTCGGCGAAGGGCTTAACCGCTGGCCCGCGGTGCATCGGCTCGATGCTGCCCCTCTCTACAGGCTCGCTCTGGAGAAGGGAGCGCTTGCGAAGGAATCGGCGGCAGCCCGGTATCACGCGGTCGATGAAGAGGGCGTGACGGTACGAGAGATCGCTGAAGCAATCGGCCGCGGCCTCAACGTGCCTGTCGTCTCTATATCCCCCGAGGAGGCGGCCGGGCATTTTGGCTTTCTCGCGTTCTTCGTGGGCGCCGACTGTCCGGCTTCCAGCGCGTTAACGCAGGAACGGCTGGGATGGCGTCCGACAACCCAGCCCGGGTTAATTGAAGATCTCGATCACGCGACCGCATTCGCAGCCTGAACTTCACTATCGCTCTGAGGAGAGAAACAAAAATGCAAAGCGAACCGAAGAAAATCGTTCTCGTTACTGGAGCGAACAAAGGGATTGGCTTCGAAGTCGCCCACCAGCTCGCTGCGTCAGGTTGCACAGTTTTACTAGGCGCGCGCAATCAAGTACTCGGCGAGGCAGCGGCAGCCAAGCTCAAAGGCGAAGGCGGCGATGTCCGCTATCTCGCGATCGATCTCGAAGATTCCGCCACGATCGCGAATGCCGCACAAGCTATTGATGCTGATTTCGGCCATCTCGACATTCTCGTCAACAATGCCGGCATCGCCGCTCAGGGGGACGGCCTGCCGTCGAGTTGCAGTCTGGATGCAATAGAGCGGGACTTCCGCGTAAACTTCCTGGGCACCGTGGCAGTAACCCAAGCCATGCTTCCGTTGTTGCGCAAGGCTCCATCCGCGAGCATCGTGAATGTGTCGAGCGGACTCGGATCGCTCACGAAGAGCGGCGATCCGGCATGGACCTATGTCGCTGCGAAGTATCTCGGCTACGCCGCATCGAAGGCAGCTCTCAATATGCTCACTGTGCAACTCGCCTGGGAACTGCGCGACACGTCGATCAAAGTGAATTCGGCCGAGCCCGGCTACACGGCAACCGATCTCAACCAACATCGGGGGACACAGACCATCCCCGAAGGGGCAGCGGAAATCATTCGCCTGGCGCTGCTCCCGAATGATGGTCCGACTGGGACCTTCTCAGGCACGCGAGGCATCGTTCCCTGGTAAAAGTGGAAGCTTAGTCCATGAGAGCGTCACATTTTTTCGCGACGCCACTCGAGGAAACTGAAACTGGCTTAATTTCCCGGCCGTCGAGGTTTCAGTCGATGGTGTTGCTGTTCTAAACCGGAATGCAGTCGGGACCGTAGGTCACCCGATAACCCGCGTCGTCATACCCGGCGACTCCTCAGACTCCCAACCACATCCGGCAACAGTAAGACTCCTGCCAACTGTTAAGGTGTCTTACGAAACGCTTGTGCCATCCTCGGATCGCCGGCTGAAAGAATCAACTCCATAAAGCTCGCAGCTGATGAGCCTTCGAGCCGGGCGAGCGTTCCGGCACTTGGCTGAAGACGCGCGCGACCCGGGGCCAAGAGCTTGTCATCGCGGGGCTACCGGCCATCCGCAAATAACTTAGACACTCTCGTTGACCGCTGCAGGGTGCGGAGCAGCGAATTTACCTGGCAAGAAGGAAATTATGCTGGGCTACCCTAACGCCTGCCAAGAGACCGAACACTCGAACGCCCGGTCTCTTTTGACAGTTGCTTCTCTTCCAGTGCGACCTCAAGTCGTTCGCTCTTGATCTCCAGGCGCAGGCGCCCGAAAATTCCCATGTAGAAGTTCGCGATCCAGACCAGTGCGAAAGCAGCGATGACGTAGCCCGCCAGTCAGGGAAGAGCAGATGGTAGCGCGTGAGAAACAATAGCGCGATAGTAGCGTAGTGGCTAAAGCAATATTCGCAAGTGAACACGTAGAAGAACTTGCGCTCGAACAACCTGCGGCATTTCACGCTGCGAGCGGCGCAGTATTCCCGTGGCTCGCGAAATATTTCTTCGTGCGTGAACGTCCAGGCCACGCACGCTACGGGAAGAGCGAGGACAAACAGCCACGTGATCTGAACGCCGAGAGACATAACCATCTGCCGTAATTAGATCGGCTCCGGTTTAAACAGTTTCACGGGATCGTCGCCTGGTTCAGTTATTTGGGTGGGCCGTTTTTTAATGGCCGCTTTGTAAAGGAATGGCCGCCGACGTGCTGTTTAGTTCCCGGAGGAAGTCCTCAATGGCCCTTGCAATGTCCGCTGATCGCGTCGAATTCGAACGCCCCTGGCCCGGAGGGGAAGCTAATTCGTCGGGCGTGTCCTGGGGCGCGGTGATCGGCGGGTCCTTCGTCACCGCCGCATTCTCCCTGATCCTTCTGGCGTTGGGGGCCGGATTTGGAGTATCAGCCATTTCGCCCTGGTCGAATGTAGGCGCATCCGCTTCGACGGTCGGGACAGCGGCCATCATCTGGCTGATCGTTATCGAGATCGTTGCATCGTCATTGGGCGGCTATCTTACCGGCCGGCTCCGTACGAAATGGGCGCTGATCCACACCGACGAAGTCTATTTCCGCGATACAGCCAACGGATTTCTGGCATGGGCCGTCGCTCTTGTTATCAGCGTGAGTTTCTTAGCTTCCGCCGCCGCATCGATGGCCGGTCACATCGCGCAAGCTGGCGCCTCTGCGCGAACCGGCATCGTGAGCGCGGCAACAGAGCCGAACGCATATTTTGTCGATAGTTTGTTCCGCTCCGATCGTATCGGTCCTGAGACTAACAACGCCGCATTACACGCGGAAGCCGGGCTTATTCTGGCCAACGCCCTCGGGCAGGATCAGATTCCCTCCGCGGACCAGAACTACTTGGCCCGGCTGGTCGCCGCCAGAACCGGAATCAGTCAGCAGGAGGCGGAAAAGCGGGTCGCCGACGTTGTTGCGAGTGCTCGTCTAGCTGCGGATACCGCGCGCAAAGCCACCGCGCATCTGCTGCTGTGGTTGTTTCTCGCTTTGTTAATCGGGGCGTTCAGCGCGAGCTTTGCCGCGACCATCGGCGGACGGCAGCGCGATCATGTAAAAGCCGTTTAAGCAAAAAGGAGATTAAGAAACATGCGTTCGGTTTTGCTTTTATTCTTAGGTGTGCCGATACCCATCATTCTCTTGCTCGCGCTGTTCACTCATCACTTCTAGCAGGCGGCCCTTTCTTCAGCGCTGAGCCCAGCGGTCGTCCTTAAGCGGCCTTATGCCGTCCCCCGGTCTTCTTTTTCGGAGCGCCTGAACGCCCGGAGTCTTTGGCGGAGCCGGTGCCGATGAATTAAGGCTGCGCTTCAGCGCTTCCATCAAATCGACTACCGGCGCCGTGCGCGGCTGCTTGACTTCCGTGAATTTCTGGCCTTTGCGCTTCTGCTCGATCAGGCGCTCGACATTCTCCCGGTACTCATCCTTGAACTCCTGCGGCTTGAAGGGCGCCTTAAGCTGGTTGACAAGGCTACGCGCCAACTCCAGCTCCTTCGCCGAATACTTCGTCGCCGGCGCTTCGCTGCGGTTGGCTTTGTGCAATTCGTTCGGATAATACAGCGTGTGGAGCACGAGGCCGCCCTTGGAAGGCCGGATCAGCACAACATGTTCCCGGTTGTGCATAGAGATCTTTGCGATGGCATCCTGTTTGGTGTCTGTCAGGGCTCGGATGAACAGAACATATGGCTTGGCGGCTCTATCCTCGGCGGCGACATAATAGGAGGCCTCGAAGTAGATCGGATCGACTTCATCATGGCCCACGAACTGGAGGATATCCATGGTTGTCGCGGTCGCAGGCGCAATCTTCTTCAGTTCCTCGTCCGCGACGGCGACATACTCGCCTTTGCTGATCTCGAATCCTTTTTCGATATCGGCACGGTCTATGGGTTTGTCTTCCTCGACGCAGTACCAGACTTCCTTGACGCGTGACTGGTCCTTTTTATGCAGCATGTGGAAATGCACCGTTTCGGCGCGTGCCGCAGAAAACAGCCGCACCGGAAATGAGACCAGCCCGAAACTGATGAAACCCTTCCAGACGGTTGCAGGCATCGTCAACTCTTTCTTTCGTCGCCGCGATCGCCTTTGGGTACGACCGTCTTGGTGTGCGTCCGGAGATCAGCTGCCAGCGATTTGCGTTCTCGATTTATTACCACTGGGACTCCTTTGAATAAGCCAATCGTGAATGTTGCGAACCGTCAGGTCCGCAACAATGCTGGCAGCAAACGTGCTGCCAAACCGGAGTGGGCAGTATGAGGTCCGCCTTGAACACCGGTGCGCAAAACTCCAGAGGAGAATTCAAATGTTCGATTGGCTGCTGCTCTCTGAAAAAACACGACCCGGTCAAGGCTTTGTTTGCCGCCTTCGAGAAGGCCAACACCGAAGCCGCGAAGAAGAAAATCGGCCGAACTCGATACCATCACTGATAAAAATGATCATCGCGATGCAAAGTTTACCGTGCTGGCCGAAGAACGGCATCCCCGCCGACGTCGAACACGCGATGGTCGCGAAATCCGGCGGCAAGGTCGATTCCCCGGCGGCCGCCGCGAAGCGGCGAAAGGCCCCTGCCCGCTGCAAAATGGCGATGCACTCATTTACCAAACGGGGCGCGGTGAAACACTAAAAGGAGACAGTACATGGCAAAATCCCAGTCCAGCACCAAAGGCCAACGCAAGATTCACAAGGTCATGAAAGAGAAAAAAGAAGGCACCTTGAAATCCGGCAGCGGCAAAAAGGTCATCAGCCGTAAACAGGCGGTTGCGATCGCTCTGAGCGAGGCGCGCAAGTCCGGAGCGAAAATTCCCAAGAAAAAATCCGCTCGGAAGTGAAGCACGAACGATTCGCAACAAGAATCTCGTCGCCAATCCGATGGCCTTGCGAGCGCGGGTTTGAAGGTCTGGAATTCCCCCAGCCGGGTGTTACGATAAAGCGATTGGCCAGCACGCCAGGATAGGGCTCTGTGCCGAAACGACTATCTTATCGGCGCGTCTATCATTCCAGAACAACATGCGAAACCCTTACCTAGCCGCGACCCCGATGGAGCGTCGCACGGGCGATCCTTTCACGCGTTCTGAATCTTAGCTAACATGCCTACCATTCTTCCTGGGCGTCCCAATCCGCTCGGCGCCACCTGGGATGGAGCCGGAGTCAACTTCGCCATCTATTCCGAGAACGCCGAGTTTGTGGAGCTCTGCCTCTTTGACGATGTGACCGGTCCGGAAACGGCGCGCTTGCGATTGCCCGAGCGGACCACCTACGTGTGGCACGGATATCTGAAGGGCGTTCTTCCGGGACAACTGTACGGCTATTGCGTTCATGGTCCATTCAAACCGAACGATGGCTTGCGGTTTAACGCGAACAAGCTGGTGATCGATCCTTATGCGAAGGCGCTGGCCGGACAGGTGAATTGGGCCTCGCCGATCTTTCCTTATCAGCTCGGCCATTCTGAAGAAGACCTATCATTCGACGAAACCGATGACGCCGAGGGCATGCAGAAATGCGTCGTCATCAATTCCTATTTCGACTGGCAGGAAGATCGGCCGCTCTGTATTCCAATCAGCGAGACGGTCATTTACGAACTGCACGTCAAGGGCTTCACCAAATGTCATCCCGACGTTCCTGAGCCAATGCGGGGAACTTATGCCGGTCTCGGAACCAAAGCCAGCGTCCAATACCTCAAACATCTGGGAGTCACGGCCGTCGAGTTGATGCCTGTGCATAGCTTTCTCACCGACAAGCACCTCTCTGACAAGGGCCTTACGAACTATTGGGGATATAACACCACCAACTTCTTCAGTCCGGATGCGCGCTATTCAGGATCGGGCGATCGCGGCGGCCAGTTGGCGGAGTTCAAGACCATGGTGAAAAGCCTTCACCGGGAAGGCATCGAGGTGATTCTGGATGTAGTCTACAACCACACCTCGGAAGGCAATCACATGGGTCCGATGCTCAGCTTTCGCGGCATCGACAATCCCACTTACTATCGCCTGGTGGCGGATCAGCAGCGCTACTACATGGATTACACCGGGACCGGGAATAGTTTGAACGTCCGGCATCCGCAGGTTCTGCAGCTCATTATGGACAGCCTACGGTATTGGATCGAAGAAATGCACGTGGATGGATTCCGCTTCGATCTCGCAGCCACTCTGGCCCGCGAACTGCACGACGTGGACCGCCTTTCCTCATTCTTCGACATCATTCATCAGGATCCGGTCATCTCTCAGGTCAAGCTGATCGCCGAGCCCTGGGATGTCGGAGAAGGCGGCTATCAGGTGGGAAATTTTCCGGCCGGATGGGCTGAGTGGAACGGCCGCTACCGCGACACGGTCCGCCGCTATTGGAAAAGCGATGACGGACAATTGTCAGATCTCGCCTTTCGGCTCACCGGATCGAGCGACTTGTACGACCGGGACGGACGGCGCCCTTCCGCCAGCATCAATTTCGTAACGGCTCACGATGGTTTCACCTTGCACGATCTGGTGAGCTACAACGAAAAGCACAACGAAGCCAACGGCGAGGATAACAAGGACGGAGCCAACGACAACCACTCCTGGAATATGGGAGCGGAGGGTCCCACGGACGATCCGGAAATCATCGCGCGGCGCGATCGGCAGAAGCGCAACTTCCTGGCAACCTTGCTGTTCTCCCAAGGCGTGCCCATGGTCCTGGCCGGCGATGAGTTAGGCCAAACCCAGAACGGCAATAATAACGCCTACTGCCAGGACAACGCGCTCACCTGGATCAATTGGAAGCTGGACGACCATCAGGTTGAATTGATGGAGTTTGCTCGGAAATTAATCGCCATCCGGCGAAGCCATCCGAATCTGCACCGCAGGAAGTTCTATCAGGATCGCTCCATCCGCGGGACGGCCGAGAGAGACATTGTGTGGTTGCGTCCGGACGGCGAGGAGATGACTGACGATGAATGGAACCTGGGTTGGGTGCGCAGTCTCGGGCTTAGGTTGAATGGGGAAACCCTGGGCGAAGTGGATGAAGCCGGCGAGCCGGTGAAGGATGACACGTTTCTTATCTTGCTGAATTGCCACCACGAGCCCATCCATTTTTTTGTGCCGAAACCTGGCGCCGTGGAAAAGTGGGAAATTATTCTCGATACCAACGATCCGGACCTGGAAACCGGGACACGTTTCTGCGCTACGGGTGAATCCATCGAACTGACGCCTCTGTCCCTGGTGGTAGCCAGAGAGCCGAGGCCCGGCGCCGTCCCCAGCATTCTAAACGCCTCGGGTAAATAGAGTCGCCCTAACCTGCCGGCAATTTCAACCAGCACCGCAGCACCTCGGCCACGCTCCACGCCTGCGCGACACAACCTCGGGGCGTGAAGGGCGCCTCCGCGTCGAAAATCTCGCTGATTGACCCGAGACCTGCTTCATCCAGATGCGACGCAAAGCCCTTGAGAAAGGCTCTCCCGCCGGCCGGGTCTTCCGGATGAACTTTCAACCAAGCATCTATAAATGGGCCAATCAGCCAAGCCCACACCGTGCCCTGATGATACGCTGCGTCGCGCGAACGGAGATCGCCGTCATACCTTGCCTTAAAGTCTTTGTGCTCCGGCGACAGGCTGCGAAGTCCGAAGGGTGTCAGGAGTTGCGCGCTACAAATTTCAACCACCGGCTTCCAGTGCGCCGGATCCAGCACTGCGTGCTTTAACGATATCGCGAGCAGTTGATTGGGCCGGCAAGCTAAATCGTCGCCGTCCGGCCCATCCACCACGTCAAATAGAAACTTCGTTCCAGGAGACCAGAAACGCTTGTTAAAGGACTCTTGCGCCCTCTTCGCCGCTTCCCCCACTCGCGAAGCGGGGCCGGCTTGCCCATCGTCAGAAAGCCAGCCCTCCAACAAACGAAGAGCGTTGTACCAAAGAGCGTTGATCTCCACCGCCTTGCCACGCCGGGGAGTAACCACCCAACCGTCTACTTTCGCGTCCATCCAGGTCAAGGCGTAGCCGTCCGCGCCTTGTTTGAGCAAACCGTCGCTCGGGTCCACGCCGATTCCGAATCGCGTGCCTTGCATGTGGTGGTCAAAAATATCCACCAGCTTGGGCAATGCCATTTTGAGGACCGAGCGGTCGTGAGTCACCTCCGTGTAGCGATCGATAGCGTGAAAGAACCAAAGAGTAGCGTCGGCGGTGTGATACAGGCCTTCGTTCTTGCCCTCCGGGAACAAATTGGGGATTAGTCCATCACGAATATAATGCGCGAATGTTCGCAGGATCCAGGCTGCCTCGTTGAACCGGCCAGTAGTGAGCGTAATCCCTTCGAGCGAAATCATGGTGTCGCGGCCCCAATCCGTGAACCAGTGGTAGCCCGCGATTAATGTCCGAACCTCGTCTCCCACTGCGCGCGCCCGTGCGACGTCCTGCACCCGTCCGCCGGGAGTGATCAAGAATTGATCCGCCGCCAGCAGCAATTGCGAAACAATCCCATTGTCAGCCGCGGGAGCGTTCCCTCTGCCCGCCACGTTGTCGCTGGCTTTCTGCACCAGTCTCCGGTGGCGCTCCTCTTCCGACGCCAAGGCATCCGCCGGGGTCAGCGCGGACATCGACTCCCAACTCTCCGTCGATGCAACTAGCGTGGCGTCCGCGTCCGGACGGAGCTCGGCATGAAAGTAGCCGGCACTCCACAGATCGCCCCGCGCGGGATAACCGCGCCGTTCTTCGATGCTATACACGATCTCCTGAATTCGCAGCTTGTCCACCGTGAGCTGCGCGCGTGAACCATACAGGAGAAATCGCAGCGCGGGAAGCTTATCCGGGAGCGCGATCTCATAACGATCCTCGTGGACCATCAATACATAGCCTGTGTCCAATTCCGCGCTCACCGGATCCTCGTGCGGACGGAAGTGAACCGAAGGCCGCACCATCAAACGCGCCTTTTCCACGCCTGCCAGCAGCCGGTAGTTCACGTACACCGAGTTCTGCTCGTGCGGCATCACCAGCCGCTTTTCGATTACGGCTCCTTCCAGTTCATAACGCCACACGGGCAGCCCGGCTTCCAGACGGAACTCACTCAAGAGTTCGGACGATTCCAGTTTGAGAGGAACACCGGCTCTTTCCTCGCCGCCCAGTTGAAATCGTTTCCCATCCGGAAGCTCTATATGTTCCACCAGATCGTTGAACATCATGACGCGGCCGAACGGAGCGGGCAGAGCAGCCACCAGGTAGCCGTGATAGCGGCGCGTGATTATTCCCAACAGCGTTCCCGATGCATAGCCTCCCAGGCCGTTGGTCAGCAGCCACTCGCGGCTAAGCCTGGTTTCAGATTCCGCGGGTTCCCGTCCCGGCCATGCGATCCGAATTACAGGTCCATTCATGCTTCCCTCTCCGGTTTCAACACGACAGCCGCATGACCAGGAATCCGCCAATTCTCGGGGCTGTCCAGCGCGGGCGCCCCTGTTCCACCATATTTTGGATGCTCGCTCGACCACAGCACGGTCCATTCGCACCCGGCGGGAGGAGCGAGCAAGGGTTCAGGCGCCGGACTAAGGTGCAAATCGACTCCGAAATTGATAAGCAGCAGCCGGTCATCCTCGTCCTCTCCGAAAAACCGCAACAAGAATGCCTCTTCAGCGAGAACCGCGCCGTCCACTCCATTGGTTCGCTGGGATCGAAACACAGGATCTTCCCGGCGCAGCCGCAGCAAGTCGCGGTGCAGCGTTAAAACTGCGGCGTGAGTTTCGCGCTCCCGGTGATCCAACTTCGAGCGTTCAAAAGTCGCGGGATCGGAGGGATCGGCGAAGAGTTCTGACATTCCTGGTGTCGCCAAGCTGGGGAATTGACCCAGAAATTCAGCTCGCCCTCTGCGGACAGCTTCCGCGAGCTTCGGTTCGTGATCGGCGAAGAACAGGAACGGGCTGCTGGCGCCGAATTCTTGTCCTTGAAATAACATTGGCGTGGATGGAGCCAGCAACAACAATGCGGTCATGGCGCGGAAGCGGCCGGGATCCGTCAAGTTATGACAGCGGAGGCCGTACGCGGAATTTGCCACTTGATCGTGATTCTGAATGAAGATCACTTTCGACGCCGGCGGCATATGTAAACCGGCGCTGCCGCGGCGTTTCTTCTGCCACTTGTAGTATTGCCCCTGATAGAGAAAGCCGTACTTTACAGTAGAAATAAACTCTTGCGGTTTCCCCAAATAGTCCGTGTAGTACGCTTCGTTGCGTCCCGTCATAGTCACCATGGCGGCGTGATGGAAGTCGTCATTCCACAGGGCGTCTAGCCCATAGCCTCCTTGGTCGGGCGGTTGAACCAACTGTACTTGCTGCGGCTCGTTTTCCGCCACGATAATGGCCTTTCTGGGATCCGCCTTTCGATGGACCTCTCGCGCGATGGCGCGCAAGATGTGCTCTTTGGAACGGTCATGGATGTCCTGAGTCGCGTCCAATCGCAACCCATCCAAGTGGTATTCATCAATCCAGTAACCTGCGTTGGAGGTGCAAAACTCACGCACCGGCCCGCAATCGGGACCGTCAAAGTTGATGGCAGCGCCCCAGTCAGTGTGTTCGGTGTCGGAGAAATAACAGGAGGAAAACTCCGGAAGATAATTACCGTCGGGACCGAAGTGATTGTAAACCACGTCTAAGATCACTCCCATCCCGAGCGCATGCGCCGTATTCACGAAGCTGCGGAAGGAATCCGGACTCCCGTAGAGATGCGAGGGCGCGAACATGTGTACGCCGTCGTAGCCCCATCCAAATCGCCCCGGGAACTCCGCCACCGGCATAACTTCAACTACAGTAATGCCGGTTTCCGCCAAGAACGGCAGTTCACCAGCAGCGCTTGTCCAGGTACCCTCCTTTGTAAATGTTCCGATGTGCATTTCGTAGATAATCTGGCCTTCGAGAATCACTCCGCGCCAACTGGAGTCGGTCCATTTGAATAAGCTGGGGTCCACTACCTCAGACGCGAAGTGCGGACCTTCTGGTTGAAAGCGGGAAGCCGGATCGGGGAAACTGTTAGCCGAATCCAGCCCGTATTTGTAACGCTGGCCGGCTCCCACGCCCTCCGCCAAGCCGGCAAAGTAACCCGAACCGTCCGTTGCCAGAGCCACAACGCGTTCTTGGGCTCCCTCGATAACCACGTCGACACGGCGCCTCCGGGGCGCCCAAACTCGAAAGTGAACCCCTCCTTCTACTACCTCTGCTCCAACCGGAACCCGCCTTCGTACGTAACCTTGTCTCACGTCTATTAGACCGGAGATTCCCGGATCAATTTCAATGATATGAAACAGAAAGCAACTTGAGTAGTCAATACATAGGAGTGTCCCGAAGAAAATGGCAAGCTGTACCTATTGCGGAGGAGCAACCAACATCCTCGACCGCGAGTTTCCGGTTTGCCTGAACTGCGCGAACCAGCACGAAGCGAACCCCCAACTGACACCGGCTCGGAAGCTCCAGGCGATCCTCGCTCGCCACGCCGAAGAGGTGAATAACATCAAATAGTACAGCGGCCATCCCGTTAGTAACGTCCCGATCATGAAAAGCTGCTCCCAGGTTGAATTGAGCCGCGCTCGTCAGACTGCTCGCGATTCGGCGCCTGGCTCACCTTACCCTCCACCGAAGCTCCAGGTGTTCTTGACCTTGAAAACGATCGCGACGCTGGCCGGGGAAGGTTCCGCCTCCACCACGATATCTTCGAAACGGCCAGTGGCAAACAGGCCATCAATGGCTCGCGCAACATCTTCCGCGTGCAAAGGCTCCCTTCTTGAGAGCCCGCGCGTTGGCCAAGTCGGCTGGATCGAGCAGTTGGGCGGGCGAGAAAGTGATCTCGACGATTGACTGGCCCTCGAACCGCGTGATCTGCCCAGGCGCGCTCGATGCTGTGAGAGCCAGGATGGACACTTGGAACCTCCCTCTTGTTACAAGGCCCTATCTATGGATTAAGGATTACCGGGCTCGGCCCGGGCGGCGCCGGATCCAACCGGGCAACAAAGTGCGATCCGTATTTGCTCGTATAGACTTTGGTGAATTCCGCGCCAAAGAAAAACAGTTGCGCGGAGTAATACACCCACAACAGAATCAGCACCAGAGATCCCGCGGCTCCGTACGTGGACCCGATTCCCGCCTTTCCCAGATACAAGTCGATCAACTGCTTGCCGGCAGTGAAGATGAGCGACGTGACCGAAGCCCCCACCAATACGTCGCTCCATTGCAGCGTCACATCCGGCATGATCTTATAGATTGCGGCAAAGAGGAAGGTTGCCACGATGAACGAAACCAGAAACGCTAATATGTGCACGCTGGACTGATGAAGCCGCGGCATAGAAGCTAAGAACGTACCCATGGCGGCCACCCAGGTGCTAAACACGAGCGAAACCAGCAAAAGGAACCCGACTCCCAAAACCATAGCGAAGGAGTAAAAGCGCTGCTTTAGCAAACTGGCGATACCCGCAAAGCGAGCTGTGCTGCCACTGGTTTGGACGTGCCAGATAAGGTTGAGGGAATCTTCGAGTTCCACCACCACTGATGTTGCTCCCAAGGCTAAAGTGATCACGCTGAACAACGTGGGGATCAAGCCGCCGCCCTCTGGCTTTATAGAGGCTCGAATCACGGCCTCGATTGCCCGCGCCTGATCCATCCCAACGATGCCCTGGATTTCCCAGGCAAGTTGTCCTTCCGCGGCCTGGCGGCCAAAGACCATCGCGGCAACAGCAACAATCACCACCAGCAGTGGGGCGAGCGAGAGCAGGGTATAAAACGCAAGCGAGGCGCTCAACCGTTGAGCGTTGTCATAATTCCAATTACTTGCGGACTCCCGCATTAACCAGCCAATGTCCTTCAGGCGCAACCGAAAAATCCGCCGAAAGTTCTTGCTACTTTTTCCAGCCGCCATTGCCTCATTGTGAACCACGGCGTTCCGCTCGTGGGACTCGATCCTCTCCATAGCGTTTCAGACAATTCTCGGGAACGCCTTCGGTTCCTGGATGGCGACATTGGGATCGGCCACGAATCCGACCAGATCGTTGGTTGCATCGTCATTGTCTCGGATGAAACGTTTTTAGCCCAGGGCCGTCTTCCCAATGAGTCCGAAGTAATCGTCCAATGCCCACCAGCAGCGATATCGCAGTGCGAAATTTCGGCAAGACCGACGTAAAGATCTCGGCGATCGCATGCGGCGGCCATCATTTGGGCGATCCGCAAGAGCAAAAGATCGCTATGCAAATTGTCGAGGAGGCGATCGATGGCGGGATTACGTTCTTCGACAACTGCTGGGAATATCACCGGGGCAAATGCGAGGAGTGGCTGGGCAGGTCTCGGGATTATCTACGCCACGACCATCTAATGAGATGGCGCATAGTAGAGCGGCATCGACCCGCTAGACGGACGCAGGGGCGCGTCGAGAGGGCATCCGTCGCCTACGGAGGAAGATGACACCTGCTACACATAAGCCGATCATCGGCAGGGCCGAAGGTTCAGGAGTCGGAGTCACAGAAGCCGTGCTCCAAATGCCTTTCGTGCCGACATCGGCCGGTGGGTTGAAGGCCGACCAGGTTCCGTCCGAACTCGTATTGAAGCTGCCGTTCGCACCGGAAATGGAGATGTTCGCGGGGCCGAGTCCGACCGGAAGGATGCCGGATAGCACCTCACTGGGATCATTGTGAATCGAGAGATCCGGAATCAGGTTCGAACTGTAGTTGAAACTGTAAAGGTCTTGAGCTGAAAGGTCCGTGCCCAACACATAACCGGCGAGAAGAATCAACGTGCCGGTGCCGGTGCCGGTGCAGTCAGTGCACTGGCCGGTAAAAGTGAAAACTTCAACCGCGATGTCGGCTGAGGCGGACGCTGCCCCGAGTGTAACCACGACTGCCAAGACAATCAGATTTCTGAAGAAGAAGGTAGACAATTCGCTCCCCTTTGGATCTATCTCTTTTGGTGGGGCTACCGAAGATATGATTTCCCCTTATGCCAGCTTCTACATACTTGCATTACTCATCGCCAAACGCAACAAGCTTAACCCCTGTTACAGCGCGCTGTTACCGTGATCTACCGCTCGTCGCCGAATGTTCCTGTAAAATCGACATCCCGAGCATGTCGGTGAGGCTAAACTGTTGAGGCCATGATGCACCTTCCTGGAATCCGGCGTGCATTTCACATTTCGTAATGCTGCAGCCGGCAGAATCCGAATCAGAAAAAGTGCCGAACCAGTCTCGGTTTCAGAATCTTCCGAAATGGATACTCTTTTCAGCCGCCGCGCTTTTGGTTGCGCTTATATGCAGCGTCACAATTCCGTATTACCGGCTCTCCAAGCGCGTTGACCGGCAACTTGCGGCAGGAGCCTTTCAGCACACCTTTACTTATTTCTCCGCGCCAGAAATCGTGACCGTGGGCGATCCGGTTACAGACGTAGAAATCGGCACTCTGAAGCGCTCCGGTGCGACACAAGTTTCGAACGGAGTGATTTCATCGATCACCGATCCCGGCAATCACCACCGCGTTCTACAAACCGAACTTCCTCCGCAGCCCATCATTAACATGTCGGACGCAGGGCGCGTCAAGCGGCTGCTGGTCAAATATCCGGATATTCCACCGGTGCTGGTCCACGCGGTTGTCTCAGTCGAAGACAAACGGTTTTTTGAACACTCCGGGCTAGACTTCCTCCGAATCGCGAAGGCCTCGTATGTAGACCTGCGGGAGCATCGCAAGGAGCAGGGTGCGTCCACCATATCCATGCAGCTCGCCCGGAATCTCTGGCTGGATCATGACAAGAACTGGAAGCGTAAGGTGACGGAAGCGCTCATCACTTTGCATCTCGAACATAAGCTCACTAAGCAGCAGATTTTCGAATACTACTGCAACCTGGTCTATCTCGGGAGCGAGGGCACGTTCAGTATCAACGGCTTCGGCGAAGCGTCGCGAGTTTATTTTAATAAGGACATGCAAAAGTTGAATCTAACCGAAGCCGCGACACTAGCGGGGTTGATCCAGCGGCCAAGCCATCTGAATCCCTTCCATCATCCCGATCGCGCACTGGAGCGCCGCAATGTGGTCCTGTCATTGATGTACGAGAACAAGTATCTTACTAAGGCGCAGTATTCGGAAGCAGTCGCCGCGCCGCTCGGGCTTCATCCGGGAACTAGCGAGGTTTCCGAAGCCGCATACTTTCTCGATATCGCGGGCAACGAGGCGGCCAAAGATCTGGACGAGCACCCCAGCGGATCGGCTAGCGTTTACACCACTCTCGACCCACGCCTACAAAAGGCCGCCGAGCAAGCCATTGCCGACGGCATGCGGCTAGTGGATGCGACGCTGGCCCGCCGCAAGAACGGGCACGCGGGAAACAGGCCCCAGGTTGCTCTAATCGCGCTCGATCCACATACCGGTGAGGTGAAGGCTTTGTGTGGCGGCCGCGATTATGCTGCTAGCCAACTAAACCGCGTGCTTTCGAAACGTCCGCCAGGCTCCGTGTTCAAACCGTTTGTTTATGCGGCGGCGGTGAATACAGCAGTGGTGGGCGGGAATCAGGTTCTCACGGAGGCATCCACCGTAGACGATTCACCCACCACTTTTCAATTTGAAAATCAGACATACAGCCCCAACAATTTCAAGGGCGACTTCCGGGGGACAGTCACGCTTCGCCAGGCGCTGGCGCACTCGCTCAACGTCGCCACGGTGAAGGTGGGGGAAATGGTGGGATTCTCGAACGTTGCCTCCCTGGCACGGCAGGCCGGTCTGAACGACGAAATCAAGGGGACCCCGGCGATCGCGCTGGGAGCGTACCAAGCTACTCCGCTTGAGCTGGCTCGCGCTTACACTGTGTTTGCGAACGACGGCGTTCGGGTTCAACCCACTTTCATCGACGCGATCAACGATGCGAATGCCGCCGAGCTGTATCACCATAGTCCCGAGACAAAACGCGTTCTCGACTCGCGGGTGGCATTTCTTATGGTCGACATGCTGCAGGAGGTTATGCGTAGCGGAACGGCCGCTGGTGTTCGTTCCCGCGGATTCAGGCTGCCTGCTGCGGGCAAGACCGGTACCTCGCACGACGGCTGGTTCGCGGGTTTCACTTCGCAGCTGCTGTGCCTGGTATGGGTGGGTTTCGACGACTACCGCGAACTTGGCCTGGAAGGCGCGCGTTCGGCCCTGCCGATTTGGACCGAATTCATGATGCGGGCTGCGCGATACAAGCAGTATGGGAATGCCAGGCCATTTGTGCCGCCGTCCGGAGTGGTTAACGTCGGAGTAGATATCGAGTCCGGCCAAGCGTGCCCGGGCGGTCCAATGTCCTACTTCATCGCTGGAACAGAGCCGACTTTGCAATGCCCCCCACAGGAAATTGAAGTGGATTTTTCGCCGGATGGCGGCGCTGTTCAACGCTCGATTCCCGTTCAACCCGTAGTAGATCGCCCGCAAGGGCAGAATTGAAGTTGTGATGTCCTGACCGATTCCCGAAGGAAACGCAGAGTTCCTGCATTATGGATTGGGCAGACCAGGATTAACGGGAAGAGGCTGTTGTGGGAGTTCAGAGTCCGGGAACCCGCGTACTAACTTGAAGGTCCGATCCCATCTAGTCCGAGTGAAAAAATGTTCCGCCAGGTCGATCGTGTGCGTTAGGATTGAACCGGCCGTCTCACCTGTTAAATCCTCCGTAGACGCTCGATACGACCAATAGATAAGGAACGGTTTACCAATGATATTTTCTCTGGGTATAAAGCCCCAATATCGACTGTCAGAAGAATTGTCTCGGTTGTCTCCCATCCCGAAAAAGTGATTTTCCGGAACGATCACTTCGCCTGAGCTAACATTCTGATTGACCATCTCATCTTGCTCCTTTCGTGCAAGGTCCTCCTTCACAGGTCGGCAGCACGGCCAAGGAAAGTTGTCGAGCGCGGGGTCGTAAGCATACTTGTGATAAACGTACGGCTCGTTCAATCTTTGTCCGTTTCGGTAGACTACGCCATTGGCAATCCTGATGCGATCTCCGGGCATTCCAATGAGTCGCTTGACTAGCGTTTTGCTGATATCTGGTGGATACCGGAATACGATAATGTCGCCATGTTTTGGCTCTTGGTATGGCAACAGATATTTTCCGATCGGTCCAGCAGGTGCATAAGCCAGCTTGTCAACCAGCAGATGATCGCCTACCCGCAGCGTGTCCTCCATGGAGCCGGTGGGAATAACGAATGCCTGACAGAGTGTCGTGGTCCCAAACAGAAGCAGAAGAATCGTGATTGCCCACTCGGCGATAGTGTTTCGATTCTGCTTCGAGCTTTCCGATCCAGCAGTCTCTAGAGGAGTTTTAGGTGTTTTCATTCTGGCCTGCTCCCAATCGTATCTCACAATTCAACGCCTGGTGGCAGAACTTCCACCCTTGCATCCCCTACGAATTGTCCGCGCGACCCACAACATTCTCCTTCGCGATCGGCTTCCAAAAGCTCCGCCAGCCGTGCAGCCGCTGCGATTCCCACCTGGGACACATGTTTGACGATGGCCCACCTCCGACTCACCGCGCGACTGTATGAACTTCGTCGCGCTGAATCTCTTCCCTCGTGGCAAACAGCAGTCTGCAAAGTGATCCGGTTACCCTGCTGGACGCCCCGGATTCTGGGCGGCGTCGCCCAGCGGAGAAACCACATGAAAGCGGCGTTTTAGTAGGCCTCGAAGTCAAGACGAGAACGTCGTGCGCTATTCAATGCCAGCCTCCGTGGCTGCTAATCGGTCTTTCCCCGGAAATACGACGAGTAACCCAGATTGTCGAAACGGAGCGCTGACAGAGAATCGGATTCAAAGTAGACGACCGACGCTCGATTTATCCAGCCAGTCTTGATGCGCTGCAACTGGCCTGCCTTCAGGCTGAATGTAACCTCCCGCATTTCCGGCGCCCGCAGCGTGAGCTGGACGTCCTGGGCCAGTGGGTTGTAAACGTCCAGCCGCATCAAGACCCGCGGGTAGAAGAAGCGAAACTGCCCCTCGGTGGCATTCGTCTCGACGGCGCCAAGCGAGAAGGTGCTCATGCGGCCCGCCGGCGGACACACCTTCCACTGCTCCTCGCCCCAGTCGATTACGCCTGACGGATACTCGCCCCGCAACTTCACGTTAGCGCCGACGTGCGGATTGTCGAAGTCCACGATCAGCGGTACAGGCTCAACGGCACTCCCCTCTATATCGACGTCGCGCGAATGATCGTGCCGGATGCGCATTACTCGCGTGGCATCGTCAAACATGTAGCCCTCCTCGGTGAGATTCGCACGGCGCGCCAGTTTGCGGCCACCCGCTGAAACCGACTCCGGAACGAAAAGCAAGCGCAGGACCTCCGTCGAAGAATCATCGAACGTCGAGTAAGTAACCGAGCCCTTTCCGTACACGACCTTCGTGACCACTGAGTGCGAGCCGAGCAGGTGCGATTCATCCGCCGGCGCCCATTCGGGAACCGCCCAGAAGCCGTCCATCAAGCGGCGCGGGCCATCGGCGAATTGGTCGGTGAACCACCACTGGGTACTGAACGGAGCATGTGCGTTGGGCGGCATGCCCTGGAAATACGTCACCCAGTTATACGACCGGAATGCTTCCTCTTTATACGCCGCGTCGCCCGTCTTTGCAAAGTACAGCGCCTCGATGGCGGCCAGACGCGAGGTATGGCTGTCGCAGCACTCATTCGGAGCGTTGCAGCAAAAACTCTTGCCGTCGCCCTGCTCAGTGGTGACGGTAGCGCCATGCACGATGTACTTGGGCCATTTTGGAGTAGTCTTTACCCATTCGATGAGTTTGCGCACGTGGTCGCGCCACTCCGGGTCCTTATCCGGATTCAAAAGAACATAGCGCGCATATTCCAACGGGATCACTTGGTTCATGTTTTCCATGCGGGGCGGGACATCCTCGAAATATCCAACCCACACATTGTTCTTCATCGGGTATTGCTGCAGCCACTCCCATGCCGCCTGACGGACCTGCCGGTAGCGGGCGACATCGCCCTGATCCAGCCGGATTAACTCATCGAAGAGCATGATGGGCTCGACGACATTTGCGGAATACGGGCCCATTCCGGGCCCCGCCATCTTGCCATCGCGGGCATAACAGCGCACCGGCCAGGGCGAGCGCTCCGCGTCGCCCTTACTGTAGTTCTTCGCCAGCGCGGCGGCGCAACGGATCGCGGCCTGCAGGTATTTCGTGTTGCCGGTCATCTCGTAAAAGCGGAGATAGGCGTAGCCATCCTCGCCCACCACGTGCGGTTCGATATAGTCCTCTCCGTGCTGGCTCCATCCGGTGTAACGGCGGTTTCCCGGATTGGCCGATGGGTACGGCACACCTCCCCACACGTAATTCTCCGGCGTCAGGCCGTTTTCCAATTCGTAGTCGATAAAATTCTGAAGGAAGGTGATCGTGTTGGAATCGCCGGTGTAAGGATAAAGCCGCTCGATGAAGCCCTGCAACATGGCGCGCAGGTAAGCCGTGGAGTTGGCCCAGTGCCATTCCGGCTGCATCTCAAAAGTCGTGCGGTCGAAATCAAAACAGCAATGAAAGTAAGGATAGCGCTGGCGGTTGTATTGATCCCAGAGAATGCTCCATTGCGTGAGGAAGTGAGAGCTGTAGGAATATCCAGTGTTATCCGGCATGGGCCAGGGCAGCAATTTCCGCTCGCCATCCAGTTGAACCGGACGGCCCGCAATGCTGGAGGCATCCACTTTGGAGATAACTGGGAACGGTTCCTCGGCGCCCATCTGGCCAGCCGCCGCAGCGAGCACAGCTACGAAAAAGAGATTCTTCATGATTCACCTGCCGTCGAACTCAGTAACTGGTATCGTATTTCGCAATCAATAATGTTGCTGCCAGAACAATCGCGGAGCCCACCAGTGCCAGCGTGCTCAAACGTTCTCCGAGAAACACTGCCGCTAGCAGCACCCCAAAGATCGGAACCAGATAGAGTGAAACCGAAGCCACCGTCACGTCCAGGTGTTCCAGCGCCGCAAAAAAGAGTAGCATCGACGCCCCATACATGAAGATCGCGAGGAACGCGAAAGCAGCCCATGATTTCCAATCGAACGCCGCTAATACACTCCAGTGGAACGGCTCCACCCAGATCAGCAGCGGAATGCTGGCCACGGAAGCTGTGATATAGCTGAAGATCAAAATCTCGATTTCCTGAAACCGCCGCATCAGGCCTTTGCAGTAAGTGTTATAGAATGAGGAACCGAAACAGCCCACCAGAATGAGACTGTTTCCCGCAATGTATTTCATCTCGAGAAGCGAACTTTCTCGCAGATCCTGTACCGACATCAGCAACACGCCCACCAGCCCAAATGCGAGAGAGGCAATCCGCAGCATCGTCAGTTTTTCGCGCAGCATGAACGAAGCCAGGACGGCCGTGATGACGGGTATCATCAGGTTAAGCACCGCGCCGTTCGAAGCCAGCGATTTCGAAATACCCCAGGTCATTCCCAACTGCGCGAGAACCTGCCCCACCACGCCGGCCAAAGTGAATTTGCCCCAGTCTCGCCAGGTGGGCCGCGCGGCATCCGGATTGGCTCGCCGCTTGCGGATCAACAACGGTACAAACAGAATGGTGGTGACATAGAAGGGCACAAAGGTGATAGCGATCGGCTGCATCTGGCGGTTCAGAAACTTTACCGCCGTGCCTTGGGCCGACCAGATCAAGGATGCCATCGCCAGCAACGCAAAATACCACAGCATTCGCCCTTTGCGTATTGTCATCCCGTCTGCACCAGGACCCCGAACCGGTCGGCGCCCATCGAACTGCCGTCAAACACATATGGCTGAATCTGCCGCAACTCGCCATAGCGCTGCACCACGCGACGAAACGCTTCCTCGGCGTCGCTGTGGCCAAGAATGGCAACCGTACCTCCCGCACCTCCGCCGGTTACCTTGGCTCCATAGAGACCCTCTTGCTCTCGAACCAGATCCACCAGCAGATCGGTCGCCTCATTGCCCAGCCCGCATTGGGTATAAGAGTAGTGCGATTGATACATCAAATCGCCCATCAGCCGCCAGGCCTCCTCGGAATCTTCCGCACCGGCGCCCCGCGCCAGTTCCACGAACACCTGAATGCGCTGGTTCTCTTCGCACGCATAACGGGTACAGTTCCGGATTCGGTAGCAGATCTGCGGCAGAACCCGGGTGAAAGGATCCGCATGAAACTCCGCGTCGCACAGAAACTCTGATCCCGGCATAGCTTCAGGAAGCCGTGCTTCGTATTTCGAGCGGAACAGCGACGGGGTTACTTCCGAAAGGTAGCCGCGCCATCGAGGATCGGTGAAGCGCGGTATGCGGCTCGCGGAGTCGCGCGTCACCGGCAGCCCTTCCTGATCGCAGATCAGCTTGTATCCCATGAAAGCAGCCGCCCGCGCGGCTTCGTATTCGATTCCGGTAACCGCGTGGCTGACCCCGGAGTCCACCGCCCAGCATCGCAGCTTTTCGGGAAGCCGGACCAGCGGCCGTGTCTCGCACGGCTGGCACAAAAGCGGCAGTACGTATCCTTCGTCGCCCAGCACGGCCGCGGCTTGATCCATGATGCCGCAGGCCGATTCGGCGATCACGTTCTCCACCCACTGGCAGGCCTCGGCGAGTTCAATACCATGCAGGTCGATTCCGTAAGCCGCGGCGGCTGGCTTCATAACGGCGACCTCAACCGCCGCCGACGAACTGACCCCCTTATTCAGCGGGACTTCTGAGTGGATCAAGACGCTTGCCCCGCTTTGCACAACGTCTGGATAATTGAGCCGCAGCCAATAGAATATTCCCAGCACGTAGGCGGTCCACCGATGAGCCGGATCCGCATTCACGAGCCGGCGCACGCTTTCCTCGTCCGTCATGTCATCGAATGCGAACTCCATACGGTCCCGCCAGCCGCGCTCGGCCATCTGCGGGTTCCAAAAGTGCATGCGTCGATCGGCCCGCAACTGCACGGCTGCCCAGGTAGCTTCGCGAATGGTCGCTTCAAATACCAGGCCGCCCGTATAATCCACGTTGCCGCCCATCAGGTCCAGGCGCCCCGGAGATCTTCCGATAAAGACCGGTGACCCGGCCTCAAAGAAATCGCCTTCGGCCCGAATGCGGCTGACCTGAGCTTCGAAACCTGTCATGCCAATTCCCGGATGCTGTCAATCACATAGTTGATAGATGCTTCTGTCATCCGCGGATGAATGGGTAAGCTCACATACTTTTGGAACAACGCCTCTGCCACCGGGCACTCGCCCTCCGCATGGCCCAGCTTGCGGTAGGCCGTGGTGAGATGGATCGGCATGTAATGCGACCACGCTTTGATGCCCTTCGCCGTGTACAGTTCCCACATGAAGTCTTCCTTGCTTAAACGGAACTCAGGTCCCACCAGCACACAGTAGATATGGAAGACGTGTTTCATGTCCGGAGAAATATATGGCGTCGTGATTCCCGGAACGTTGCGCAGTCCTTCACTATACATATTGGCGATCTCGATCCGCCGTGCATTGAACTGATCCAGCTTCTTCAACTGCTCGAGACCCGTCGCCGCTTGCGCATCCGTCATTCGAAAGTTGAAGCCGATATCGTCGAAATCCAGGTACCAGTAGCGCTTTCCCATGGGCTGCTTGGACTCATCCAGCGGAAGGTATTTCCCCTTGGGATCATAGGTGCGGCAGCATAGCGACCGGAACCCCAACATGCGTTCGTACAGATCGTGCCTCGCGGTAGTGAGCATGCCCCCCTCTCCGAGCGTCACCATGTTCTTCTGCTGGTGGAAACTGAAGACCCCGATGTCGCCCAGCGTGCCGGCCCTGCGACCCTTGTACTCCGCGCCCGCGGTGTGTGCGCAATCTTCGATCACCAGAATATCCCGCTGCCGCGCCAGTTCCATGATCGGGTCCATGTCACAACACTGACCGTAGAGATGCACCACGATAATCGCTTTCGTGCGATCGGTAATCGTCCGGGCTATGGAGGCCGGATCCAGATTCAGCGTCCGTGGATCCACATCCGCGAACACAACCTTCGCTCCTAGAGCCACGGCGGCATTGGCCGTCGAAATCCAACTAATGGGCGTCGTGATCACCTCATCGCCCGGCCCCAGGCGCGCCGCGATCGCCGCCAGTTGCAGACCTGTCGTTCCGGAGGTGACGGCGAGTCCGTAGGAAGCGCCGCAGTAACTCGCGAAGCTCTCTTCGAACTGCTTCACCTTGGGCCCGCAGGAAGGAGCGCCGCTACACAGCACGTCATCGAGCGCAGCTTTTTCCTCCGGCCCGTAAATGGAGCCTTGACCGTACTCGAGTTCATGAATTGCTTTGGGTAGTGGCATGGAGAGCTCTTTCGATAACGTCGTCGCAACTGGGGACCGGTGTGCGGCACACTTCACCGAGTTTGCGGGTCAGAAGATAATGATCTAAGCCTCGTGGCGCCCGGCCTGGCAGCGGCTCGGTTTGTGCTTGGACAAGTTGTGGCGAGAAGCCCATCCTCTGCGCCAGCTTGACCCCGAGTTCGAAACGCGAGATTGCTTCCCTGGCGCCCACGTGAAAGATGCCAGCTGCACGGGCAGCGCCAAGCAGTTCCAGCAGTAAAGTGCTGAGTGTGCCGGCATCGATCGGATTGCGGTACTCGAAATCGGGAAGCCAAACGCATTCGCCCGCTCCGAGTTTCGCCGCGAACCGATTGAGCATCGCATTGGTTCCGGAACCCTCGGCGAATCCGATCGCCAGTGCTAGGCGGAGGATCAACGCGTTAGGCAGCTTAGCCAGAATCAATTCCTCGGCGCGCGCCTTCGTTCTGCCATAGACACTCAGCGGAGTGGCAGCATCGCTCTCCGTGTAGCCATGCCGGGTGCCATCGAAGACAGCCGCGGACGACGTGAATACCATCCGGGCTCCGCTGCGCGCGCATGCTTCGGCCACGTGAGCCGCGCCGCACACATTCACTGCTTCAGCGATCTCTGGGTGCTGTTCGCATTGATCGATATCCGAGACCGCGGCGAGAAGAACGGCAACGTTTGGCCGCGCATGCTTGAAACCCACATCCACGCTCGCAGACGATGTGACATCCATCGCGAAGCCTCGCTCGCCCCGCGGAGCCGCCAGGTCAGCTTCGAATACCTCGAAACAAAAACCCGCTTTCGACAGGTGCTGTCCCAGAAAGCCGTTCGCTCCGATGATCAACAGCCGGGCCTTGGTCACCTGGACTATCCTAGCGAATCTGCGGTGCCACTAAATCAAATCCCAAGGCTTGCGCGCCTGACGGGCGAGCAGCTTCGACGCCTCGGCATCGCCGGCGAATTCCTCGGTGTCCGCGTTCCAATGCAGCTTCTTGCCCGTCTTGAAGGCGATGTTGCCGAGGTGCGCCACGGTGGTGGAGCGATGACCGGTCTCCACCTCCGCGGAAGGCGTGTTGCGCGAACGCACGCACTCGATGAAATTCGCCGCGTGCAGCCGCGTGGCATCCGAAGTATTCATCTGCGTGCGCTCGAGCGGCGGCGAAGCCGAACCGGGCTTGTTCGGTTCGGGATAGATTTCGTAGCCGATGCGGTCGGCATACAACGCACCGCGCGTCCCGTAGAAAGCCATGCCGTTGGGCCGATCCTCCGCGCCGCGTGCATTGTAATACTGCATTCCAGGAGTGCGCCCGCCGACGCCGTGGCCGTTGAGCAGGCACGATTCATAACTCATGACGAAACCGGGATACTCGTACGTCACCTGCAACACGTCGGGAATTTCGCCGTCGTCGCGCAGGCTGAAGCGCCCGCCGCTGGCCGCGATCGTGCGTGGCGCAGTCACGTTCATAATTTGATGCACGGTATCCAGCCGGTGGGTGCCGAAGTCCGTGATGTAGCCGCCCGAGTAGTCCCAGAACCAGCGGTATGTAACAAGGAAGCGCTTGCGGTTGAAAGGCACGTATGGCGCCGGGCCGAGATAGAAATCCCAGTCGAGGCCGGCCGGAGGCTCGGAATCAGCCTCGTGCCCGATGCCTTCCGGGTAGCGGTTGGTGTAATTCCAGACGCGCACCCAGTTCACTTTCCCCAGCGCGCCGCTTTGCACGATTTTTTCAACTTCGCGGAAGTGCGCCGCCGAGCGATGCTGCGTGCCGGCCTGCACGATGCGGTTGTACCGCCGCGCGGCTGACACCATCGCGCGGCCTTCGCGGACATTGTGCGCGAGCGGCTTCTCCACGTAGACGTCTTTGCCGGCCTGGCAGGCGAGCACCGTGATGGCGGCGTGCCAGTGGTCGGGCGTGGCGATGTGAACGGCGTCAATATCTTTCCGCTCGAGCAGCCGCCTGAAATCCTGATACGCCTGCGCCTGCGGACCGGCCCATTCTTTCGCACGCTCGGCGTTCGCGAGGTAAACATCCGCGACCGCGCCATACTCGACGCCGGGCGCCTCGCGCATCAAGCCTGCTACATACCGCCCCCGGCCGCCGCAACCGATCAGGCCCACGGCGATGCGGTCATTAGCTCCGCGGATCCGCTGGGCCGCGAGCGCTACCGCGGCGCTTCCAAGGAATTGGCGTCGTTGCATGTGCCGATTATCGCTCCGTTCGAAGATTCACCGCACAGCCGAGGAGGCGCAGCGAAAACCAATTCTCCACAGCTCGCGGGAGACTGCACGGTAGCGCATCCAGACTGGGCGTCCAGCCGAGATCCTTCTCGAACTCGAGCGCAGACGAAGAGAGAGCCTGGGCCGGCTCCAGATACGAATCGTTCTCAACACGTTAGGCCTGCGAAAGGACTTTTTTTCGACCAGAGACAAAGTGCCCAGGACGATTATCGGATATCGTTTTGTAGGGTGGCTTAGCAGAGACGTTGCTGTCGGGTTCAACACAAGTCCAGTTCCAGGGGGGCGCCTGACCGCGAGGTGACGTCCCTTATCTTGCCGATGGGCTGGTGGACGTGACCGGCGAAAATCAATTGGGCGGCGGATCGGGCCTGGCGAGTGTCCACAGAAAACTCAACCTAAGCAGGTCTTCATACTCTGGAAAATACGATGCCGTTGCCGCTTCACTCCCGGTCACGACGATGTTCCGGAATTCGAGCCCGACGCCCTTCGAACTGAGCGTCTCACGCTTGTCGTTCGGCACAGGCCACGCAGCTCGACGATGACAGGTCATGCAATTCGATCGGACACCGTCAGGCATGTCGCCTTCAAGATAAGGATTGAAAGTGGCTTTCGGCTGTGCCGTGGACTGCCAGGGGCGGTCCATGTCATAGGCGGTGTCCATCAGGTAATGCCGCCATGTGCCCCGGATCAAGCTTGGACTGGGGCGGTCTGCGGCAAAGGCGCCATAAACTGGATGGTCGTGCCACCAGAATGTCGACCACACCCAATTGGGAATTTCGCGGGTGGCCACGTGCATGCCCACCAGAATCATGAAGTCGCCAGTATGGACGCCATCCGGGGGAAAGAGAGATTGGATGCGATCGACCTCTTTGGGATCGCCAAGTTGGTACCAGTAGAAATCGTCGAGATCGACTGTTGAGCTGGAATTCCCGCACACCTGCCCTCTTCGAACCCGGACAGAAACTGTGCGTGGCCAAGTAATATTCTGATTGTCAGTCGCCTTCGGTACTCCAGGAATTCCGTCCCAGACAGGAATATGATCGCAACCATCTCGCGAGATGCGCATCCACATCGTCTTCAGGGCCATGGCGTCTTCGTGGCCTTGAAAAGATGTTATGTCATGAGTTTTCTTGTTATAGAGGAGATTGTTTTTAACGCCAGAGTCGCCCAGATGATGCGTAACGATCTGCTCACACGTGACACTGTTGTAAAGGGCGCTGGACAAGACTACAGACTCGCGTACTGGCGCAATTTGCTTATTGCGGCTGGGAGGCTCCGGCTTGCGCAATTGGCGAGGAAACTCCAGCAGCAACATCCTTTGATCATCCGGGCTGAATTTGAGTCTGTTCGGGGGAGGTTGCAGCGACGCCCTCAAAACGTCTTCGGCCGGGTACCAGGTCTGCCAGCGGGGGAGCGTCTGGAAGGATGACGGCCTGGTTGCGGGCGGCCGTGAGGTTTTTGAATCCGCTGTTAACGCCGACCACAGCATCCACGCGTGCTGTCGAAGCGCGGCAATATCCATCGATGACCATTTGTCCCGAGCGGCGGTGTAATCGCTCTGTGCTTCCTGCTCGGGATCGAAGCCCAACCACTGTGTGAGGCTGGCATTGGACATCGGAAACCAGGCGCTGCGCGGGATATCGTCAGCACCGCTGCAGACCTGCCCCTGGCTGAGCGCCGGGAACAGGAAGAGTACCACCGAACATATCCCGCCTTTTGCCAGAGAAGATGACATCACGGCTGTGGCTCGATGAATATCGTCTTGTGTCCGTGGCTGTCCCGGTCCCATCGGATCAGGACAGGCTTCGGGTAAGAGTTTTCGCACACTTTGACGTTTAGCAAAAGGCGCTGACCGTTCTGCATAGCAGAAGGGGCGTTGGCCCGCACGAATTGTGCCGTTCCAGAGTCCTGAATTAATCCGTTTCCGTCGAACGCCACGTGACGGTACAGCGCCAGTTCGAAAGTGGCCGGACCTAATGAGGCGACATTCAGTTGTGCGATGAACCTTGTATCGGCCTGCGGAAAGGAGCGAGGGTCGAACAAGACATTCAGGTGGGTTTCGCCACTGGCTGGCTTCGCCTCTACATACCAACCCTTGAAGTCGCAGTTCTCCGCGCAGGCTGTCGGGAACGCTGGCAGCAGAGCAACCGTGATCGCTGCCAGCAAAACGGTGCGTTCAATCGCCCGATTCATTTTGGGGTTATGGACAGTTGCAGTCCCTGACCCTGCTCTATCACTTGGACGACGACATCCACGGGGGGGGCATTCAAAACATAGTCGCCATTTACTTCAGCATGTGTTTTGAAGTTGGACACGGGTGCGCCCCCAGTAGGGATGGCTTCCCGAAAGAATATACCTCCCGGGCCAGCCCCGTCCATGGTAACTTGCAGAACAAACTGAGGATTTGTTCCCAGGCCCCCTAGCGTTGCCTTTGCGGCATAAATCCCCCCGTCTTCTACGGGGAAATTGACATTGACGCCCCGATGGCAAAACGGATAGCCACCAGGTATTGGGTTAATGAAAGAATTCTCGTCGTTGTACGGTCCTGCCATAGCGGGCCCCGTTCGGAGCTCAAGTTCTTCTTTTCGCTCATCCACTCGTGACATTGCGTATTCCTTTCGATACTTTTCTGAGATCGACTCTTTCGAGTCTCTGATATTATATTGCGCAATCCATAGCCTACGAGTGCCAAAACAGCCGAGATCAGAACAGTTTCGGGTAAACCCGTGACATGAGGTTCTTGAATCGAGGCTCGTCTCTGAGAAAATCGAATTGGGAATCGACCGGTAGGATGGTGAGGACCATGTCGCGAACAGGTAATCCCAGCTCCAGCCAGTGGAGCGAACTCTCCCTGTCCTTCCAGCCAACATAAATGGCGGCAATCTCCGCCGGCGAGGCGGTTCCATGGTGATACATCCTGTCCAGTTCATCGAGCAGGGCGCGAGCTTCCCCGTCGCGGCCTGTTAGCGCACAAAGATGTCCCAATTGCGAAAGCGCGAAACTCGCCCGATCGGTAAGCTCGACACCTCGAAACGCTGCTGCCAACGCCTCTAAATAGCGGCCCGCGGCCTCAAGTGCACAAGAGAGCGGTACGTAGACATAGCCGTATCCGGGATCTTCCGCGGCAAGTAGGCGAAGCTCTTTGATCGCGTTGGGTAAATCCCGCGCGTAGGTCAGGATCATGCCTTTGGCAACTCGTAGCGTGCGATCCAGTGGGTCGAGTTTTCCAGCTGTCTGGATCTCCGACAAGGCTTCCGCAAAGCGCTGCTGCGGATAGAGAAGCCGAGCGTACCAATGATGGGCTGGGGCCAAGTTCGGATTTACGCTTAGCGCCCGCTTGTAATTCGCTTCGGCGCCCTTCCAATCCCAGTCCCACCATTGTTGAACCAGTGCAACCACAAAATAGGCATCGGCGCAGTTGGGGTCCAACGCCGCCGCGGTAGCTGCGGCTTGCTTGGCGCGGGCAATACTGTCCGCGGCGGTAAGCCTATCAATGAATGCAAGTTGTTGGTAGGAGAATCCCAAAGAGGCATAGGCTGCGCCAAAATGAGGATCCAGTTTAACGCTTCGTTCAAGGCACGCCACGCTTTCGTGCAACGAAGCAGGATCGCGTTTGGAAGCGTGGAAGCGGCCCAGTAAATACAACTGATAGGCGGCGGCATTCGCGTTCGAATCCGGCGCGCTGGACATGGCTGTCGACTGAGGCTCGAGCGCCATGACACGAATGAGTGACCGCACCGCCTGTGCTGGAATGGCCGCAATTTGCTCATTGGTTATCTCATAGGTGTTCGACCAGACGCGAGATCTGTTGCCCGCAGTCGATAGTTCCAGATGGATCCTAAGCTGGGTGTCTTGGGCGTTGACCGATCCGGCAAGAATATACGCAACGTCCAGCTGCTGTCCGGCTCGCGAGGCTTCCCCTGCCCGTTCCGACGCGGAGCGGGCAATTACTCGCAATCCCGGCAGCTGCCCCAAACTGTCGTAGAGCCTATCGGCGAGGCCATCGGCAAGATACTTGAGCGGCGTGTCGGCGACAAAGGGTAGAACTGCAAGAGACCGCTCCGGGCTGGGGTGCGCTGATGGCCACTTCGCTCTCCACACTAGGCCCGCGGATGCGGCTGTGGCAGCGGCAGTCAGCCAGAACATGCGCCGCGTGGTTTTTTCAGCCGGAAAACACTGTAATGCGTGGGCAATGTCGATAACACGCCCGTATCGCTTGGCGGGATCGTTTTCGAGACATCGCAGAATGACTGCCTCCCACGCAGCGGGCAGGTTGGAGCGCAGCTGGCGCGGAGATGGAGGCGGTGACGAACCTGAGGCTTGGGGAAGCGTTCCGGTCATCATTTCGTAGAGCACCACGCCCAGCGAAAAAATGTCGCCGGTGACGGTATTATCCTTACCGTCCGATCGTTCTGGAGGAGCATAAGCGTGGGTCGCCCCATCCATCAACTCCCCAACCAGCCCCTCGGCTTCGAGCGGCAACGACAGACCAAAATCCGTTATCACCACTCGTTCTTCCACGGTGCCTGGGCAGATCATCACGTTGCTACTCTTCAAATCACGGTGCACGACGCCACAAGCGTGGGCCGCCTGGAGTCCCATGGCCAGTTGCCGTACTACAGGCCGGGCCTCTTCCACGCCGAATGTTCCGCATCGGAGTATCCGGTCGCTAAGCGTTTCGCCGTGGAGCAGCTCCATAGTAAAAAAGATCAGGTCCCGCGTTGAGTCGTTTTGGCGCGCGACGTCAAACACACGGCAGACGTGCGGGCTGCTGACCGCTCGAGCCAACCGAATCTCCTCTCTAAAACGTTGCAGGCTACCGGGATATGCCGCCACTCCTTTGCGCATCACTTTTAGCGCGAGCCTCCCTCCCAGTTCCAAATCCTCGACTTCGTATACTTCTCCCATGCCGCCGCGAGCCAGAAATTTCCAGATCAAGAAACGGTCGCATAGTGTTTCACCGGGATCCACCAACTGCTTCTCCACGCTGAAAGAACGAACTTCGGTACTTAGCCGCGCAAAGAGGCGGTCAGCCTCTTCATAGTCTTCCAGCATCTCCAAAAGCTGTGCACGGGTGGAGCTATCGATGGAGCACAGGTCGAGAAACGCGGGGCGGTCTTCCGCAGGGATTTCCAGGGCTTGGGCGAAGCAACTCTTCAGCCGATCCCATTCTTCCTGGGTATGTCGGTCGTCTGCAGACATCATTGGTGTCGGCGCCCTAATTTAGGATATGCGGGATTTCGAGGGATCAGGTGCCATTGTTTTGCGAGACTTCCCGGCTGCATAAGCCGATTCCAGGTGGCCGTAGAGCCAAGTTTGAGCAAACTGCCAGTCGCGCTTAACAGTTCTTCCCGAAATCCCGAGAACCTGCGCGACTTCATCGATCTCCAATCCGGCAAAGAAACGCAGCTCCACAATGCGGGCCTGCCGCGAATCGATCTTTGCCAGGTTCATGAGCGCCTCATCGATATCCAGGATCTGGTCCCAGCTTTGATTGGCAACGAGAGACTTTGCTTCGTTTAGATCCGTTCGCCGTCGTGCACCAATGCGTTTTTCAGCGCATCGAGCACGCGCGTAGTCAATGAGGATTCTGCGCATCACACTCGCCGCAACCGCGAAGAAATGAGTCCGATTCATCCAGTCGTTGGGCCCGTGGCCACCCATCAAACGTAGGTAGGCCTCGTGCAGAAGCCCGGTGGTCTGAAGCGTATGTCCCGGCCTTTCCATACGCATCTGGTGTCTGGCCAGATCACGAAGTTGTTTGTAAACTAACGGAACCAGTTCGGCTTCGGCGTCCCGATCCCCGGCATTAATTTTGCCGAGCAGCTCGGTGATACGAGCAGAACCGGGTATATCTACCATTGCGGAAAGTTTATCAGTTTTGCGGTCTAAAATCTCGCGGATGAGGTCAGATTCGGTCGCGGTGCTACCCTGAGCCGGATAACATTGGAGCTTTTCGGAGCGACTCGACTGCAGATCCGGGATGCATTCAGGTCAGGCCGTATATCGACCGCCAGCGCCACTGCCGCGCCACCAAGAAATTGGCGTCGTTGCATGTGCCGATTATCGCTCCGTTCAAAGATTCAACGGGGAGGGGCTGAGCGTCCGCGTCAAACCGACACATTTTCGCGAGCGACAGCTTCTCTCAGTTGCGAGCGGATGCTTCCGATTTCAGCATCGCAAACTCTCGCTTGGCATCCACGACTTCGGGAATGTCCGCATCCGCGTTCTTCCAGATCTGGAGAAAACGTTCGTATGCTGCCCGCGCCTCAGCCACCTGGCCTTTTCGCTGATAGGCCTGGGCGAGATGATATTGGGCCAACGGGTAGTTCTGATTCAGCCCAAGAATGCGCTGATATTCGCCGATCGATTCTTCCAGGTGGGCAGCGTCGAGATAGGCGTTACCAAGGCAATCTTCATAAAGGTCCATTCCCGAGCTCGGCGGAAGATGGCGAAGAGCCTCGCGGAAATGTTGAGTGGCCTGATCTATGTGGTTTTCTCGCAGCTCAAGCGTACCGAGATAGTAATCGTGGCTTCTGAGTTCGTTCCTGGACCCGCGCGTGGGGTAAGGCCCGCTCCGGAGAATCTGATCGAAGCTTTCTTTCAATTGGGCCGCTCTAGCGGGCTGGCCCTGATCCAAAGCCAGCAGCAACGAGTTCCAGACCGCTCCTTTCTCGAACCGGGTCTCATTTTGCGCAGCTTGTTCGGCTTTGCTGAATTCCTTAAGCCGCCAATATACCTGCGCGATGCTGCCATACCCTACTGCGCGCGCCGTGTCAGACCCCGTGACTTGAATGTAGCGCTGGTATTGACGGATTGCCTCGCGGTACCGGCCTTGCTGAAAGTAGACGTCACCCAGGTGAATAATGGCCGGCTCAAATTCCGGATCCAGCAGCAAAGCGCCGTTGTACTCAGCAATTGCACTCTCGTATCTCCCAGCATGCTGAAAAGACATGCCCAGGCTGTCGTGCGCATTGGGTTCGGACGGCGCAAGCTGCACGTAGCGCTGATGCGCCGCAATGGCCTCGTCATAGCGCCCCAGGCCCAGATAACAGATGCCTAGCACGTTGTACAGATCTCCGAATTCAGGATCTACCTCGATTCCCCTCCGCACCACGGCCATGGCCTCCAGCGGCCGTTCCTCTCCGATCAGAAGCCGCGCCAGGCGCGTGTACGCCTCTGTTTCCAAGGGGAATTGGTCGACGATTTGTTGCATGGTCCGGATCGCGGCGGGGTAATCCTGCCGGGCGATCGCGTACCACGCTGTAACAAACAAGCGGTCCTTGGGCGCCAGATGGTCCGACAATTGGATAGCTTTAGCCAGAAACGGTCTGCCTCTTTCCGGAACGAAATCCGTTACGGAGTAGGCGTATCCGATTCGCGCGTACGCCAACGCGAATTTCGGATCCAGTTGGACCGCCTTGCTCAGCAGCGCGATGGCCTGGGAGTTCTGAAACGCCTGCGCCTTGCTCACACCGAGCGAGTAGTATTGGTACGCTTCCAGGTTGTTCGTCATCGCCTCGGCGAGGCCGGCCTGATGGTGCTTGTCCAGAGGCGCAGCACCCAAACGAGCCGCCAACGTGGGCGACAACAGATCGATCCGCGCCAGAATATCCGCGGGCTGGTCCACTTCGAACTGATCCGCGGCGAGCAATTGGCCGCTAGCGGTTTGGAACAGTCGCGTGTTGACTACAATTTTTTCTCCGAGCGTCAGGAAACTGCCCAGCAGCAGCGCCTCCGCATGGCTCTTGCGTGCAATATCCAGCGCGTCATCCAAGCGAATCCCGTTTTGCCGTTCGTGGCCGTTTCTCTCAAGCAGCAGATGCAGCTGCTCGCGGCTTAGTACGGTCAGCTTGTCGAAACGGGCCAGGTCGGTGATGAACATGTCGGCCAAGCCCTCGCTCAGCCAGTTTAGATTCGGCTTGGCGCTCTGATTCTCGAAATACATAACCGCGAGCGCCTTCCGTCCCGGGACTTGAGGCAGGGTCACTTCCATTTTTGGGGCTGCCGAATGCCGGAGCACGGTCCAGGCCAGCGCGATTCCTCCCGTGGCCGCAAGACCCAGCACTATTTTTCGGAGCCACGTCTTCCAGCGCATGGGGGGGCTGCTTGTCGCTGCGTCACCGTGAGCCTTCACCTCGGCTTCGGCGGCCGGCATTGCTTCCGGCACAGCGGCCGTTCCCACTAAGGACAAAAGTCGCGCCGCGTCGACTTCGAGACTCGGACGGCTCACTTCTGCGGCTACCGGCTCTTCTACTACATTCGCAATAAAGCGGTATCCGAACTTGTAAATCGTCCGTATAAATCGCGGTTCATGCGGATCGTCTCCTAGAACCGTTCGGATCTCCTTGACGCACTGGACAACAGCATTGTCGGTGACCGCCGCGCCTTGCCAGAAGTTCTCAATCAGCTCTTCCTTGCTGATTAGCCGCTGGCGCCGCTCAATCATGTACAAAAGTAAATGAAAGGATTGTTGGCGAAGATGCTGCTCGATTCCGCCGCGTTTCAGGCAGCCTAAAGAAGGGTCAATCTCCACATCTCCGCAGCGATAAATCTGGGCGCAGTCCCTGGCTGCAGGCTCACCTTCAACCGCCCTATCGTGCACCGCAGGCATGGCGGCTGGGGTTCTCCCTCGCGCAGACGGACCGGCCAGTTCCCCATCCCGGCCAGCTAGCATGCGACCGATTATATCGCAACTAGCGGAACAGGGTGCTTCAATCAGGAGAAGAACTTTTCGTGCGTCTGAGTATCGGGAAACATTGTTACTGGTCCGGCGGCAAGTTGGCGTGCCACTTATACCCCCGAGCACCCCACTTTACGCCAGGAAGTCCATGAATCAATCCCGGCCGGATGAAACCGTTAACTCGCTGTGCCCCAAAAGATTTCATTAAAATTTCAGCAATCCCTCACCACTTAAAGCCGGGCCTAATGCTAAAACACTATAGCCTAATTGTTTCAGGTTAGACCTTTCGATTTCAGACGTTATCGGCAAGGAGCCGTACATGAGGATTTTCTCGATGCTTTCCCTGTTACATCGTGCCCGCGCCATCAGTTGGCGCTCGTTAACCGCAGGTTTAGTGGTCTGCCTTGCACTCCTGACGTCTCCGGCAATCCTTCGCGGCCAAGCCCTCAGTTCGATTACCGGGACCGTGGTGGACGCGAGCGGCAGCGTGATGCCGAGTGTAAAGATAACCATCACAAATGTCGCGACCAAAGTTGCCAGCCACACAGAAACCAGTTCCTCGGGCACTTACACGGTGACGGACCTGATCCCGGGTACCTACACGGTGCAAGCCGAGAATGCCGGGTTTCAGATGGCTGTCCACAACGGGGTGTTGGTAGAAGTCGGACGACCCTCCACGGTGGACATATCGATGCAGACCGGCAACGTCACGCAAAGCGTGGAAGTGCAAGAGAGCGCCATCACCCTGAATACCACCGAACCAGAGGTCGGCACTACGCTTACACATGAAACGGTCCAGAATTTGCCAGTCGAGCTGGATGAAGGGGACGGCCGCGGCCGTCAGATTGACTCGTTCATTTTCCTGGCCCCCGGCGTGACCGGCAGCACCTTCAGCCACCGAATCAATGGCGGTGTGGACTTTGAAAGCGAAGTAGTGTTCAACGGCGTTCCGATGGCTCAGTCGGAAACGCAAGGGTTCGAGACCATCTGGAACCCGCCCTTTGAATTGGTCGCAGAAGGCGATGTACTGCGCTCGTCCTTTTCAGCCCAGTATGGCTTGGCGCAGGGCGTTGTGACCTGGCAGCTTGCCTCCGGCACTAACCAGTTTCACGGAGACGGTTTCGAGATCCTGCGCAACAACTACTTCGATGCGCGCGGGGCCTACAACTCGACCGTTCCCGTCGACAACGAAAACAATTACGGTTTCACCATCGGTGGCCCCATTTGGATCCCTAAAGTGTACAACGGGAAGAACCGCTTGTTCTTCCACGTCAGCACGGAATGGTACCGGCGTAACACCCCGGACTTGACCTTCATGTCCCTGCCGACGGCCGCCGAGAAACAGGGGAATTTCGCTGCAACAGGTCTAGCCATTTACGATCCGTTAACGGGGGCGCCGTTCCCCAACAGCCAGATCCCCCAGAGCCGCTTCAGCCCATTATCGAGCACGTTGCTGTCGTTGATGCCCAATCCCACTTTTCCTGGTTATGTGAACAACTTCCAATCCAACGAAGGGGTTCTCCCCACCAGGCAAACCAATTGGGGCTACAACATCGATTACAACATCAACGAAAAGCAATCCATCCACTGGAGCAACTGGCGGGACAAGCAGAGTTCCTACGCCACGGAAACCGGTTCTCACCTGCTCGGCGAGCTGGGCAGTGAAACCCTCAACCCGGATCTTGGCACGGTGTTTCTACTCGACTACTCCAACGCCATCACTCCGCACCTGGTAATGACTTTCGGTGCAAGCTGGCTGGGCGAATTGAACGATCAGATCAGCTTGGAGAAAAATATCACCTTCGCTGCAGCCCCCGGTGCGCCCCAACTTCCGGCGATCAACTTCAGCGGTCCCCTTGCGCCTACCACCTTCGGGTCGCCCTGGATTCAATCCATCAACCGGAAGCTGGGGTGGGTGCTCGAAAACAACTACCTGTGGATCAAAGGCAAACACACCTTCAACATCGGGTGGGAGTTGCGGCGCACTTATCAGGATGACAACGAATGCCAGCAGTGCGCGGGTAACTTTAATTTCAGCAATAATGAGACGGCCAACCCGGCCAATCTCGGAACCACGGGAAATGCGTTCGCCAGCTTCCTGCTGGGCTCCGTCGACAGCGCCGCGCGTGTAGGTTCACCGGAACTGAAGCTCCGCAACCGCGATTTCTCACCATACATTCAGGACAACATCAAGTTAAGACCCAACCTCACCATCAACATCGGTGTGCGCTGGGACGTGATGGTGCCGTTTACTGAAGTGCATAACCAGATCGTGTTCTTCAACTCGACGATTCCAAATCCCGGAGCTAACGGGATTCCCGGAGCGGCCAGTCAGTTCGGCAATTGCACTGGTTGCGCCGGCTTTGATCGGGCTAACATCCACTGGGATCACTTCAGTCCTCGGGTAGGCTTCTCGTACGGATTCAATAATAAGACCGTTTTGCAAGGCGGTTTCGCGCAGAACTATCTGGATGGCGGCGCGTATGAATACGGCACTGCTAAAGTTGCCGTAAATTATGCCAACCTGCTCACCGGGTCATTCCACAGGAATTCGACGGGCAGCACCACGCCGGGCTTCGGCAGTTGGGATAGCAACGTTCTTCCCGACCCGGCGCTCACACCCTTCAGCCCCAGCCTGGGGATTGGCCAGCAGATTAATGCCTTCTCCGCTGGCGATGGCATCGCGCCTTACGTGCTCGCCTGGAACATCGGCGTTCAGCGCGAGTTGCCGAAGAAAATGTTTATTTCCGTGCATTACGTAGGGAACCGGGCTAATCGCCTCCCTGGCCAATTGAACCCTATTGACCAGATGAGCCCACAGTATCTCTCTCTCGGCACCCTGCTGGCAATGCCTGTTAACTCCCCGCAAGCCATTGCGGCGGGAATTAAAAGCCCTTATCCAGGCTTTGTCACCGATTTCGGAAGCAGCGCCACGGTTCAGCAGGCCTTGCGCCCCTACCCGCAGTATTCGAATATTTTCAATAATTTCGACGATACCGGGTCTTCGCTGTATAACGCGATGCAGGTGCAGGTGGAGAGACGGTTCTCGGATGGCCTGTTTTTCCTGGTGAGTTACAACCTTTCGCGTATGATGTCGAACACCAACTCCGGCTTTACCTCCTTCGGAGTGGATTCTCTGAACAAGAACAATCAGAAAGCTGAATGGTCGATCGACAACAACGATCAGCCTAACGCCCTCACCATCGCGGGAGCATACGAGCTGCCGATCGGCCAAGGCAAAAGATTGCTGAACAACAGGGGATTGGCCAGCAACGTTCTCGGCGGATGGCAGGTAAGCGCCAACCTCACGTACTCACAGGGCACGCCTCTCTGGAACGGTAATGGCGGTACAGTGTTCGCTCCAGGCGATCCACTGGACAATGGCTGCGCGCCCTGCAATCGTGTCGATGTTAATCCCGGTGTTCAGCAGGAGTTCTCGTATAGCAACGTTTACAAAGGACAGCCGGTGCTCAACTCAGCCGCGTTCACGGCCCCTGGTCCCTGGGTATTGGGCACGGCGCAGCGGGTGCTCGATATCCGCCTTCCGTGGAATGCGAATGAAAACGTCTCGCTGCATAAGTTCTTCCACTTAGGCGAACACGTGAAAGCGGAGTTGCGCTTTTCGTATTTCAATCTGCTGAATAGGGTGGTGTTCGGCAGCCCGGATCTGGGAATTGCCGACCCGACCTTTGGACAGGTGATTAATAGCCAATCGAATACACAACGTCAGGGGCAAGCGCAATTCCAGCTCAATTTCTAGCTCCGGACGGCAAGACATGGGGTACCGGAAACGGTACCCTTCAGATGTGGAGAGATTTTTGGGCGGGATCCATCGGTGGCAGCTTCCAGTCGCCATACTCGTAGCCCTCTCGCCTCTGGGTTGTCGAGCGGATGCGGGCGACGCCCATTATGCTGGAGCTGTAGTATGCGCCTCTTGCCATCAGCAGATCGCTGCCAACCAAGCTAAGACCCCCATGGCCCGGACCTGGCAGGGCGCGGCGACGCAGTTGTTGCCGGCCGGCTTCCATGGCCGCGCCAAAGAAGG
>JBEKJJ010000009.1:0-65437 GCA_050011295.1 Bryobacteraceae bacterium
CCCGGATGCGTGCCCGAACCGCACAGGTATAAGCCTTTGATCGGCGTCTTGTAGCGTGCGCAACCGGCTACGGGACGCAGCACGAACATCTGATCCAGACTCATTTCGCCATGGAAAATATTGCCGCCGGTCAGTCCAAAGCGTCGCTCCAGATCGAGCGGAGTAAGCACCTGCTTGTCGATAATCAGCGAGCGGAACCCGGGCGCGTATTCTTCAATCAAATCGAAGACGCGATACGCAAAGGGTTCACGCAGCTCGTCCCAAGTGGTGTCGCGCAGCGTGTAGGGCGCGTATTGCAAGAAGATTCCCATGATGTGCTTGCCGGGAGGCGCGAGCGACGGATCATATACGGTGGGGATGGTCATCTCGATCATCGGCGAATGCGAGGGCTGGCCGTACTTCGCATCATCCCAGGCACGCTCGATGTATTCCACCGATGGGCAGATGTGCATTGTGGTGCGGTGCTGCGGCCCATTGTCACCTGGGTACGCGCGAAAATTTGGAAGCCCGCTCAAGGCGAGATTGATCTTGCAAGATGTGCCCTGGCTGCGATATTTGCGGATGGAATCGAGAAAATCCGCATCCAGGTGGCGCGCGGCTATCAGATGCAGAAAGGTCAATTGCGGCGTCAGGTTGCTCGCAACGATATTGGCCTCGATCTCTTCCCCGCCCTCCAGCACTACTCCACGCGCACGGCCGTTCTCCACGCGAATCGTTTCCACAGGCGCGTTGAGCCGGATCACGACGCCTTTGCTGCGTGCGGAATCCGCAATGGCATTCGACACGCCGCCCATTCCGCCGCGCACAAATCCCCACAAGCCGCGGTGTCCGCCCACGCCTCCCATAACGTGATGCAAGAGGATGTAGGCTGTGCCCGGCGATCGTGGTCCACCGTTGGCTCCAATAACGCCGTCCGTCGCCAACGTGACCTTAATCTCTTCGGACTCGAACCATTCATCCAGCAAATCCGCCGCGCTCTCGGTGAAAACTTTCACCATGCCGACAATTTCCTTTGCACTCAGGCCGCGGAGCTTGCCCATGAGTTTCAGGTAGTCGATGAAATCGCCTATTCCTGCCGGTGGGAACTCGGGAGGCGTGGTCAACAGCAGACTTTCCACCACCACCGATATCCGTTCCAGATGCTCTTCGAATGCGGGGAACACGTCGGCGTCGTGTTTCGAGAATTTGGCAATTTCGGCCACTGTCTTGGCGCGATCCTGCCACATGAAAAGATGGCGGCCATCGGGAAAGGTCGAGAAGAAGGCTGGATCTTTCGCGTCCACCTGATATCCGAAGCGCGCCAGCTCGAGTTCGCGGACGATCCGCTCTTGAAACAGGCTGGTGAGGTAGGACGCAGTAGAGACCCGATAACCGGGCCAGATTTCTTCTGTGACCGCGCAGCCGCCCACCAGCTCGCGTTTTTCCAGCACCAGCACTTTGCGTCGGGCGCGCGCAAGGTAAGCCGCGGTGACCAGGCCGTTGTGGCCGGCGCCGATGATGATTACGTCGTATTTGGTCAACTCACGATTGTAGCTCTCATCGCTAACGCCGCGACCATTGGCATTGGGGCGCGCTAACCGAGCCGCGACCGGCAGGAAGCGCTACCAAGATATCGGCAAGCTTGGACGTTGTCACGCTCCCTCCCGGTCGCGGCTCGGGCGAGAATTTACTGCGTAGTTCAAATGCACCACGCCGTCCGAGAATCTTCGCGTCGAGAGCAATTTCAGTCGGACCGTCCGGCGACTCGGCGCAATCAGCGGAATGCCCTCGCCGATCAACACCGGAATCACGTGGATGCTGAACTCATCGATCTCCTCCGCGTCCAGAAATGAAGCGACCACGCCACCACCGCCCATGATCCAGATATCCTTGCCGGGTTGCTTCCTTAGCCGCTTCGCAAACCGCGCGATCGGTTCATTGACAAACTCCACGTCCCCCGGCGGCGACTTCGGCGGCCGGTGCGTGAAGACATAATTCTTAACATTAGGACCAAATCCACCCACGCCGCCGCTCATCGTGAGCGCCTGGTCATAAGTCTTGCGGCCCCACAGGATGGTATCGATGGAAGCGAAAAACCGCGGCATGCCATAGTTCCCCTTGGGCCGCGGACGGTCCAGCCAATCGAAGCTTCCATCCGCACGGGCTATGAAGCCGTCGGCGCTGGTCGCGATGTAGACAATGATTTTTCGTTTAGGTTTCATCGGGAGCCAGTATGCGGCGTCATTCCCGACAACCTATGTCATATTCAATCGCCCGGTGATTCGAACGCCACCACCCCCAGCGGCGGCACCGTAATGGACACGCTGTGGTAATGATTGTTCTGCGAAATCGGTTGCGACAACACCAGACCGCCATTGCCCATGTTGCTGCCGCCAAACAGCTCGGAATCCGTGTTTAGGATTTCGCGATACGCACCAGGGTCCGGCACTCCTACCCGATAGTTGAGACGCGGTGCCGGCGTGAAGTTGCAAACAAACAATAGAAACGGCTTCCGCGCCCTGGACCGGCGAATGAAAGAGATGGTGGAACCATCCACATCGCGGAAATCCACCCACTCGAACCCTTCCCAGTGAAAATCTACTTCATAGAATTCCGGATACGACCTATAGAGACGGTTCAGCTCGCGCACCATGGCCTGCAATTTCCGATGAAAATCGAAATGGAGCAGCTCCCACGGCAGACCGCGATCGTGGTTCCATTCCTCCCATTGGCCGATTTCGGATCCCATGAACAGCAGCTTCTTGCCCGGATGCGCGTACATATACGCCAGGAATGCGCGCACGTTCGCGAACTTCTGCCACATATCGCCTGGCATCTTGCTCAGCAGCGATCGCTTGCCATGCACTACTTCATCGTGCGAAATGGGCAGCACGAAATTCTCGGTGAAGGCATAGAGCATGCTGAAGGTGATGTCGTTGTGATGATACTTGCGATGGATGGGGTCCTTTTCAAAGTAGTCCAACATGTCATGCATCCAGCCCATGTTCCACTTCATGGTGAATCCCAACCCGTTCAGGAAGACCGGGCGCGAGACGCCGGCGAACGCAGTAGACTCCTCGGCGATGGTCATCGCGCCGGGCACCTGGTGCGCCAGCTCATTGAAGCGCCGCAGCAGTGAGATGGCTTCCAGGTTTTCGTTCCCGCCATATATATTCGGTACCCAGTCGCCCGGCTGGCGCGAGTAATCCAGATACAGCATCGATGCCACGGCATCGACGCGCAGGCCGTCAATGTGATATTCGCGCAACCAGAACTGGGAATTTGAGATCAGGAAAGTACGCACCTCATTGCGGCCGTAATTGAAGATCAGCGTGCCCCAATCGCGATGCTCGCCCTTGCGCGGATCGGCGTGTTCGTAGAGCGCGGTTCCATCAAAAAAGGCCAGGCCATGCGCATCTTTCGGGAAGTGGGCCGGCACCCAGTCGACGATTACTCCCAGCCCCGCCTGGTGGCAGCGATCCACGAAATACATGAAGTCCTGCGGGTGTCCGAAACGGGCCGTGGGTGCGTAGTAGCCGGTGATCTGGTAGCCCCAGGAACCGGAGAACGGGTGCTCCATGGGAGGCATCAATTGAAGATGCGTGTAGCCAAGATCCTTGGCGTAGCCCACCAATTTTTCCGCCAGCTCGCGGTACGTCAGGTAGGAATTGTAGGGACCGCGCAGCCAGGAGCCGAGGTGCACTTCGTAAATGGAGACCGGCTCTTTCAAATAGTCCTTGCGCGCGCGCGATTCCATCCACGCTTGGTCGCCCCATTGATAAGTGGAAAGATCCACCACCACGGAAGCTGACTTGGGCGGCTCTTCAGACGCGAATCCGTAAGGGTCGGCCTTCTGCTGGCGATATCCGTGAATGTGGGACCGCACTGCGTACTTGTAGTTGGTACCTGGAGCGGCGGCGGGTATGAAGAATTCCCAGATGCCGCCCGTGCGGAGACGCATGGGGTGGCGCCGTTCGTCCCAATCGTTGAAATCACCTACCACGCTGACCACTTCCGCGTTCGGCGCCCATACCGCGAAGCGAACGCCCGGCACTCCCTCACATTCCACCAGGTGCGCGCCCATGGTGTTGTAGCTCTCGTAATTGGTTCCCTCGCCATGCAGGTACAGATCGAATTCCGAGAGCAGCGGCGGGAAGCGGTACGGGTCGTCAATTTGTACTTTAGCCGTGCCGTTCCAAAGCGTGAACTGAATTTTGTAGGAGCCTGGCTCATGCGCGAGCGTAGCGGCGAAGAAGCCGTCGGAATGCAGTTTTCGCATCGGCTGCAGCAGCCCGCCGGTGGCCACCCATGCATCCATGGCTTGGGGTAGAAAAGCGCGAACCTCCCAGCCGTCCTCCGTTTGATGGGGGCCGAGAACGCTAAATGCGTCGCCGTGTGTACCGTTGATAATCGCTTCCAACTCTTCGGGAGTCATGCACAGCTATTATGGCAGAGAGGTTCGAATGGAGAAGGCGGAGCTGCATGTACATCTGGAGGGGTCCATTGAAGCTGAGACTCTGATGGCCATTGATCCATCGATCTCGCGCCCCGAGATCGAGGCCAATCTGCATGGCCGGACCTTTGAGGAATTCCTGCGTGGATATATTTGGGTGATCAACCGGCTGACGGCTCCCGAGCATTACGCGCTCGCGACCCGGCATTTGCTTGATCGGCTGGCGTCTCAGGATGTCACTTATGTGGAGATCACGCTGTCGGCGGGGGTGGTGTTATGGAAAAATCAGGATCTGGCTGCCGTATATGACGCCGTGTGGAAGGAATCGCAGCGGTCCCGCGTGAAAGCATTTTGGATTGTCGATGCGGTGCGGCATTTTGGCGCAGAGGCAGGCATGCGAGTCGCGGAATTTGCCGTCTCCCGGCGCGACGAAGGCGCGATTGCGTTCGGCATCGGCGGGGATGAAGCCCGCGGACCAGCAGAGTGGTTCCATGATGTCTTTGCGTACGCGCGCGATGGGGGATTGCGGCTGGTGTGTCACGCCGGCGAAACGACTGGACCGGAATCCATTTGGGCAGCGCTCAGAATCGGAGCGGAGCGGATTGGGCATGGCATCGCGGCGGCGCGCGATCCGGCATTGATGGCCAAACTGCGCGAGTTGAACGTGCCGCTCGAAGTATGTATTTCGAGCAATGTTTCGACTGGCGTGGTGAATTCCGTGGAGGAACACCCGGTGCGGAAGCTTTACAACGCTGGCGTGCCGATCATCCTCAATACTGACGATCCGGCATTTTTCCGAACGTCGCTCGACCGCGAGTACGAGCTCGCACGTGACGTATTCGGATTGCCGGTGGAGGAACTTGTGGCCAATAGTTTTCGCTACGCGTTTGGCTTCTCACCTTGCGTAACACTCTGAGCGCCGGTGCGTCTAACCGGGCGTGAGGAACTACACAAACCCTGCGCAAATCCTTGTAATGGAAGATAATCCAGCGGATGTACATCTGCTTCGGCTGGCCTTGGACCATCACGGGGAAGAATACAAACTCAACCTCCTCAGCGACGGCGAAGAGGCGATCCGGTTCGTCCGCGAGCAGCGAACTTCACCCGCCGATCCAGAGCCTTGCGTTATTATCCTGGACCTGCACCTGCCGCGGCATGATGGAAAGACGGTGTTGCGAGCGATCAAGCATGAGCCGGTCCTGGCCCATGTGCACGTCGTGGCGCTGAGCAGTCTGCCAAGTCCAAGTGATGAGGCTGAAGTGCTGCGCTTGGGCGCCCGGCTATGCAGAGCGAAACCGATGGATTTGGATGAATGGCTGGCGCTGGCCGGCGAAATTCTGGCCATCTGCCGGGAGCCTGCGACGGTGACGGCGGGCTGAGCAGCCGGGAATCGTATAATGAGTCGGGTCCCGATGCGTGATTGACATTCACAGCCATATTTTGTGGGACATCGACGATGGAGCGCGCACCTTTGATGACAGCCTGGCGATGATCCGGCTGGCCGCCGAAACAGGAACTACAGATATTGTCGCTACACCGCACGCCAATTCCCGCTTTGCGTTTCGGCCGGAGGTGGTGGAAGAAAAGCTCACGAAGTTGCGGGTGTCGGCGGCTGGGTTGATCGGGATTCACTCCGGCTGCGATTTTCATCTCAGCTACGACAACATTCAAGATGCTCTCGCGAATCCGGCGAAGTATACGATCGCCCATCGATCGTATTTGCTAGTGGAGTTCTCCGAGATGTTCGTGACGAGCCAAATCGACGCAGTATTCGAAAGGATGCTCGGGGCGGGGATTGTTCCGGTCATCACTCATCCGGAGCGGAACGCCACATTACAACAGCGCTTGGAGGAGCTGAGCCGGTGGGTGGAGGCGGGTTGCCTGCTGCAAGTGACAGCGCAATCTTTACTGGGGCGCTTCGGGTCTAAGAGCCAGCGGTTTGCGGAAGTGCTATTGAAAAAGAACCTGGTGCATGTGATCGCCAGCGACGCACACGATCTGACGAATCGTCCGCCGCGCCTGGATCTGGCCTATACGTACATTGCGGAGAACTACAGCGCTGAGCTCGCCCGACGGCTGTTTGTGGAGAATCCGGAGAAGGTTCTGAACGGTACTGCGATGTAGCGGCTGCGATTGTCAGCGTGGAAACGCTCCGGTAATCAGAAAAACCAGAGCCATCATGAGCCCAACACCGAACAGATAAAGCGCCGCCCAGGATAGTGCCTGTCGCACCTGGAACGCCCGGCTGGTGGGCTGCGGGGGTTTGATTCTTAGTAACACTTTCATCTTGGCTCCGTCATCCGGATGGTCCGGGTTCAGCTAAGCGCAGAACGATCCAGCGAATCACATACAGGCACATCGCTACCGCGGCCAACGCGGCCAGGTAACGGCAGAATACGCGGAAGGGCCGCTCAATATCTTTGATTACGAGGACAGAACCGCCAAATCGAAAGTAGCCCAATCCACACTCGCGGCAGCGGAATTTGTGAGCTCCGGCGATGCGGGCGATCTTCTCAATGCGATTCCGCGAACGCGAGCGTCGAACACGCAGGGAGTGGCATTTTGGACATGACCGTACGGGTTTTATGTCAGTTATAACTGGCAAGAGCCAAGCCTCGCAAATAAAATATTCCTTCGGGCCGCACGGTGCCGGGATCCCGCTGTACCAGCAAAATTAGCCGATTCAATGCGCCCGTGTGAAACACACTGGACCCACGGGTCCAATTTTCGGCCGCGGCGAGCGGCGCCGATGACATTTCGCCCATTCGCCAGCGGAGATTTGTCGTCATTTGGATGTCGATGGTGCGGTACTCAAACGTCAGCCGGTAGATTCCAGCCGTCACGTCCAGGTATTGGGAAAGCAATTGGAAGCTCTCCGGCTGGCGTCCGGAAAACTGTACGCGGAGCCCCTCGGCCGTGCGTTCCAGGTCTACGCCAGAAGGGGGCGTGAGTTGCCAATCGAATCCAGCCGCTATCGGCTGGTGCGAAAAGTTTGCGTTGGTGAGATGCGTCAAGTGGGGGTAGGATATCAGCCGCTTGCCGCTGAGCGCGTCCCACAATCTCCGGGCCTCCGGCAGGCGCCCGGTTTCGATGAGCCGATTCATCCAATCTATTAGGGGTGGAACGTCATCGGCAGCGGCTTTGTTTAAGATGCGGTCCGCAACGGCCGAGGCATCCAGGTTCTGATCGAGAAGATATCGAAGAAAATCCCGCTCCACCTTGCGCCGCGGCACGATCATCTTCGTCAGGACCACATCCTCGCTGTCGGTGAAAGCGAATGCCATTCGCAATAGCGGACGCAGGTCGCCATAGGACATCTCAGCCGCTTGCCGGGCCCATGGCCAGAATCCCGCGGCATCGTTCCGGCGGAAGTAGAAATTGGCTAGGGTCCAAGCCGGCAAGAACTGCCGATCGAAGCGCGCTGCATTCAGGTAGCAGCGTTCTCCGGCTTGCGGATCGCCTTGGAGCTCGAGCTGGAGCCCCAACGCGATCCAACTTTTCGAAAGCCGCGGGTCCAACGCTACTGCGCGGCGAAGATGCGCGACGGCGTTTCCAGGATCGAGGTCGGACAATCGCGCGTAAAAGTCGGCATTGGCGGGCCAGATTCGAACTGCACGCTGTACGGACTCGAGCGTATCCTGCCGGAACAGATAATCGGCGAACCCGATCCGCAGCGCCTGCGCGGCTGCCATGCACAGTACAATCGCCGCGACCAGCCGAAATAGCGTTTTCATCGAAACCGATAGACCGTCGCCCGGCCGGAACCGAGTGAAAGCTCCGAACCCATGCTGGTGGCGTACCAATTCACCTGCAGGGTGTCGCGCGATTGCAATCGGAGCGTGACCTGCCCCTGGGCATCACCTTCGCCTCGCCAAACGAAGGATGTCCCACTGGCCGGGCCATCGAAAGTGAAGTTAGCATAGGGGCTCAGCGAGCGATTGGATAGCTTATAGCGCGACTTGTACATTCCACGCAGCCGCCCGTCCGCTGCTAGAATCGTCAACTCTACATATTCCGCAGGAAAAATGGTCGGGTCCGGCTGGTCCATCGGGTCCGGCGTGAAAATCCACTTTCCGGCGAGAGGGGGCAGCTCGGGCGTTGTCTTCGAGGCAACCGGAGCTGCTGGGTTATCCAGCGGCGGCGAAGGAACCGACAAAGCCGCTTGCGTTGAAACTAACGGTGGCGGGCGCACGCCCTCACCCACTTCCGCTCGCGCTACCGGCGTCTCAAAGGGCGCGGCGGAAGGCGATCTCGCACTCGATGGACGCCGCAAGGGCGATGGATCCGCTCGGCTAACTCTGAGCTTCGGTCCGCCTCTTTCGCCGGGCTGGATTCGGGCGGCCTGCCGAGGCGGCTGGGGGGCGAGCTTCGCCGGAATTGGCAGCGGCGCTTGCGATTCAGCTCTCGCTATGGGACGCGCAGAGTCAAAGTTCGGAATGAGGAGCGCAGTGCCAAGAAATAAGAGGAACGCAATGCTCACTAACAGCCACCCCTGATTATTCCGTAACCATACAAGCGACGGTTTCAGCGATAAGTGTCTTACATGTGATATTGTTTCTGAGAATTGTTTGTCGTAAATGCGACGTTGTTCGGGATCGGCAAGAATACCGACTATCTCGTTGAGCCGTTTCATTTGCACTTCGGCCAAGGCCCGTATTTCCGGGTCGCCGTGCTGGTCCGGATGCAGCAGCAGCGTAAGACGTTTGTATGACCGCTTGATTTCCGCTTCGGTTGCACGCGGCGAAAGCCCGAACTCTTCATAGTAAGTCATGAACTAAAAGCAGACACTATTGCTTGATTATTATAATCGATAAAGTTATAGTTTGAGTGGGAACAAAGTATGTCTTGTCGAAATATTCTTGTTATCTTACTCACACTAACCCTTTGTGCCATTCTGCCGGCGGACACTTCCAGCATTGGAGTGGCGACGGCCAACGGAAGCTTTTGGCTGGATCGCTCCGAAGTTATCGGCAATGCGAATATCTTTGATGGCTCGGTGATCGAAACCGGGAAGGCCATATCGGACCTCTCGTTGACCAGCGGCCTTAAAATGCGCCTGGGAGTTGGGTCGCGCGGCCAGGTATTCCGCGGCCGGCTGGAATTGCAGCAAGGCGCCGGCCAGGTGAGTGGTTCGAAGTATCTAGTGGAGGCTAGAAGCCTGCGAGTTTTCCCGGTGAGTGCGGATGCCACGGTTCGCGTCGCGCTGGGGCCTAAGAATCTGGTGGAAGTGGCTGCCGTGACAGGATCATTTCGCGTGGAGACCGCGGCGGGCATTCGCGTAGCCAATATGGCGCCGGGCGTCGCGCTCAGCTTCACGGAACAGGCTGGCGCAGCCCCTCCGACTGTCGTTTGCGGTAATGCGGAGCGTGTGGACGGCAAGGTGCTACTGACGGATAAGACCTCGGGAGTCACTGTGGAACTGTCCGGAACGGGTTTGGCGCAATACATTGGCAAGTCGATCTCAGTTACCGGTAATCGCACCGGCAACGATGCGCTTCAAGTGTTGAGTGTTAAGCGGGACGCATGCGGCGGAAGTGGTACGGCCGCTTCGGGCGCAGGTGCAGCAGCGGGCGCCGCGGCGGGCGCTGGAGCCGGAGCTGGAGCGGGCGCCGGCGCCGCTAGTGCAGGAGCCGGTCCAGGAGCGGCTGGTGCGGCGGGCGCAAGTGTGGCCCTCTCGACAACGGCCATCGCAGGCATTGCGGTAGCGGGCGCTGCGGGATTGGGTATTGGTCTGGCAGTGACCAAAGGTGCATTCTCCAGCGGAAACGCGAGCAAGTAGCCGGTTGACCATGCCGATCGCACTGTGGGCCGTACTCTGGTTCGGTGTTTCCACTATTTGGGTGGAAGGACGCTGGGCCGTCAGCATCCTCGAGATCGGCACATTCGTGCTATCGGTTGTAACCATAAACCGCTGGAAAAACATGCACTGGAGTGTTTATTGTGTGGCAGCCGTCGCGGCGTGGGGTACCTTGGAGATAGCTTTTCGCCGGACAGTTTCGCCGGCCCAGACTGAATGGGCCATCCTCTATTGGTTGTCCGCGGCCTGCCTGGTGGGACTCGGGACGCTCATCCCGGATCGGGAACGCTTCCTGAGCGGATTGCTCTGGTTTGGCGCGGCGCTGAGCGCCCTCACGCTCGCGCAGCTCTACACCAGCCAAGGACAAATTCTGTGGTTCATTCCGACCCACGAAAAAGATCAGATCTTCGGCACTTTTCCTAACCATAATCATTACGCGGCGTTCGTCGAGCTGCTGTTCCCGCTGGCGCTCTGGCGGACGTTGCGCGACCGAAACAACGGATGGGTCTATGCAGTGATTGCCTCGCTGATGTATGGCAGCGTCATCGCATCGGCCTCGCGCGCCGGGACGATCCTGGTGACTTTGGAGCTCATGGCTGTACTGGCGTTGACCGCGCGAGGAACGCATTTTCGTTCTCGATTGATTCTGATCCTGGCCGGCGTGGTTGCCTTCGCCATGGTGGCCGGTCCGGAAGCTGTGTGGCGACGGCTGCTGGCTCCGGACCCATACGCCATGCGGCGGGAATATCTCGAGTCCGCGATTGCCATGTTCCAGGCGCGCCCACTCGAAGGATTCGGACTGGGAACTTGGACGTCGGCATATCCAGCGTATGCGGTGGCTGATTTCGGCGTCATCGCTAACCATGCCCACTCCGAGTGGGGACAATGGGGTGCGGAAGGCGGAGCGGGAGTGGTAGCGCTGATGGCGGCTCTGTTCGTCCTGTCGCTCCGCAAAGGGATGCGGTCCGTCTGGGCGCTGGGTCTCGCGGCCGTGTTGCTGCATGCGCTAGTGGATTATCCTCTGGTGCGATTGGGGCTGGGATGCTGGTGGTTCGCGATGCTGGGTATAGCAGTTGGGGAGAGCGGGTCAACGCGCCGCGCCCACGGCGACCGGCCTGAGCACTCGGCGTAAGATCTCAGCGCTCGGATTGTAATCGGGGATGATCTCTTTCAAAGTTAGAACCAGCTCATTCAATTCGCGGGCCGCGCACAGGGCTTGAATTCGCGCCAGGTACTCTTCCATCGCTGGCCAGGGGATGCTCAGGCCGGCGTAGCGAGCGATCTTTTCGTGGCAGGTGGGAAGCGTATCTTCCTCCACGGCGCTGAGCTCTTCGTAGAGTTTTTCGCCGGGCCGGGCACCAATGAATTCGATTCGGATATCCACATCGGGACGCAATCCCGACAAGAGAATCAGATTGCGCGCCAGATCCACAATCCGTACTGGATCACCCATATCCAGCACGAAGATCTCGCCTCCTTTCGCCATCGTGGAGGATTCGAGCACAAGCTGGCAAGCCTCCGGAATGATCATGAAATAGCGCCGCATTTCCGGGTGCGTGACGGTTACCGGGCCCCCGTGCGCAATTTGGTCCTTAAATATGGGAACCACGCTGCCGTTGCTGCCCAGTACATTGCCAAAACGAACCGAGACAAACTTGCCTCCGCCGTTCTGAATGGAACGCACCACCAGTTCCGATAGCCGCTTAGTCGCACCCATGATGTTGGTGGGGCGGACGGCTTTGTCGGATGAGATCAGGACAAAATCCTCAGCGCCATGCATAGCCGCAGCCATGGCGACGTGCAAAGTTCCGAAGACGTTATTTTCCAGCGCCTCGAAAACGTTCGACTCCATCATAGGTACGTGTTTGTAGGCAGCCGCATGATAGACAATATCCGGGCGATGTTCGCTGAAAACCTCGGCCAGCCGATGCGGATTCTGAATATTGCCGATTTCCGGATGGAACGCGACATCCCGGAAAAGATGCGCCATCTCCTGTTGCAGATGAAACAGCGCCGTCTCGGCGAGGTCGTATCCGACGATAGCAGTGGGATGAAAACGCGCGATCTGGCGGCACAGCTCGCTTCCGATGGAGCCGCCGGCTCCGGTTACTAACACCACGCTTCCGTCGAGTTTGGCGCGAATGCGGTCCTGGTCAAGACGCACCGAGGAGCGGCCTAGCAGGTCCTCCACCGCGACCTCACGGATGTGGCGCCCAGGGTCGCTTTCCTGGATAACCTCGGCCATACTCGGGACGGTCTTGTAGGCCAGGCGGGCAGCGTTACAACGTTCGAGGACTCGGGTCATCTGCGCGCCGGAAGCCGATGGCATAGCGATTAGAATCAGCTCGACATTTTCCGACCGCGCGGTACGCTCCAGCGCCTCGCCACTCCCCAGAACGCGCACGCCCTGTATCCTGACGCCGGCCTTTTGCGGATTGTCATCCAGGAAACCGCGAACCTGATAGGCCAGCGACGAATTCTGGCGCAGCTCGCGCAGCAATGCGACACCGGCGTCGCCCGCGCCGTAAATCAAACAGCGCTTTTGTCCCTCGGGCCCATTGTTCGCGGCTGCGAATTCGGACACCAACCGGGCGAAAAGCCGAACGCCCGAGGTACATAAGATGCATACCAGCAGGTCGATGGCATAAATCGATCGAGGAAAAGAGCTGGATGACCAGTAAATTAAGGGGCCAGCCACAATGGACCCGAGTAAGTTGCCCCCCGCCAGACGGCTCAGATCGCGCACGGACACGAACCGCCACCAGCCGCGATCCAAGCCAACCAGGACGAAGACGCCGGTCTTCACTGCAGCCCAAACCAAAATCGCAGTCTCAAGATGGCGGACTTCCTGCTGCGGTATGGTGAATTCAAAACGCAACAGGAACGCGATGATCGCGGACGATGCGAACAGGATGACATGGATCCAGCGAATTGCGAAGCGAGGCTTGCGCATGAGTGCAAAGACGCGTCCAAGAATGTTTAGCGTGGCTGACATGCAGTTGGCTGTGCGAGGGTGACGGAGTCGGTAGCACCGGGCGGAGGATAGGGGAAAGGAGGCTGCTCGCGGCGCGCTACGCGGCATAGCAATTCGTCAGCGCCCCAAGACCTCAGAATCTTCTGGACGCCCGCGAGCGCGGCCCTGCGCGACACAAGGCCGACCAGAGTCAGCCAAATGATCCGGAAATTGCTCCCGGGAGTTCGCCGCTCGATGTGCAACAACGCGAGACGGCTCTTCCAGGGTCGAATCACTTGGTTGTAGAGCAAATCGGGATCGTCACTGCCCCACAGTATTTCGCTTTCATCCGAAAACACAATGGAGGCGAGGTCCGTAATTCCGGGGCGGACCGTCAGCAATCTTCGTTCCTGCGCAGTGAAGAGCCTCGCCTCTGAGCGGACCTGGGGGCGCGGTCCAACCAGACTCATTTCGCCCTTCACGACATTCCACAACTGCACGATCTCGTCAATTTTGTAAGCTCTGACCAGGCGCCCCACACGGGTGATTCTGGGATCGTCACCGGGGGTGGAGTTGACTCCACATTTGTCTGCGTTAACGATCATGGATCGGAATTTCAGCATCCGAAACGTGCCCGATCCTCGCGCCATACGCGGTGCAAGGTAGAAGGGCGAGTGAAAATCTTGAAGCCATATCGCGATTGCGATGAGCAGCAGAAACGGCGACGCGATAGTTAAGCCAACCAACGCGATAGCGAAATCAAGCGCAGGCGCGAGCGACATATTGGAGGGGAGTTCCGGCCAGGCAATTGCGCACCGATTGGGCGATGGCAGGTCCGTCCAGCCCGTGGAGGTGTCGTAAGAACTGCTGGCTTCCGGCGACTGTTGAAAAACCTGAGCGTAAGCCGATGCGGAGGAAGAATCCGGGCCGGGCGTCGGATTCAAGCAGATTTTCGGCGACCGCTCCGCCCAGACCACCTTCCACGGTGTGTTCTTCGATGGTGACGATGCCGCCGCTCTCAGACGCTGCGGCAATTACGGTCGAAATATCCAGAGGCTTTATGGTGTGCATGCTGATCACGCGGCATTCGATGGACGCGGTCTCGAGGATGCTGGCCGCAATCAGAGCTTCGCCGAGGATTCCTCCGGTGGCGATGAGCGTGACATGGCGGCCTTGGCGTACGGTTCTGGCTTTGCCGATACGGAACAACTCTCCGGGCGTGTCCGTTTCCGGCGCAAAGGATTTGTCCAGGCGCAGAAGTGCGGGGCCATGCCGGTTCGCCAGTGCATGCGTGGCTTCCGCCGCTTCCCAACGATCGCAGGGTGAAACGACGGTGACGTTGGGCAGAGCGCGAACAATGGAAACGTCCTCGGTAGCGTGGTGCGAGATGCCGAGCGCGCCGTAGCTCATTCCGCAACCAACGGAAACAATTTTTACGTTGGCTTGGTGGTAGCAGATATCGTTCCGAATCTGCTCCAGACACCGCAGCGTGGGGAAGTTGCCGATGGAATATGTGAAGACCGTGCGGCCTTCCAGCGCCAGGCCGGCGGCCAAGCCAGTCATATTCTGCTCCGCAATTCCGACGTTCACGAACTGGCCCGGGAATCGATGCGCGAAATCGGTGAGTACGCCGTAGCCTAAATCGCCGGTGAGCAAGAGAATCGCGGGGTCGCGGGCAGCCAATTCAGTGAGTCCGCGGATGAACGCGTCTCTCACGCGGAGGTCTCCAATTCCGCCAGCGCTTGCTCAAACTCAACGCCCCGCGCGACACGATAGTGCCAGAGCACCGTGTTTTCCATGAAGGAAACACCTTTGCCTTTTACCGTGTGGGCGATCAGACAGCTTGGCTTTCCGGGTTCGAATGGAATAGCGTGAAGCAGCCGGGCCAGCGCGCCGTGATCGTGACCATCCACTTCGCGAACCGCCCAGCCGAAGCTCGACCATTTGGCGGCAAGCGGTTCCAGCGCGAGGGTATCGGCAACCGGCGCCAGGCTCTGGATTTTATTGAAGTCGATAATGGCCACCAGATTATCCAGGCCATGGTGGCCGGCGAATAGAGCAGGCTCCCAAGTGGATCCCTCGTCGCACTCGCCGTCGCTCAGCAAGGTGAACATTCGATGCGAGCTGCCCTGGAGGCGCGCTGCAAGGGCCATGCCGGCGCCAATAGAAAGGCCGTGACCCAGCGAACCCGTGGACACCTCCACGCCAGGGATTCCCTGGTGCGATACGTGACCGCACAGTTGGGAGCCATCCTCATAAAACGTTTGAAGGCGCTCAATCGGAAAGAAGCCGCATTCGGCGAGAACGGCGTAGAGTGCGCTGCCGGCATGGCCCTTGCTCAGAACGAATCGATCGCGGGAGGGCCAACGCGAGTCGGCGCAGCGGACGCGCAGGACGCCCGAGTAGAGCACAGCGAGGATATCGGCGCACGAAAAAGCTGACCCAATGTGCGCAGCGCCGGCGCGGCTGGTCATGCGGAGCACATGGATGCGGACGCATCGAGCAAGCTCCCGCGCTTGGCTACTGGCTGAGCTAGCGTCCGTAGAAAGCGCAAATGTAATCGCAGACATGGTGGACGTCGTCGTCGGAAAGTGACAGATTCAGTGGCAACATGAGGAGCCGGGTGAAAAGCCAGTCGGTGTGCGGCAGGCGCTGGGTAAAGCCGAGGCTCTTCAGTTGGTGGATGGCTTGGCCGCCCCATTGGATCAGCGTGCCGATGCCGCGATCCTTCAAATATTGTTTGAGCTCGTCGCGCTGCTTGGCTTCGATTTCGTAGTTCTGGAAAATATCGAAATGATCGGGATCGGGGCCGGGCGCCGGCGGCAAAACCAGTTCCGCAATGTCCCGCAAACGTTCGGTGTAAAGGCTGGCCAGGGAACGTCGGCGAGCGATGGCGGTTTCGTAGCTTTTCAATTGGAAATCCAGGATCGCGGCTTGGATATTATCGAGCCGGGAATTGAATCCCCAGGAAACGATCTCGCCCTGGCAGTTGCGTCCATGATCGCGAAGCTCGAGCAAGCGGCCGTAAATCCGGGGATCGTTCGTGGTTACTGCGCCTCCATCGCCGAGGCAGCCCAGTGCCTTGGCGGGATAGAAGCTGAACACGCCGGCGTCTCCAAAAGTTCCTGCCGATCGGCCCTTGAACTTCGCTCCTAAAGCTTGCGCCGCATCTTCGACAATCAGCAGATCGTGCTTTTCGGCGATGGCCCCGAGTTGACCCATATTGCAGGTCCGGCCATTGAGCTGGGTAGGGATGACGGCGCGCGTCCGGTGAGTGATGGCAGCTTCGACGGCGGCAGGATCTATAAGATGGTCGCGGCCGCATTCCACAGGGATCGGAACAGCTCGGGTGAAGTGTACAGCGGCAGCGGTTGCAATCATGGTGTGGGAGCACAGGATCACTTCGTCTCCGGGCTGGACGCCGGTGGCGTGCAGGGCCAGCAACAGGCCGTCGGTGGCATTTCCTACGCCAACCGCGTACCCCGTGCCCAAAAAGCGCGCAAGATTCGATTCGAACTCGCTCAGCTCGTCCTGCAAAACAAAAGCCCCGCGGCTTGCAACGTCCTCGATGGTCCGCAGCAGGGATGCTCTGGCGTGCAAAAATACTTGGGGATAATCGAAGAAGGGAACCGGCTTCTTCTCCCTTCGAACACCCAGACTCGTCATGGCCGATGCGCCACCGCGTAGAGCATTCTGTATCGGGCCAAGTCCTCACGCTCTGCCGTTACCGGTACCAGAGGCTCAGGCAATGCCAGGCCTTCCTTTAGCTCGCGCGGAACCGGTTGCAAGGCTCCGTAGAATACTCGCTTCAGTAGCACTTTTCCTTTCATGGTTCGCGGTATCAATCGCATGTTGACCGCGAGCTTCTTCAGTATTCGAACACTGCCGGCCGAAGCGCCCGGTTTGTCGTCCGGGAATGCGGCAAAAATATCCGGATTGAATCCCTGAGCAACCAGCGCGCGCCGCAGCATGTCCGCATCGTAGTAGGTCCGGCTTATCGGACTGGGGTTGAATCCTTTCCATCGGCAGTTGACGCTGGATATCAGCAACGCGCCGTTCGATCGCAATACTCGGCGGACTTCGGCAAAAAACGCAGCTGGGTCCGCCAAATAGTACAGCGCTTCCAAAAGAATCACCAGATCGAGCGATGCATCCGGAATCGGCATACTCTCGGCGCTGAATTGCCGGATCGCGATCTTGGGGTGTTTCTGGTAGGTTGTGCCGGCAGTCTGGCAATTCGAGATGTCGATATCGCCGGCCGTGACTAGCCTCGCATACTTAGCCACCATTCCCAAGCCGACGCCAGCGCCGCAAGCGACCTCGAGTACATCCTTCCCTTTTGCCAACTGGGATGCCAGGTGATAGCGGGTGTAGAGGATTCGCAATTGATCCGACGTCGCCTTGGTATCCGGCCCTTCCGTGATCACCGTAAAATCGGGGATCACGCGTTCCGGAGGAAGGCAATGGTCGAGAATCTCGAACCTTCCCAGCAGCCTTGTTCCCAGCCGATGGATTCTGACGCCGGACCCGCTTAGCGTAAATCCGTGGCGTAACGCCACCGAGTTCGAGGCTGTGTTTTGTTCCATGCAGACCCACCAGAAACGGAGAGCGGGCGTCTTCCGAAGAAGATGCTCAAGCACCGCACCCGCGATTCCTATTTCTCGATCCACTGGGTTGGTCCAAACCGGACCAACCTGCAAATCTCTCGGGCCCATGAATGGAAACCGGAAGTCTCTGGCCCGGACCACGGAGTAGTGGGCTAAACGGGTTCCGTTGAGAACGATGGCGACGGCATACCTGCGTCTGAGAAGGTAATGGTAAAGATAGTAAAATAGCAGGTGGTATGGCTTAACCAGATGGTGTCCGGCGCTGTCTCCGCGCACCAGGGCGAGCGGGAGCATCCGTAATGCACTGGGCTTCCACATCACCAACCGGTAACCACGCGGGAGCTCGCAATCTTTGCCCCAGCCCTCCGAGACGCGCGCGCTATAGAAGTTGTACTTCATTTTGTGCAGGCGCTCTCGGCGGCAACCGTTAGCCGCTCCAGGTGTCCGGCCATCCGTCCATACAGCTCCGGTGCTGAGTAGTATTTACGAAAGGCTTTGAGTGCGTTCGCTCCCAACCCTTGCCGGTAACTTTCATTCGAAGTGAGAACATGCAAGTAGGCCAATAACGCCGATCCATCGCCGGGCGTATAGGACAAACCACAATCGTGCGCCCGGAGGAAATCGACACATTCACCGGATAGAGAAGATAGAATCGGAATCCCGGCGGCCATGTACTCAAAGATCTTGTTCGGCAGACTCTGCGGCGCGCCTTTTCGGTAGGCGGCCAATCCCACTTTGGCCATCTTCATCATCGACGCGATACCCGATCCGTTCAGCCAACCGGTGAAAATGACGTTGTCGAGTCCTCTGGCACGGTTCTGCCAATGCTTTCGCCGGTCGCCGTCGCCGCTCAAAACGAATTGAACGCTTCGGTTGCCTGCGGCCTGGAGCGTTCGAGCAGAGGCTAACACGGGCCGCAGGTCGTAAGTGTCTCCAAAGGTCCCAAGAAACCAGCAGATAGAGCGCGTCGCATCGACACCGAGTGACCGGAGACTTTCGCTCGCGTCCTGAAGCTCACTCTCACGGTATGCCGGCTCCTGGTATCCCAACTCAAAAACTGCGTCGGATTCGGATCTCGCGCGCCGGGCATTATCCAGACCCCATTTCAAATACTCCTCGGAGCTGCCAATGATCGCGCTGCATCCTTGAAACGCCTCGCGGCTGGCGCGAAAATACGGGCTAAGTGCGAACCTGGCCAATGAGCGCAGCGGGCGCGGTGCAGCATCCAGAAACATATCCGGCCACAAGTCGCGTATGTCCAAAGCCACGGGCACGCCATGCCTTAGGCCGTAACGAACACACTCGACGCCTAGTTCAATGGTGGGCCAGGCGCACAGTATCACGTCCGGCGCCGGCACGTTCTCCGCTCGGCGCCGAAAGTCTCTGGCTACTTCGAAATGGTTTTCCAATCGCCGGAAGGACACATTGGTGCGGTATGAACGGCCGTGCAACAAGTTAAGCTGCATTCCCGGCTTCACCACAACGGCGGTGGTTCGCGGATACCGAAGCTGTTTGGTAGCGTGGCTGAACGTCGACGCCCACCAAGTTACTTGGTGACCTCGGTTTCGAAGTTCGGAGCACAGCATCCCTGCTCTCAGCGGCCGCTGGTTCCCGGGATCGATGGGGAGCACTTCCCCCGTGCAGACTATCCACGCTGTCATGAAACGAAGTGTTTCCGAAACGGCAGAAAGATTCTTTGGTACAGCTTGGCGCACGCGCGAAAAGCGCCGATGCCCAGTTCGGACGCGTTGCGATAAGTCCGGAAGTAATGGGACATGCTGTCGAGCCCGGCGCCGAAATACGCATTGTCGCCGCCGGTTCGCGCTACTGAGCCGCCATCGTGATTGTGAATCACCGTCACCGCCGGGCAGTGATACACGCTGCGTCCAAGCCTGCGGATCCGTTCGGACAGTATGTACTCCTCGGCACCGAGAAAAGTGGTCTCGTCAAACATCCCGGATTCCACAAAACACTTCGCGTCCACAAGGAAGAAGGCGCCCACCACCGCGTAGCATGGATGCATTTGCGAATTCGAAGCCGTAGCGCGCTGCCAGAGGCGAAAAAGATAGGGCAAGAATGGGATCGAATACCGCAAGCAGCACATCGGCACGCTCGGCTTGCTATACGGTCCCTGAAAGAATCCGCCCGGCGAAACGACGCGTGGGCCTACGATGGCCGAGCGCGGTTCGGAACTTGCAACATTGATTAACTGACTAACCACGCCAGGGTCGGGAATCCGGGTGTCGTTGTTCGAAATCAGCACGTAGTCGAGTGGGCCGCGATGCATCCGCCAGCGTACGCCACAGTTGTTACCGGCCGCATATCCGGCATTTGTCACGGAGACGATCACGGCTACCCTGGGTTCGTCGGCAAACTCGCGCCGCAGAGCCTCCACGCTATCATCAGGCGAGCAATTGTCTACGATTACGATATCGAGCGGGAAGTCTTGCGCCAGCAGATCACGTACGCACAGAACTGTCGCGTCCCAATTGGCATAGTTAAGGACAATGGCCGCTACGGAAGGCCGCATTCAGTTCACACCGGTGGCGAAGATCTCCTCGCCAATATTCTTCGAGTTCGCCAGGCACGCGTGCTGCGCGTACTGAAACACAATTGCGGAGAGGATCGTAAGAGGGAGCAAGGGCTTGAAGACGCCCGCGAATGATAAGCGCACCGAGGAAGTAAAGGTGGGCAAAGCCGACTTAGCTACCGTTTGTACCGACACATTTCGGAATCCGGCAGTCACCAGCATCTTGACAATCAGGGCGGGAGAGAAAAGATGCAAGTGCCGGGGAGCATCCAGATGATTCCAGGCACTGCAAAAAATGCGGTGACCCCAACTCAAGGGGTTGGGCGTGGAGAGCACCACCACCCCTCCTTCTTTCAAGCGCCGTCGGCATTCTTTGAGGAGCTGGAGGGGATCGATAGCATGCTCGATGACATGGCTGAGAGTGACGGCGTCATAGCATCCGTCGGGAACGCCGGCGTTTTTCAATTCACTGTGCACTGTCGGCAAGCCGCGCGCCTGTGCGGTTCGAATCGCGTCCGCATCCGGATCCACGCCTGATACCGCCCAGCCGGCGCGGTGCATTACTTCCAAGAATCGGCCACTACCGCAACCGATATCCAGAAGCGCGCCCTTCTCCCGATCGGACAGCAACATCAGGCCGCATTCCGCCATGTTACGGACACTTGGCAGCCGGCTCAGCAACTTTCCCGCGCTACACAATCGATTGCCCCGGCCAAGCTGCTCGTAGCCAGGAACGGAAGCCAGTACCGCCAGACGCAGCCGCTCACGCCAGTTCTGGATGCGGCTTTCCGAATCGGGCCGTTGATGCGTGTAGTAACTAGCTGTATAGAATTGGGCAACCTCTTGACGCCTGGGAAAGGGATCAAGCCACCAGTGCCCACAATCGAAACATCCCAACATGGTCCAATTGCCCGGGACGCAGCGCGATCGATCTTTCAAGTTTCGATATACTACGCTGCCCGAGCGTCCACAGGCGAAGCAGGTCATAAGGTGTAATTGAGCCGCGACCGCAAGGGAGTGGGTTCCCTGGTAGTGACCGGCAACAAATACAGCGCGCCCAAAACCCACAACCATCTGCAATCGTAGAAGCCACCCGAAAACTGACTCGCTCCGAAGTAGAACACCGCGAGCGAAAGTGCCGTGAGATGCTCCAGGCTCTTCGGCGCCCGCCGCCCAGCTACCAGCGCCAGGCCCGAGAGCAAAAGGAAGAATAGACCGATTCCACCACCCTCGGAAGCTACGGCCAGTTCGAGATTGTGCGCGTATACGGCGCCCGTCCCAGACAGTTCTTTGAAGCCGTCAATCCCCATGCCGAATATGGGGCTCACCCGAAACAATTGCCATGCAGCCGCGGCATACTGATCGCGTTCTCCATATTGTTTTTGCTGCACCGTATACACCATGAATCTGCCGGTCAACACTGGACGCAAGATTCGGACGCCATAATCTGACATTGCCAGCAAAATCAGCAGACCACCTAGCAGACTCCACTTGACCAGCCACGCGCGGGTTTTTCGCAGAGTGAGCACCAGAAAAAAGACATAGGAACACACAAACGCCACCATCCCGCCGCGCGATCCGGAAAGTACCAGCCCTCCGAAGCACGGCGGTATCGCGGCCAGCCAGGGCAGTTGTCCGGTTCGATTCCACAAATAAGTGGCGCAAATTATCCCGGAACTCATCACCCTGGCGAAGATGTTTGGTCCGCCTCCAAATACAGCCATTCGTCCGTTTTCCCACCAGTGTTCACTCATGCCGGCGATCGCATATAGGCCGGCCGCCACTACACAGAGCCTGAACAGAAAGGCCATGGCTTTTTCAGGACGCCAACCGAACACGAAGGGGGCCAGCGCGACGGTGGCGGCCAGCAACACCAGCAAGAGAATGTCGCGGAATGCATCCTGAGGCGCCGGAGCCCACAATATGGACAGCGCCAGATAAAGATGCAACGCAACCACGGTGACAAGGAACATCTTGCCCTTCTTGGTCCAAATTCGGGCGCCCTTGACTCCGCGATTAACTGCCACCGCCGCCAGCAATGAGAAGAAGAATAGCGACCAGTTTAACTGCCCTAGATCACTGGCGAAATCGAGCCGCGGGTCCAATCTATCCAACGAGTATTGCCCGGCTAGTAACAGCAGAAAAAAAAGAATGATGCTGACGCGCGGGCCCACGCCCAACCGGTTCTGATCGCGGCCCAGCAACATTTCACTGCTGAACGCGCGTGCGCCCCGCTTAAGGTTGCTCTTTTGCATCCGAGGTCCTTAACAACAGGAATCCCAGTCGCACACGATTCTTAATGGCCTGCCTGAGCTCTTCAGTCACCAAGAACCAGGCTCCTGCGGCGAACGCCAAGGTGCTGACGGCGAAACTTGCGGCTGTTTCCGGAATCGCCGGAGCGGCTCCCTCGCCCCACCCGCGAATCAGCCAAATTCCGTAACACAAGCATCCAAGAGAAGCGGCTTTGCCAATAACGGATGCCGCTGATGTTAGCGGCAGCAACAGGCATTCCTTGTAGGCGCGCGGCGCCAGGTATCCATAAGTTAGGCTCTGATACAACAGAAACGCTCCCGCGGCGCCGGTAATTCCAAAAAACCAGACCAGGACCGGCGTCGCTGGCATCAGAAGCATCAGTGAGTATGCGCTCAACTTGGCAGGTATGTCAGGGCGGCCTGCGGCGAGACAGAACATGTAGGGCAGCAGCATGGTCGAGCTCATGTAATGCCCCACCGCCAGAAGAAGCATCGGAACCGCCAAGCGTCCGGCGATTCCGCGGTTGAACACGTACGCGAATACGTCTGGGGCAGCGTACAGAATCGCCGCAAAAAACGGCACCAAGCCAAAACAGAGCGCTTCTTGCAGAATCTTGTATTGATGCTTCAGTTCGGCTGACCGTCCCAGCGAGTGCAACGATGCGAAGGACGGAAACGAAGCCTGGGCAACGGCCGCGGCTAGTTGCGTGGGGCCGCGGCGGAGCAGTGTGTACGCAAAGCCGTAACATCCCACCATGGCAACGGGTAGAAGGCGGCTCATCACCAGCTTGTCGTACTGCGTATTGAAGATCGTCAAAAAGGAAATGCGCATGGTTTGCATGGTGTAGGATCGATTCCGTTTTAGGATCTCCCGAGCGAATCCAGGGACCAAGCATTGCGGTGAAATCACGTGGCCAATAACCACCATATATCCGCCAATCCAAAGGAACGTCGAACCACACAGCCAGTAAGTAACTTCAAGGACACTGCCGCCCAACGCTAAGATGACGATCACTCCGCACTGTTGGCCGATGGCTGCCGACACGTCAATGAGATTCGACAGATCCATGCGTTGGGCACCTCGAAGGATGCCGTTGTACAAAGATCGTGGCATTGCAAGAAGCGCTGCCACTCCGAGTATTCTGAAAACCTGAATAGCCACGCCCGGGTCCATTTTGCCCAGGACTAACCAGCGGGAACACACATAAGGACCGATGGCCACGAGCGCTAGAGACAGGGCTACATAACCGTACCAATAAAACAAGCTGGCGGTTCGTATGAGAGCGTGGACGTAGAGACGCTCCTGATAGAGGAGCGCCGCGACCTCTTTCACAATGGTGGTGGAGATCCCCAATTCGAAGACACCGGCGAGCACGAAGCCAGTAGTTATGGTCAGGAATATCAGCCCAAATGCGTCTTCTCCGAGCCGGGCAAAAATGTACTTGGTCCCGGCCAAAGCGGCGATGGCGATGAGAGATTGGCCGGCCAGTGTGGAGATCAGGTTGTTTGAAAGACGCGACATACGCTCTTAGGGGCCGTTCTTATCCGCGTTTATTCGCGTTCATTCGCGGCCATATTCTTAAACACACGCAGGCGGCCTACCACCCCTAGCTTTCTAACAGCCGGAACCGAATGCAGAACCTCGGAACCGGCCGCATGGATGGCATAGGCGCAGTATTCGCCCGCGCTCATAACCGGCCGCCGCGCTAGATCGCATCCAATGTTCTGGGCCTTGAAATAACGCGCGTCGCGCGGAAACCATTTCCCGCGTTCCACCACGTGATGATCGTAGGGAAGCACCGAATCCCAGAACGAGAAAAATCCATCGGAAAAGGCCGCGCTTCTCTCCGTGCCGCGTATTTCAAACTGCCATATCGATTCGCTATCGCGCATCAGCGAGAGGATGGTTTCACGGCGCCAGATGGCGGCTTGCGTGCTGACACGGTAGGGAGTTCCCACAGGTATCGATCCAGCCTCCGGCCAGCCGGCCAATCGAACCGACGGCCGTGGGCGAGGATGCAAGCGCAGCAGACGCCCGTCGCGCGCAGCTAGCACGTCCAGGCCGGCGAGAATTCGGTCGGTCCGGACCCGGTGTCGTAAAAAGAAATCCTCCAGCATCAGCAGGACGTAGGGGGTATCGATCGCCTTCAGATGATCCCGAACCCGGTTCGTCCAGTTATTCCCCTGGCTGGAGTGAATCAACCGCACACCAGCGCGCTCGAAACTCAACGAGTTGTTGCCCAGGTACACCGGGAACGGGCAATCCGGCCAGAATCTTTCGAAAAGGGTGAAAAATGGTTCCCACAGATCCGAGTAGGAATCGCAGGAGGGTATCAGAACGCTGCAGTCAGTATTCATTGACGCTCGCGGACGAACAAATGAATTTTCCAACCGTGGCTCGAGGACGTTGTGCGGTCAACCGTAGCCACAATAATGTCCCCTTGGATTTTGATGCGGTACTCGGAATTGATAGCCCGAATGGCCAGCATAACCTGCATCAGGTCCGGACGCGACTGCCGGCCATCGAAACTCGAAGCATCGTCGATTAGCAGCGAGTGCGAACGGACGGCGTGGTCACGAAGTTCCGCCAGGCACGCGAGAATCGGATCGTCGACGCTGCCTCGCGCCGTGATTCCGCCGCTGTGGTGGGCATCCAGCCATAACACCGCCGGCCGAGCGAGGCGCTGCAGTACGTTCGGTAACTCAGCGACACAGTCTCCATGGATCAACATCACATCAGGGTCATCCCGAAAGCGATTTTGCACCTTTGCGTAAAGGGCCGGGTCGAGTTCTATGGAGATAACTTTGTGACCCAGCCGGCGCACCAGCGCGATGGTATCGCCCAGGTAACTTCCGGTCTCGATAAAACTAGTTCCCGGCTGATGCAGCTTTAGTAACGAACCGATGATGCGCAGCTTCACCGAATGTGGAGGAGCGCTCGCAATCCCGCGCCTGGTCAATGCCAGGTATTGCAACTCGCGCAGGGGAACCAGGAACAAATTTGCAAACGATCGAAGCATGCCATATTTCAGGGGAACCTTCCCTTGGACGGCAGTTACCACCATGGGTGCTTGCATCAGGACCTGCCACCGCTCTCGCCGTAATACGAAGCGTAATTCTTTCCGTAATACCCGTAATAACCGTAGTAATGGTAATGCTCCGTAAGATCTTTTGTAACCTTGTTGAGAACCAACCCCACTACATTCGCGCGAACGCGTTTTAGAGTGGCTACCACGGAAGCAACCGCTTGCCGGTTGGTCTGTCCGGCCACTGTTACCAGAAGCACGCCATCCACAATGGTGGACATGCGCAACGGCTCGGCGAAGTTGAGAAACGGGGGCGAGTCGATGACAATCATGGAATATTCGCGGCTGGCCTCTTCCACCATGGCTTCCAGACCCCGCGCCACTAAGTCCGGAGCGCGGCGGGAGGAAGGCCCGGCCGGCAAGATATCCAGATTTGGATGGCTCTCCAACTTCGCCACGGCCTGGCGCCACGGCGTCTGCTCCAGCAATACGCTGGACAAACCGCTAGTAGAAGGAATGCCGAAGATGCGGTGGATGCTGGGCCGGCGGAGATCCCCGTCAATGAGCAATGTCCGGTGACCCTGTTCAGCGTTGCTAATCGCCAGGTACGCCGCCGTGGTGGACTTCCCTTCCCCGGGTGCGGTGCTCGTGACCAGCAGACTGTGGATGCCGCGGTCCAGGTCACTCAAAAGGATGGAACTGTGCAGCGTACGCATGGATTCCTCAAACAGCGTCAGAATCCCGTTGTTCGAAGTCCTGGATAATGCGTGTCCATTCTTGTTGCGGAGCACGAGCGCGGCGCCAGGCGACACTCCATTGGGGTTCGCCACTGCCGCGAGCCGGGGGCGGAACTCCTTCTCCCGGACCATGGGAAGCGAGCCCAGCACCTCAACGTTCAAAGTTTGAACGATTTGTTCCGGATCGCGGATGGTCTTGTCCATCGCGTCCGACCCAACCGCCGCACCAACCGCCGCCATCGCCGAGAAGAGGAAAGCGAGCGTCAAGTTCAGCGGCATATTCGGAAATACGGGCTTCACGGGAGGGCGCGCACCGTCCGCGAGTCGAATGGAATTGCTCTGGAAGCCGGCGTTGATGCTCGCTTCCCGGATTTTGCGGACCAGCTCCTCATAAAGCTGCTTGTCGGCTTCCGCTTCGCGTTTCAACTGTTGATATTCGAAGCTGCGCGCGTTGACTTTGTCGAACTCCGCCTTGGTTTCAGCGACGGCCCGCTTCAACATGTTTTCCCGGTGGTCCGACTCCTGGTATTCCAGCTCAGCCTGCTTCAGGATGTTCCGCCGCCCCGCCTCCACCTGCTGGGTCAGTTCTTTGACTTCCGCGTCCGATTTTTTATATTCCTGATGCCTGGCGCCATACTGTTCCCTGATTTGGCTGAACTTCTGCGCGGCCTCATTGCGGCGCTCCATCAGCTTTTTGAGCGTTTCTCCCTGAGTGGAACTCATGGCGGCTTCCAGAGTTCCGGTCTTGGCGGTTTGATAGGCCACTTCCTTGCGAACACGGTCCCCCTGCGCTGTGGTGTATTCGGTATTCAACTGCAGCAGCCGGGCGGAGAGGATATTGGTCTTCTCCTCGGGATTGATGATGTTCATTTCGCGATCGAATTTCAAAAGCGCCGCGCTGGATATTTCCATCTTGGCGCGCAGTTCCTCAATCTGCTTTTCCATGAAGCTGGCCAGGCTGGAGGAAGAACGGATGCGAATGTCGTAAGTATGTTCGATGTACGAATTGGCAATCGCGTTGGCCACGTCCGCCGCGAGAATCGCCTCCGGCGAGCGATAGCTGATCAGCAACAAATAGGTATTGGGGGGACGCGTGACCCTGAGTTTCTTCAGTAGCACCGGCGCGTTGGCGGTGGAGTCCTTGGGAACGTCCTCCCGAAATTGCTTCTCGCGTTCCAGTAAGTTATACTTCTCCGCTACCGGCCGCAGCACCGAATCAGACTGAATCAGCTTGATCTGAGTAGCCAGAAACTGATCCGCGTCGTTGAGCGTGTTGGCGCGCTGCGAATCCTGGCCCACCACGCCAGGCGGCGCTTGACGATCCACGTCCACGGTGGTGGTGGCTTCGAAGATTGGAACCAGCCGGGTGCTCACGAAATAGGTACCGAACACACACACCGCCACGAACGCCATGATCTTGTAGCGGTGGCGCCGGAGGATCCAGAGATAGTGGGAGACCGGAACGCCCGGTTGCTCCAAGTCGGGCTCGGAAAAAGATGGCGGAACCTGGTATTGCCACGCAGCCAGGGGCTGGCCCGGCTCGCGATTCACCGTGGCGGGTAGATTTGCTTCTGGAAGTGGCGGATTAATTTCCTGCATCATTACGAAGTATTTCTCAATGCTTGTAGATAAGAACCCCACTGGCCGTGCTGGACCCGAAGCCGGCGATTCGTTCCAGCACGGTTGCCGTGGCACGCTTTCCGGAATCATCGGGGATGTACAGAATGTCGTTGGCCTGCAGTGTTACGTCCGGCGCTTTCCGATGCACAATCTTCTGCAACGGGATTTCAATCTCATTTTTCTTTCCACCGAGTCCGCCCTCTCTCCGATAGATGTAGGCGACCTTGCTTGAGAAAGACATAAGTCCCTCGGAGAGAGCCAGCATTTTCAAGACGGTGGTGTCATTGGCATCGTCCACCGGGAACGCCCCGGGCTTCTTGACGTTGCCTAGCACGAAGACCTTGCCCGCCTCCGGCACACGGATCTCCTCGCCACCTTCCAGTTTCAAATTCAGCTCGGGATCGGCGGCGTCAATCAGTCCGCGCACCGGAATGCGTTGCACCAAGGTCCGCACCCGGCCGTCGTCACCCTTATGCAAGCGCGAGACCAGGATCTCGGGCCCGGCATCCGGCGCTAATCCCTCGGCGCGCGCCAGTGCATCCAACACCGTGACGTTGCCGTAGGCCTGAAACGTAACCGGCTTTCTTACCGAGCCTGCCACTGATATCGGATGGCTGCGATACTCGCCGATGGTTACCGTCACCGCCGGATCCACCAGAACCTGCTCGGAAACCAGCGCCTGCGCAATCACGGCTTCGATCGCGGAGGGCATCAGGCCCAGTACTTTGATAGGCTCGTTCAACATCGGCATGCGGATCCGGCCGTCTTCAGAAACACGCAAGCTGCGGCTCATTTCCGGCGAACCGTAAACCGATACGGCAATCAAATCTTCGGGACCCACCGGCAGCGCGGGCAGGTTGGCGCCGACAGTTTCAGCCGGAGGCGCCGATTGCGGCTGCGCGGCGGCAAGCATCGTGCAAAGCGCGAAAACAACCGCTACGATAACCATCATTCACCTTCCCGTCTGTTACCGCCGTGAACCGTTGTGGAGAGCCGGTCTACTTCGAGCGAGAGCATTCGAACCCGATTCCGGAGATCCCGAACCTCGTCGGACAACGGAACGGACTGCCAACCGAATGCGATCCACTTTTGCATCGCCGTTCGCGCGAGATCGGAGATGCTACGCACGCCTTCGAGCTCGCACGTGTCTTTCAGCGTCTGGTATTCCTCAGGCGAGAGACGAAAGCTGATCATTTTGCTCTTACGGATGGTTAGACTCATGGGTTAGACTCATGGGTTAGACTCATGGGCTGCAGTGGTGCGAGCGACAGGCTTCCGCCCCTTCAGTCACATGGGAAAGCCCTGTGAAAGCGCGACTCGAATCGCCCCTGGCGCGCAACATCGCGCGGCGGGGAAGTCTACTCAAATCGTGATCCGGGGACGCCGCTCGGGAGGGCAAGCAATATCCAACAATATTGCGTGGGAATGCAGATAAGTAAACTGACAAGAAAATACTAACAATGGTCTCCGCCATTGTCAACACAAATGTCCGACATTGTCACACCAAAATGCAGCGCGACACTTCTTTGGTTTTCCGCATCGAAATGTTGAGACTTTCCGGCGCGCGACGCCACATATAATGTCTCGGGATATCTCTGCTGCGGTAGCCGCTCCTCATACAGTGCCCAGCGTCTCTCGACAGCTGACTTGACACTCAAGTTCCCAATATGGGAACATGCTGTTAGGTGAGAATTCTCGGCGGACGCAAGCTAACCGAATTCGCCAAAGTATTTAGTAACGCGAAAAGCCCGCTGCGCAGTTGGGAGACGGTGATTAGGTCGGGTTCGTGGAAGAATCCAGCGGAGTTGAGGCGAACTTTCGGATCAGTCAGTTTCGTGGAGGGACGGACGGTATTCAACTTAGGGGGCAACAAGTTCAGGTTGGTTTCCGTTTTCGACTATGGGCTTCAGACAGCGCTGATAACCCATGTGCTCACGCATAACGATTACGACAAAGGAGGGTGGAAGTGATGACCACATCTTTGATGGCGACTCCACGCCGCCGTACAATTCCAAAACTTAACGAGAACCACTATGGCCGTCTGCTGGCGAAGGTTCACCCTGTGGTGATCAAGACAGAAGAACAGAACGAACGGTCGTTGCTTAGGATTGAAGCGCTCATGAGAAAGGTGCCGCGGTCCCCGGAAGAGGACGCGCTATTAGAGCTCCTGATGCAGCTTTCCGAGGACTTCGAGCGTGGGAGGTACAAGCGAAATACCGCAACACCGATGGAGCTTATCAGATTCTTATTAGAGCAGCGGCAACAATCTCCGAGAGACCTTTGGGACGTCCTGGGAAAGAGCCGCGTCTCTGAGATTCTCTCGGGTACTCGGCCCGTAACTAAGAGCCAAGCCGTGAAGCTGGGGCGGTTTTTCGGTATTTCACCGGCGCCGTTCGTCTTTCCTCTCGAGGGATGAAAGCCGTTGTTATTTCTTGACCGCCGCAGCCTGCGTTTTCTGCGGCTCCACTTGCGTCTGAGCCGAATTTTCTTCCTGCTGATCGAGCCCCACATTCCGCACGATAATCGAGATCCGGCGGTTGGAAGGGTTATCGGGCTCGCTCTTCAACAAGAGGCGTTGATCCGCGAAGCCGCGCACCTGGCTGATGCGGTCATCAGTCACGCCGGCCGCCGTCAAAATCCTGCGCGCCGAGTTGGCCCGATCGGCCGACAGCTCCCAGTTCGAATAGTCGGAACGTCCATAGGGAGTTGAGTCGGTATGACCTTCGATGGCCACTTTGTTTGGTAGCTTCTTTAGCTCCGCCGCCAGAAGTCTTATCAGTTCTGTACCAGCTTCGGTAGGCTTAGGGTTCCCAGTCTCGAAAAAGAGCCCGCGCTGCGTCTCCAGCAAATCGATACGCAGTCCTTCGGCGGTGATGGTCATCTTAATCTGTTTCGCCATGTTTTGAAACGCCGGGATCTGGCGCATCGCCTGTTCCAGCTTTTCCTTCAATTGCTGCAACTGGTTCTGATTCAACGTCAGAACCTCGCCAACGCCGGCCGTAGTGGAACCGGTCTGCCGTCCTTTGCCCGTGGGATCCTGAAAATATCCTCCCACCGCTTTTTGCACCTTTTCGCTCGCGCTCAAGAGCCATAGGACGATGAAAAGCGCCATCATGGCGGTCACGAAATCGGCGTAGGCCACCTTCCATGCGCCGCCATGTTCGTCGTCATGGCCGGCCGCATGTTTTTTGACGATGATGATGCGTGGATGAGCCGATTTCGCGCTCACGCTGCCGCCTCAACCTTAGCCGCTCCTGGCGCTTTGCGGCAGGCCGTGTCCATTTCTAGAAATGTGGGCCGCACATAGTGAGGTATGGCGCGCCGGGCCGCTTCAAGCGCCAGAAGCGGGGACACTCCCTTCATGTACGCCAGCAGGCCCATGCGAAGGGACAAAAAGTAATCGCCTTCGGTGTCGGTCTGCTTCTTGATATTCGCGGCTATCGGCCCCAGGAATCCATAGCAGAGCAGAATACCGAGAAACGTTCCCACCAGAGCCGCAGCCACTTTATGCCCGATCTCTTCCGGAGGCCCTCCGAGCGACCCCATCGTGATTACCACTCCAAGAACCGCCGCCACGATGCCCAATCCAGGCAGGCTATCCGCCATGGTGTTCAGCGCAGTAGCCGGCAATCGGTTTTCTTTGTGGAGAACTTCAAGGTCCGTCTCCATCACTTGATCCAGGTCATGGACATCCACGCCACCGGCCAGAAAAGTCCGCATGGTGTCGCAGAAGAAATGCATGGCTTTCTTATCGGAAGCGAAATTGGGATGCCGCTTGAACAGTTCGCTCTTGTCAGGCTCATCCAAATCCTTCTCGAGCGCCGTCAATCCGTTCTTGCGTGAAGTGGCAAAAAAGTCGTTCAAGAAACGCAAGGTGTCCAGGTAGATGGCAGCGTTATAACGGCTGCTTTTAAATACTTGAAGGATGCTGGAAATTATCCCTTTCAACAGGTGCGGCGGATTTCCGATCAGCACCGTTCCGATGGCCGCTCCCAAGATGATGAGCAGCTCGGCGGGCTGCATCAGTACCAGAAGGTTGCCTTTTTCCATCAGGTAACCGCCTGCGATACAGGCTAAAACAACCAGTATGCCGACAATGGGGAACATTCCTAGCTGCGTCTCCTCTTACGATCATTCGTTCTATCCGTGGAACGTGTAAGTCTTTAATCGGCATGGAGCGGAGTAAGGGCGATACCCGCAAATGGGGGGAACGGGGAGAGAACGAATCAATCGTCTTCCGGGGCCGGGGGATCGTACAAGTCTAACTTCGCTTGCATCTTGGCGCGCACATGATCCTCGGCATGTTTCCAATAATCCAAGTTCTGCCAACGCTTCCAAGCTTCCGGAAGATCAATCAGGATTTCCTTTATCCCCGCGCGCGGAGCAGCCTCCAGATAGCCGAACCCAAGCGAGTGCGCCAAGCGCGTTCCCGAGCGAACCGTTGCCACCAAGGCACGATATTCACCGGAAGCTTCTTCATCGAACCTGCCGGTAATGGCATGCAGCCATGGCGGCAGACACCACTCGCCGGCCAGCCACGTACCCGTGGCGAAATGATCCATCCCGAACATCATCTCCTCACGCGCCAGCAAGTCAAAATCGGTTTCCTCGCGGAACATCCGGTCGATGAGTGTCAAGAGATTTGCGTACTTATCCGGATAGGCGGCCACCAGAGCCAAACGTCCGATATCGTGCAGCAGCCCGGCGACGTAGGCGATCAACCGGTTGTCTTCGCTGGGCAGAGCGATTTCCTGGCAACTGACTGCACAGGCCAGCGTATAGCGCCAGTAGCGTTGATCTTCTGCGACACTTAAGGCGCGGTGCATGTAGTCGCGTAGTAGCAGCGTAATCGCAATCTCGATCAGCTCGTTCGCGCCGATCCGTTGCATCAGAGCCGCCAGCCCCAGGGCCTGGCCATCTGCATATTTGCCCGACGCGACGGCAACTTGACCTATGGCCTGCACCAGCAGCGGCTCCGCTTTCAATAGAACGCTAATCTGTGGGACGTCCTCGGGACGAGGTGGAATCTGGTTGAGAAGGGCCAGCGCACAAGCAGGAAAAGGCTCAATGCGCGTTATCGAAGCTGGCACATCCATTGAGGCCAGCGTATCAGTTTATCGTCCACACGCGTTTACCAGCGACGTCCGTGCCCGCTTCCGCATCATGGATTCGAACGAAACGCGCGGAACGCTGATCAGCTTACGCATTTCGCCGTCGCGGAGCAGCCGCTGCGTAGCATTCGGCATGCGCGCAGCCGCCCGGTCGAAAGCGCCGGACGATGCCGCGTACATACCGGCGATCGCGCGGTAGTAACCCTGTTGTCCCTTTAACTTTTGGCAGCCGGTCACCAGCGCGGCCAGCACCTCGTCACTCTCCTCCAGCTTCGCAACCACCCTACCCCAATCGTCCAGAAAAGGGCATAGCGGCAGCAGCGTGGCCGGCGAGCGCCGCAGCGCCTTCACGGGACGCAGCGGATAGTGCCGGTGGCCCTCGGCCGAAAGCCCGGTGTCCTGGTACATGCGAACCGCGGTCTCAAAACGGCCACGGGTCGAGAGATGCTCCATCAGCGGCAACGTTGCCGGCGTTTTCTTCCAGAATCCCATGCCCTGCGTGAGGTCGCCGCGGTTGTGAGCCAGCGTCATCGCGAGACGCAGCAAGTCGAGTTCGCCATCACGTTCTCGCGCTGCCTGGTCGAAAACGGCTTGTTCCCGATCGATTTCGGCTTCGATGGCAGCCTGTGCTTCTTCGGCCGCCGCGGTGTCGCCAAGCTCCAGCATTCGGCCCAAACCGCCTGCGATGGCGCTCCAGTGTTCCCCGTTATGGCCGCTGACGCCGCGGACGGAGCGCGTTGAGATTCCTTCTTCGGTCCAGCCGCGGGCGCCGAGCGCAAAACGCAGCATGGGTTTCAGGACATCCGGGTCGGACGTTTCGCGCCATGTCATTCCGCGAATCTTTGTATCGACATCTGTAGGCACGAACGTGGCGACTGTGGCATGATGACAGGCCAGGCATAGAGCGAAGTAGTCCTGCAGTTGTTCAGCGTGGTTAAGATCGGGACGCCGAATATTTTCCCAGCTCGCGAGAACGCGCAGGAATCCGTCCGGCGTTCCGCCCATGTCGATCAGCCTGCCTCGCTCCGGCGCCGGCACAAGCGCCTGAAGAAAGGGCGCCGTGTTGTGAACTTGGGATAGCAGCGTTTCTGGCGAGATCCATTGCGCCCAGGCGGTTTGTGATTCCGGCAATTTACTAGTATGCCGCGGGTTCCAGGAAACCACGCCGGCGCAGGTCGGGAAAAATGAGGTTCCGAAGACTCGGCGCAAGCAGTGCGGCGTTGTCTCGGGGATCAAACCAGACCAGTTCTCCTATTTCCGAACACGGGGCAGGCGTGCCTTCGAGCTCGCCTGCGTATAGCGCGATCTTTACGATCTTGCCGTCTTGCCCTGCCGCAGGGCTTTCGTAATCGCCGAGGTAATGAAGCTTTGAGACTTCCACTTCGCCCAACTCCTCGCGGCATTCGCGCCTCAGGCATTCTTCCGCGGTTTCGCCTGGTTCTAGTTTCCCTCCAGGCAGAATCAGTAGCGACGATCCGCGCTTCTTGCGACAGAGCAGGACGCGTCCGTTCTTCAAGTACAGCAGTCCGGCTTTATGAAAGTCCGCCATCTCATTGCAGAATGGGGAAGCGCTCAAAGTCCTGCGACACAAAGAGGCTTCCTTCCGTCACTCCCGCAGGGGCACATCGTTTTAGCTCACTCGCGAGCTGGCGCGCGTCGATCCTGCCGGCGAGAAACGCCTGGAACGCCGACGTGACGCGATGCACCTCGTCCGCCGATTCATGCACAAATTCCAGACGAAAATGGCGGATGCCCACCTTGCGCCAGGAATCCATGTGAGCACTGGCTTCCTGCGCCTCCGCGCCGAACACGGTATTGCGGCAGCCAACGTCGGCGATCACCGGATGCGCGCGGCCTTCAGAATCCCGCAGGGCAACCCGATGCTGTTCGCATGGGCGCCCGCAATCGCGATAAGAAGTGCCGGTAGAAAGGAACCGGCAGAAGACGCAATGCTCAGTGTGGAAGACCGGCAGATGTTGGTAGGCGATCGCTTCTAACCGTTCCGGGCCGATGGTCGAAGCTAAACCGGAGATCTGCGCGGCGTTCAGATCGTGCGTCGGGGTGAGTCGCTCGATACCCAGATCGAGATACGCTTCGGCGGTCAGCGTATTGGCGGCGTTGAGACTGAAATCGCCGATCAGCGGCTGGCCGGCTGTCTCGCGGAGAGTACGGAGGATCCCAGTGCTGCGAATGAGAATCGGACACTGAAGACTGACCAAAAATGTCACGATGCGGCTCTCGCCGGGTTTCAAGATACGCGGGCTGGCTACTCGCACCTGCACACCCGCGGCCTTCACGCGTTCCACCGATGGCCGCAGCCCATAAAGATCCAAATAATCTAACGTGATGCTGTCGGGTTCGGCGGAGATTGCGGCTTCCAACTGCTCGGGGTTTCGAACCAAGAGGTGCAGTTGCGCGTGGCCCGTCGCAGCCAGTCGCTTCTCGCGTCGAAGCTCGGGTGTCGGATGAATCAACCGGGCGGGCGGACGCGCCTGCAGCTCCTCAAGTTTCTCGACAGCCTCACGCCGCATCCGATTCGCAAGCGAAGCGGGCAGGAAAACGGAGCCGCTGATCTCAGCGCTTAATCCAGCGAGTTCATACGGCGTATTCCCGAGTCTTGCGAATTGTTCTTTGAGCGATTCCTCCGTGAGCCCACGATTCTGCGCGGCCGTCAGAGGCGCGGGAGAATCCACTGCGACGGAAAGCCCGCTTGGCAAGCTCCAGCGAGTATGCAACAGCTGGCTTTCACCCGCGGTGGCGTGCACCGTGACAGACTGTTTCGCGACCGGCGCCGCTGGATCAAGGAACGGACGCACGACCCGATCCAGAGCAGGATCGTGCGTGCGCCATACCAGATCGCCGGCGCGAATCCGGCGAAAATTCACTGCGTTGTTGGCGAAGCGTAGCTCCTGAGTGCCGTCAAGCTGCGGCGACACCTGGTAAACGCGTCCGCCTTCCTCCTCTTCCTGCGGGCTACGCCAATCAGCTGCATCGAACACTACGCCATCCCCCGCTTTGAGCGGAGCAATTTCGTGGGCGGCCTCGGGCTGCACGCACACACTGGTATCGCGAACGGCGGTGACCGTCGAAATATGCACGCCGCGATGACGCGGGCTGCGGCCGTTAACAACGTTCTGATGGTTCACGCCCGAAATGAAATAGGGCCCGAGACCGCGCGAGTAAACCTGCTCGAGCTCCAACTCCTGGCGCGGCGTGATGGACAGTGCCCTGCCCGTCCACGCATCATCCACTGCCTGCCGGTAGGCCCGCGTAGTCAAGGCGACGTAATCGGAATCTTTGTAGCGGCCCTCAATTTTCATGCAGCTCACTCCGGCTGCAATAATCTGCGGCACATGCCGCAACGCCGACAAATCTCCGGGCGATAGCAAATAACGCGCGTCAGCCAGCGGTTTCGAAACACCATCCACCAACATTTCGTAGGGCAACCGGCACGCCTGCGCGCATTGGCCCCGATTGGCGCTGCGTCCGCCCCATGCTTCAGACGAAAAGCATTGGCCGGAGTAGGCTACACATAGTGCTCCATGTACGAAGATTTCCAAATCGGCTTTGGTCTTTTCGTAAATAGCAGCTACTTCCTCTAAAGACAATTCCCGAGCTAATGTGACCCGATCAGCCCCCTGCGCGAGCGCGAACTCGACGCCCTCCGCACTCGAAATGCTGGCCTGCGTGGAAGCGTGGAGCTCCAGATCCGGCGCAATCTGGCGCGCCAGTTTGAGCACGCCGATATCCTGCACGATGATCGCGTCCACTCCGGCTTCTGCAATGGCACCGATCGCTCTCGCGGCTTCCGCAAGCTCGTGCTCGAAGACCAGCGTATTGAACGTCAGATAACCGCGCACGCCCCGCCGGTGCAGCGTTCGCATGGCCTCGGGGAGTTCGCTGAGTTCAAAGCCGACCTTCGCGCGGGCGCTGAAGTGTTTGAGGCCGAAATAGCAGGCATCCGCGCCGGCTTCGATGGCCGCGTGGAGCTGTGGCCAGTGTCCTGCCGGACTCATCACTTCGGGTTTCTTCGGGGACGGCATCGGAGCTTCTCAATTCAGAGTAGCGTGCCGACTACCTCAACCGGGCATGGTCTTCGATTCGTCCGTTTAACACATCAAGCTTTGCGTGGAGTTCCCGCGCATTCGCCAGCACCCGTTTATCGGCCCGGCGTGCGTAACTGATGGTGAAGATTCCCGCCAACAAGACGCACAAGCCCATTACCAAACTGTAGCCGGATCTCACAACGACGAAGCCGACTAGTATGAGCGAGAATCCTATAATGAATCCTCGTTTTTTCGCTTCCACCCCGTCGTTCAGCATGGCCTCATGCCTCTTGGACAGATTCTGAGCTTCTTCCTTCAGACGCAGGAGCGTGGCGTCCGCAGCCGGCTCCTGCGGGGCGTTTTCAGTCACCAACTTCAGCACAACGGTTCCACCCCGACGCTGAACTGCTATCTGGGAGCCGCAGTAGCCACAAGCGAATTGGTCTGTGTCGTCGTAGATCTCCAATCCACTGCCGCAATTCTCGCAACTGAGCTTGATGAAGTGATCTGTCATTGCCGCCGCCGACCTAGGCACTAGATCGACATGGCGAGTCGCAGACTTTACTGCGCCTTGGCGGCTGTACTGCTCAAATCAGCGGCGGAACATATGTCACCCGCGCCGTGCTCGCGTCTTTTCGCCTCTCTGATGCGTCTTTGAAAGGTATGCGGCGGTTTGTCATCATCCTGGCGCTTTCAACCGCCGCTCCACTCGACGCACAGTCTGGCTGTGCGACCGCCCCGCTGACGAGCCGGATGGCTTTCGTAAGTCGCCAGAATTCGGTCAACTACATCTTTCTCGTGGATGTTTATGCTTCGGGCGTGGGTGCAAATCCGGCTAGGCTCACCAGTGATTCTGAGGCCGAAAACTATCCCTCGTGGTCCCCGGACGGGAAGCGCCTCGTCTACCAGCGCGATTTCAACGGCTCGGCGATCTACGTAATCAACGCGGACGGCACTGGCGAGCAGCGTCTCTCTCCGACGCCGGGCTTCGACGTCACTCCGAGTTGGTCTCCCGACGGCACCCAGATCGTCTACGCCAGGCTTCATCAGGCGCCTCAACCCAACATGCCGCCAATGACCGACATTCGCGTAATGAATATGGATGGCACGGGCGATCATTCCATCCTGCCAAATACCCTCTTCAGCGTCGAGCCCCGATGGTCCGTCAACAACCAAGTCGTGTTCATGAGCCTGATGAACAGCAGCGGCAACCTGGAAATCTACGTCATGAATGCGGACGGCAGCGGCCTCCGCCAGCTCACCAGCGGGGCAAATAACGCTGACCCTGTGTGGTCGCCGGACGGAACTCGAATCACGTTCGGGTCCGACCGCGAGGGGAGCAACAAGCTCAACATCTTTGCGATGAACGCGGACGGCAGTGGGACCGAGCAACTCACTCACTTCGACGTACCCTACGAAGCCGGCGACACCAATTGGTCGAGCGACGGAAAGAAGATCGCATTCGAGCGCGACATCAACGGAATGAAGCAGTCCGACCCCAACGCTTATGCCGAGGTGTGGACCATGAATCCGGACGGCAGTGGCGAGACCAGCACAGGAGTCGAGTGTAGCGACGTGGGATGTGCGCCGCGCTGGCAGCCGCAGCCTGTAGTGGTTTCGAATGCGCAAATGGTTTTTCAGTTGCCGGTCCAGGCCGGCGGCTCGGCTATCTATGAACTCGCCACGATGAACCTCGACGGCTCGAACCGGCAGCAAATCACGAGTGACGGCAAGAACAAATTTCTTCCGCACTTCTCGCCCGACGGATCGCGGCTCGTGTACACGAAATTCCTGGTGGGCGCCTATGGCCAACCGGGCGCGCAGACTGATCTCGCGCTCTAGCGAGAAAGAGACGCTGCTCACTTGCACCGGCCAGGAGCGCCAACCAGTGTGGTCGCCCGACGGCACGCGCATTGTGTGGCTATCCGCCAGTTCACCACTTACAGCACTCAAGGTCATGAACGCTGACGGATCTTCCGCCGAGACAATTGCATCCGCCAGCGGCGCTCCCGACGACCTGATGTGGGGTGACCCAGCGTGGTCGAGCGATAACTGGATCGCTTTCGTCGTGGCACAGAACTCGAATAGCGGCACGTGTTTCAAGACGCGGCTGGATAAAATGCGCCCGGATGGGAGTGCGCGAACGCAGGTTACCGATGGTGGTCCCAACTGCACGCCCGCCGGGATGCAGCAGAGCGGCGACGCCGACCCCGGATTCAGCGCCGACGGAAAGACCATCTATACTTCACGCGGTTTTCCGGTCGCCCCGGCCGGAGCGACGCTGGGAATGACTGAGCGCAAACTCTACGCCGTCTCGAGCGACGCCTGGTATCCGGGCAAGCCAGAGACGGATCTTTCGTTGCCGTCCCAACCGAGTTGCATTGAGGGAGTGCCCAAGGGCTCACCCGACGGGACGCGCGTGTTGCTTTTTCGCGCCTGCTTCGACGCCACGCCGGTAAATGGAATCTTTGTCACGGACACCGCCAGCTCCTACCGGACCAAGATCACAGACGGCTTCGGAGCGGACTGGAACTCGGCTGCCGCTCCAGGCCCTCAAATCAATAGCGGCGCAGTAGTGATCCACGCAGGCGTTTCACCGGCAGTCTCGCCTGGATCGCTAGTAGATATCTACGGCACAAACATGGCGGTAGCGTCCGCGTCCGCACCCGCGGGCGCCAACCTGCCTTTCACTCTCGGAGGCGTGCAAGTGCTGGTGAACAGTTCCACCGCGCCGCTACTCTACGTCAGCGCAAAGCAGATCATTTTCCAAGTGCCCTACCAAACCAACATCGGAATAGCTTCCGTGGTTGTGGTCTCGAATAATTCAGCCAGCGCCGCCGCACTCATGACTGTGCAACAAGCGGCGCCGAGCATCCTGACCTATGGCGCGAATCGCGCCGTGGCAATCAATCCGGACAACACATTGAACGCTGCCGGGAACGGAGCCAAACCGGGCAGCGTGCTGGTGCTTTATCTCATGGGCTCAGGACCGCTGGACAATCCGATTGCAACCGGGTCCGTGGCGCCACCGTCGCCGCTGTCGCGAGAAGCCCTGACAACCACTGTTTCAGTAGGCGGCGCCAGCGCCCTAGTCCAATTCGCCGGGATGGCGCCAGGTTTTGTTGGTCTGGTGCAGATGAACTTCGTGGTGCCTAACCTCCAGCCCGGCGATTATCCTATGCAGGTCACCATTGGCGGCACGGTCAGCAATCAGCCGCTGGTGACGGTTTCCGAGTAAGTATAATGAGCGGTTGGATCTCCGATTTTCGCGTAGAAAGCTTCTGGCGGGCGCAGCACTGGCGGGGATTTGCCGCTCTGGGAGGCTAACCGGCGCGCCAGCCCGGCTAGGCCCCATTTTCGAGGAAGTGCCGCCCGAGACCAGTGGCATACTGTGGGTGCACGAGAACGCCAAGTCGCCGGAGCGTTATCTGCCGGAAAGCCTCGGCCCCGGCTGCGCATACCTGGATTACGATAACGACGGCTGGATGGACATTTACCTGGTCAACAGTGGTCCCTCCGATTTCTACACACCGAAACAACCGCTGCGAAATGCGTTGTATAAGAACAATCGCGACGGCACCTTCACCGACGTCACTGAAAAAGCCGGCGTGGCGGCAGGAACCACCTTTGGTATGGGCGTTGCGGCGGCCGACTACAACAACGACGGCTACCCGGACTTGTTCGTCACCGCCTATGGCCGTTGCATTTTGTATCACAACAACGGCAATGGGACATTCACCGACGTCACCGAGAAAGCCGGCCTGGCCGTGCCCGGCTGGACCACCAGCGCCGTATGGTTCGATTACGATAACGATGGCCGCCTGGATCTATTTGTGTGCAGCTTCGTCGATTACACGAACAAACTTTCCTGCGGCGTCAACAAAGCCGGCCAGCGCTATTATTGCATCCCGCGGCTATTCAAGCCCACCCACAGCTTCCTGTTTCACAACAACGGCGACGGGACATTCACGGACGTGACGCGCGGCACCGCCATCGAGCGCGCCATGGGCAAAGGCCTGGGCGTAGTGGCCACCGATATCAACAACGATGGGCGCATGGATCTGTTCGTCGCCAACGACACCGTGCAGGATTTTCTTTTTGTGAATCGCGGCAACAACAAATGGGAGGAAATCTCGCTCATGGCCGAAGTGGCCTACAGCGAAAGCGGCCGGGCGCGCTCCGGCATGGGCGTGGATGCGGCGGACATCAACGGCGATGGCTGGGAGGATCTGTTCGTCTCCAACATCAATGACGAGATGTTTTCGCTCTACACCAACAACAAGAACGAAACCTTTTTCGATGCTGCGCACAAGCACGGCATCGCGCAGGAAACGCGAATGCTCAGCGGCTGGGGGCTGAAGTTTTTCGATTACGACAACGACGGCCTGGTGGACTTGATACTCGCTAATGGGCATCCCGATGACAGCATCGAGCAAAACTACGCGCGAGTGAAGTACAAGGAGCCGTTATTGCTTTACCACCAGGAGCAAGGACTGCTGCACAATGTCACATCAGATGGCGGGCCGGCTTTCTCGAAACCGCTCGCTGCGCGCGGACTAGCTGTGGGTGACTTCGATAACGACGGCTTCCTGGACGTGTTGGTAGGCACCAACGGCGGCGCTCCGGTGTTGTTGCACAACCATTGTGGTTCCGGCAATCATTGGCTGGGCGTAAAGCTGGTGGGGACGACTTGCAACCGGGACGCGATCGGCGCTTGGCTTACCTGGTCAGCCGGCGGAGTGAATCGGACTCGGCTCAAAAATAGCGGCGGAAGCTATCTGTCGTCGCACGATCCGCGAGAAGTGCTGGGATTGGGCGCAGCTCAGAAAATCGATTGGCTGGAAATCAAGTGGCCGTCGCCCAGCGGTAAAGTGCAGAGGTTCACGGATCTGCCGATTGACCGCTACGTAACAGTCGTCGAAGGAAAATCAACCATCGAGTGACTACGGGCCGGAAGCTGTTCGGTCAACCGGCACAAAGCGACCTGAACGTAAATCGTTCTGATATGCTTCCACCGCATGTCTGAGGTCCATTCCGTAGCTGTTAGCAAAGCCGGCCCGGCATTCTTCCGGATCGGATATACACGCGGATTCAAACTTCAGAAAAGCTTGCCTCCCACCCAACTGGATCTCGTGAACCCAAAAGAACTCCCAAGCTGTATAGCTGAAGCGCCAATCCTTTTGTTGCACCGCGTCGAATAATGGCCACAACTCCTCATGCCTTGCTTTGGCGATGAAGTCCACCGCTGGTAAGGCGACCAGTTGACGTCCGGGAGCCGTGGCGCCCATCCCCGAGGTAACCCCAGCGACGCCCTCTGAAAACCACGGCTGCTTCAATAGGCGCAATACGCTGAGGAGCGAGCGATTCTGGCTGAGAGTTGCATGCGACAGTTCATGACGCAAAACTCCACCGGCATCCCATGTTCCGTAAATGTAAGGCGTCGCCAGATAGATAACGGTGCCGGTCGCGATTGTCACGCCGGCTGGCCGCTGCCTGCCCAGGAACGGAGCTGCAAAGCGGAGGCAGTCGTTCCAATTTCCGCACGCAACCACCGTGATCTTCTTCGAGCATCTTAAATTGTGAAAACTCTCGGCCAAGGCAACGTACTGGTCCACATCACTGAAGGCCGGGTCTGGTGGGCGATCCGCCGGATATAAAATATCCGCACGATTGAAATGAAGCTCGGTGTAACCGGGGTGGACGGGCGACCATGCGAAAAGCGGTCCGTAGGGGAATGCGGCGAGGACCGCCAGTAAGAAGAAACAAGCCAGACCGCGCTTCCAGCTCATAAAGAAAGTTTACACGGTCAGTGCACTACTTTCTGCGGTTCCGCGACTCCGGTCTCAATCTCCTGCTTCATCTGCCGCACTTTCTCGGAAGTTTGCTCGTGGAGAGCCAACTCGCGTTGCGCCTCCTCCGGATGTCCCGTGCGGCGATACGCAGTACTCAAGTAAAAGTGGGGCGCCGGATTGTCGGGCCGCAGTTTGGCAGCCATCTGGAGCGGCGCCACGGCTTCGGCGTTGCGGCCATCCTCCAGCATCGCCCGTCCGAGCCCGATAAATGCGTCTGCGAACCGGGTATCCAGCTTGGTGGCGCGCTCGAAATGTCCGATCGCTGCGGGGAACTGCTGATCCTGCCGGGCAAGTTCGCCCAATATATACTCGGCGCCCGCGTTGGAGGGATCAACCTTCAGTTCCTCCTCAAACTCGCTCTGGGCCGCTTTCTTGTTTTCATCCGTTTTTGGCCCCGAAAGCACCAGGCGGCCGACGCGGTAATGGATGCCGGGCAAGGCCGGGTTTCTCTTCAGGACTTCGCGGTACTCCGCAATCGCTTCGTCCCATTTGCCTTGCGCCTCGAGCGCTTCTCCGTTCAGCAGACGAACCTGGTAGGAGGTTGGCGCCGAGACCATGAGCTTCTGCGAGGCACGAATGGAAAGATCGGAATAAATGTGCACTGTCGCATAGAGAACTTCGGGGTCGTTCGGAAAGCTGCTGCTTAGGCCTCGCAGGAAGCCCGCGGCGCTGTCCAGGTCATGCAGCGACATGCCGCAGTGGACGCCATCCAGGCCCAGACGCTTCTTGGTTTCCGGATCGGTCGCGTGCGTTAAAGCCGTCTTCAGCAGCGGCATGGCTTCGCGGCAGTGCCCGGATTCCGCAAGCTGTTCGATGGACGCAACAGAGTTTGCAGGGGGAGTTTGAGCCAACGCCATGGCAGTGGTTAGCCCGCCAACCAGAATCAACCGTCTCACAACTTTATTGTACGAAGGAACCGAACCGCGACCGGGAGGGAGCGTTACCACGAGTGCCGCAAGTTCTGCGTTCGTGGCGCTTCCTTCCGGTCGCGGTTCGGTTATGGTCAGAAGTGATACTTAAATGCGAACTGCACCTCGCGGCCGCCGAATTGATTGGAACTGTTCAGCAACCCCAGTTGCGTCCCCACACTCGTATTGGGAGCATTCAGAATCGGATGGTTTGTTAGGTTTATGAACTCCGCCCGGAGATCGAAAGCGTGACGCTCGGTTATCTTAAACGTCTTCGACACGTTGAAATCGAACGTCGCCAGTCCCGGCCCGCGCACCGTGCCGACACCGCAGCTACCAAAAGTGCCGTTGGCGGGTTGCGCAAAAGCGCTTGGGTTGAACCATTGATAACCAGATCCCACAGATGGAGACGCGTTCTGTTCGCCCAATATATCTACGGGAGAGATGCAATCCGCGCGCGGACCGCGGGATGTAGTATTCGAAGCGTCGTTGGCCCCTATGGTCAACGGGAAGCCGGTATGGAGGGTCAGGATGCCGGCCATCGTCCAGCCACCCACCACCGCGTCGAGCGCTTTGTTCATATTGTTGCCGAATGTGCGCCCGCGGCCAAACGGAATGTCGTAAACCGCATTGCCGACGAAGAGCTGGTGGGCGTCATAATCGCACGGCCCCCATTCCGCAGCGGCATCGTAGATGTTCTGGTAATACCAGTTGCTTTGCGAGGCTTGGCCGCCCTGGCCGTAGTAGCCCATGTTGTTGGTCATGCACTTGGAGTACGTATAAGCCACCTGATATTCCAGGCCTGAACTCAAGCGCTTTTTCATCGACATTTGCAGCGCTTCGTAATCCTGGTTTCCGACGGAAGCTGTACCCGAGATCTGTCCGATCTCGCTCAGCAGCGTGGGATTGCCCGACAGGTATTCAGTGGGTGACACCGTACCGTTCGCGTTCAATACACCCTGGTCGTACGGCATGGGGACCATCAGGTGCGTGGCGCGCTGCCCGACGTAGCTGGCCTGAACAACGGTAGTCGTGTTCACTTGATATTGCAGAGTCATGTTCCACTGATTCGACACCGCCGGGCGGACGTTTGGATCCCAAACGCGTAGCGTCGCGCCAATCAACTGGTTCGACGATTGCGAGAAAGGCAGGAAGCCCTGGTCGAGCGTCGAGCCCGGCGCCACGCCGAAAAGGGTGGAATTGGTGTACTGGTCGTCGTTCTCGTGAGCGAAGGGCGGGTTGATGGGCAACCGCAAGTTGGTGCCCGTTCCCTCCAGATAATTCGAAAGCGTGTAGCCGGCGCGCACCACCAGCTTGCCACCACCGGGGGTCCAGGCTACGCCGAGACGCGGCTGGAAGTTGGTGATGCCGTTGTACTGGTTGTAAAGCGCATTGCAATTGTTGTATGGACAGCTCTGTCCGGAGAGATATTCCTGACCGGTCACGAGGTTGAAGTTCGCCTGGCGATTCTTGACTTCATCCCAGGGCGTGTGCAACTCCCACCGCAATCCCAGGTTGAAGGTCAGGTTCGAAGTCACGCGCCAGTCGTCCTGAAAAAATGCGGCGATGGAGTTCGAACGCTGGCCCCAAGTGCCGCCGTTGACACCACCCTGAATCTCACTGGGAAGGCCCAGTAGAAAATCGGCTTCGGCCAGGCCGCTGCCGTTACCGGACTTAGTGGTTGTCGAGGAGGTTGTGTATTGGCCGTTGAAGTTGAAGGTCCCAGCTTCCCCGTTATTGCCGGAATAGAAGGTATCCATGCGATAGCGATACCCCTGGAAACCGATGTGCATCGTGTGCGAGCCCTTGGTCCAGATTATCGTGTCCTCGTAGTGGATCACGGTATCGGCGAAAAGTTGATAAATGTCACTGTTGCCGATGGTGGCCGCATTGCCTCCCTGGAAATTCATGGCGGGCAGGAAGGCCGATGGCACCCCGGGGATACCAACGGTCTGCCCAAAACCGCTGACAGCGCCGCCGGCGGCGCCGTTTGAATTGTAGACATAATTCACGCCAAAGCGAACTTCGTTCACCAGCGAAGGGCTGATGGTCCGCGTCCAGTCCACTACACCGGTGTGCGTGGGGGCAGTGGAGAAACTGTTGTAAATCAGAGGCAGGGTGTTAATCGAGGGGTTATCGTACCGGCTCTCGGAAAATCGCAGATAGAAACGGTCTTTGTCGGAGATGTTGTAGTCGATTTTCACATCGCCTTGGTCTCCGTTGATAAAGGTGTTCTGCGCGTATTGATAATTGTTCAGTAGGCCGCTGTTGATCGGCGCGGGATAATACTGGGAGGTTAAAATCTTCTCCGCTGCCGGACTGAATAGCGACGCGGGAATGATGTTTCCGGCAAATGGCGCGCGAGTACCGCTGCTGGTGACCGAGAACGGATTGTAGAGCTGGACCGGGGTCCCTAGTGTCAGAAGCTGCGAAAAATTGCCCTGCCGTTCGGCTGCCGTGAACAGCGAAGTGGTTTGGATGCTGGTGGGCGTATCATCGCGCGACCCTTGATAGTCGATAAAGAAGAACAGCTTGTCCTTCTTGATGGGCCCACCCAGCGTTCCACCGAAATTGTTCCAGCGAATGGCAGCGCGCGGTGCGCCATTAAAATTATTCGACCAATCGTTGGCGTTCAACACGTTGTTGCGGAAGAACTCAAAAGCGCTGCCATGGAATTGATTGGTGCCGGACTTCGTTGTAGTGCTGATGATGGCTCCCATGAAGTTGCCGAACTCGGCCGGGGCGTTGTTGGTGATCTCGTTAAACTCCGCAATAGCATCCACGCTGGGCGCGTAACCGACATCGTTTTCGGATACTTGGTTGTTGTCTAAGCCGTCTAACATGAAATTGTTGGCCTGTTCCCGGTTGCCGTTTACGTTGGGGCGTCCACTGTTCATGGTGGTCTGGCCGTTCTTGAACGTGGACGGATCGGGATGAATGCTGCCGGGAGCCAGCAATGTTAGCTCCACGTAATTTCGCGTCGCCAGCGGAAGATCCTCGTTGGTGCGTGCGTCAATGTTCTGGCCGAGCTCGGTGCTCTGGGTCTGCAGCAACGGCTCGGTGGACGTAACCTCGACAGTCTGAGACAGGCTGCCAACTTGCAGCTGGAAATCTAATCGCCCCACCTGGTTCATTTCCATTGTGATGTGCGACTGCGTGGCTGTGGAGAAGCCTTCCTTTTCCACTTTCACGTTATAGGTGCCAATGGGCACGCGGGGAATGTTGAACGCCCCTTCAGCGTTGGTAGTGGTGGTCCATGGCGTGCCGCGGTCAGTGTCAGTGGCCGTAACTTTGGCTCCCACTACGGCCGCTCCCGTCGGGTCAGTGACCTTACCGGTAAATGCGGCGGTTACCTGTTGGGCGCTGGCCGAAACCGTAAGCCAGCCAACTATAGCAAGGAACAAAACTAGCGATTCGATCTTTTTCACAAAGCCTCCTCGGCGAATCAATGTAATGAGGCATCCTGGGTACTAGCGAGATGCCGAACTTTGATGCGTACCTTTTCCCTGAGCTCTAGTATCTTCCCGCTAGTCGGGTAGCCTTGGCAACGTTAAAGTTTGTCACGGTCCCGTTAAGACTGAATCTGCACACCTGATCCGGCGTTTAAAATAGGCATGTTCCAACCGGTCGCCAGAATGTTAAGGGTCTGTTAACATCGTTAAGTAGCCGGGAAGGGACCCCAGTGAGTGCACCCCAACCAGTTCGGTTGAGCCCGCAGGAGAGCGCCCAGGGTTGGCGACTGCGGTTCAAGAAGGTTTTGCTGCGCTGGAACTCCCGCTATGCTGAGCTGGAGCGCATCGTGGCCAGTGGCGCACTCTCGCCCGCACTGGTCAAGTTCCTTCAATTCATTGTGTTAGAGACTCTCGAAGGCCGCGGCGACCGGCTGACTGAATCTTTCATTGCGGCGAAGGTCTTCAATCAACAGGAATTCGCACCGAGTGAGAAATCTGTGGTTCGGGTGGAGAAGCGGCGGCTGCGGGAGAGGCTCAAGGATTACTATCAGGGCGCGGGTAAGGACGATCCGTTGGTGATCAGCCTGGGATCGACTTTCGTCCCTGTTTTTTCGCCCCGAGCAGACGGCGCGCCCCAAACCGAGCGTCGGAAAATTCCCTGGCGGTGGACCATTTACGTGGCTGCCGTTCTAGGTCTAGCCGCGGTAGCAACGTGGATCTGGTTTCGGCGAACGGCCCCAGACGATTTTGCTCTGACCCAGCTGACCTATGACAGCGGTTCCACCACCCAGCCGGCCATCTCGCCCGACGGCAAACTTGTAGCTTACACGTCGGACCGCAACGCAGAAGGAAATCGGGACATCTGGGTACAGAACATCGCCACCGGCGATCGGGCGCGGCTGGCTGCGGACCCAGCGGATGACGATGAGCCCTCATTCTCGCCGGACGGTTCCAAGGTTGTGTTCCGTTCCGACCGCGACGGCGGCGGCATTTATACGGTTGCGATACTGGGCGGGGAATTAAAACTGATCGCCAAAAGAGGCCGCGGGCCGCGCTTCTCCCCGGATGGCCAGCGAATTGTGTACTGGGTAGGGGAATCCTATTTCGTCCGCACCCAAGTCTACGTCGTTGAGGTGTCGGGAGGCACTCCCCGGCAAGTGCAGCCGAAATTCTATGGCGCACACGATGCGGTTTGGTCATCGGATGGAAAATACATGTTGTTCTGGGGCCAGCGCGACGAATCTTCCGCCCCGGATTGGTGGGTGGCGCCGGTAGACGGAGGCGAACCGGTGGAAACGGGAGCTTTCGCCATGTTTGCGCGCCAGAATCTCTCGGCAGCCGGGCCGGCCGCGTGGGTGGACGACCAGGTATACTTCTCCGCCCGCCGCGACACTACCAATCTCTGGAGAACCACCATCTCGCCGCGTACCGGCAAGAGCAGCGGCCGTCCCCGGCGACTGACCTTTGGAACGGGTCAGGAACGCGAACCCTCAGTGGCATCCAACGGCAATCTCGTTTTTTCCAGCGCGTCGGCCAGCACCAATGTGTGGCGCCTTCCCCTGGATACGAAGCAAGGCAAGGTAACGGGAAACCTGGAACGGGTGACCCGCGACCTTTCGACAGAAGTGTTCCCGTCCATTTCGAGCAACCAGCGCCTCGCGTTCTGTGCCGACCGTTCCGGCAAGCGGGAAATCTGGGTGAAGGATCTGGCGGTGGGCAAAGACACGCTGTTGGCCACCAGTGCGTCGGAGTTCGACTCACCGAAAATCACGCCCGATGGACTGAAGGTGGCGTATGCGGTTGCGAACCCGAGTTGGGCCATCCATGTAATCTCGTCGACTGGAACAGAGGACCGGATCTACCCGAACGGCGGCCCTCCGCGGGCATTTTCGGCGGACGGAACAAAGCTATTGTACGAAGCCAAGTCCTGCTCGCCGTATTGCGTTGGATTGCTGGACTTAACCACCGGGAAGACGGTGGAGTTGATCCGGCATCCCAAACTGGCGCTTTATCCGGAATCTTTTTCTCCCGATGGAGCTTGGGTAGCGTTCCAGGCGCGGCCCGTGGACAACGATTCGAACCGAACCATCTACGTCACCCCGTTCGCCGACGGGCATGTAGGCGGCCCGGACACCTGGATCCCGGTAACAGATGGAAACCATATGGACCGCGAAGTGAAATGGTCCCCGGACGGCGGCTTGCTGTATTTCTTATCGGAGCGCGATGGATTCCGATGCATTTGGGCTGAGCGGCTGGACCGCCAGACCAAGCACCCGGCCGGCGAGCCCTTCGCGGTATATCATTTCCATCATTCACAACAATCGCTGTCCAGTCTGGGCAGTCCCGGCAAGGTGGGATTGTCGGTAACCAGAGACGGCTTGTTGTTCAGCCTGGCCGAGACCACCGGCAACATTTGGCTCGCGCGCGCGCGGAAGTAAGCGGAATTACCCGCGCGGCCCTCGGTTAACACAATTCGCCTCCATCCGTCTTTTCACGGGGAGGCGGAAATGAAATCAATTGTCTGTGCCGTCGCGGTAATTCTCGCGATTACCCTCTGTCCGGCCGTCGTGAAGGCCAGCGGGCCGATAGCCGTCTACGCGCTGGTAGATAAGGTGGCATTCGAACCCAGTTCGGACAAGCCGGAACGAATCCGGATCTCTGGTGTCTTCATGGTAGCCAGGGAAACTCCCGACAATTCCGAGGTCTATTCATCGCCCGAGCGCGGGTATCTTTATTTCGAGCTGCCGAAAGGCGATGAGAAACTGGCCCGGCGCGAATGGGCTGATCTGAAATCCGTCGCCGGCACGCGTCAGGTAGTGGGATTCGGGACCAGTTGGGGCCCGAAGGTCCGCGTCAGGAAATCGGAAGAGGAGGCGAAGCTTCCGGCCGGCTTTCCCATGGGAAATGGCGTGTCCAAAATAAACCCCGACCAACCCAGAGCCAGAGCGCTGCTGGATTATAAAGACCGGTGAAGTGGAATGACAACCGTCGCACTGAGTTATCCGCGCACAGGGATCTGGCGCTTCTCCCGTAGCGACGCCGGTTTGGTTGCGCTGGCGGCGCTGCACGCCGCGATCCTGGTGATGTGGCCGGTGTCGCCGCTTATCGCTGTGGGCGTGTGGTGGAACTCAAACACCATCGCGCACAATTTCATACACCGGCCATTCTTCCGATCGGCCGGGATGAATCGCGTCTTTTCCGCAGCGCTGAGCGTTCTGCTGGGAATCCCGCAAACGCTCTGGCGCGATCGTCACTTGGCGCATCACGCTGGGTGCGAATGGCAATTGCGTGTTTCACGGCGCCTGGTGTCCGAGACAGCTCTGGTGTTTTGCCTTTGGATAATTTTGGCTGCGCTCGAACCGCGATTTTTCCTCTGCGTGTATCTTCCGGGATATCTGGCTGGCCTCGGATTGTGTGCGCTGCAGGGACATTGGGAGCACGCCGTGGGACGGCCCACCAGCCATTACGGGCGCATTTACAACTTTCTGTGCTTCAACGATGGATATCACGCCGAACATCACGGCGCTCCGGCCACGCACTGGTCAAAGCTGCCGCAGTTCGTCCAGCCGGGCGCCGCGGCCAGCTTGTGGCCTCCTCTGCTGCGCTGGTTGGATGCCCATCCACTGGAGATTCTCGAGCACTTGGTGCTGCGCTCGCCGCGATTGCAACGCTTCGTCCTGCGGGCGCACCGGCGGGCCTTTCAGGCTCTGTTGCCGCATTTCGAAACCAGTCGTAGCGTCGCGATTGTAGGCGGGGGACTCTTTCCCAGGACGGCGCTGATCCTGAGAGAACTTCTCCCGGCGGCACAACTCACAATTGTGGATTCCGATGCGCGCCATCTGGAGACGGCACGCGTACTCCTCGGCGAGAAAGTTGAGTACCGTAACGAGCGCTATGTGCCGGGCGAATCGCGCGCTTCGGATTTGACTGTAATTCCGTTGTGCCTGCACGGCGACCGCGCAGCCATTTATAGCTGTCCGCCATCGCCCGCGGTCTTGGTGCATGACTGGATCTGGCGCCGCCGCGGATCGGGAGCCGTGGTTTCCATTGCGCTGCTGAAGCGTCTGAATCTGGTGCGCCCCCGGAATCTGGTGCACAGATGAGATGCGCCAGCATCTTTATGGTGTTCGTCCTGGCCAAGCTGGCCGTCGTGTGGGGCCATGCCGTGCCCTTGACAGGTTGGTCACTAGTGGCCTACGTATGGCAGGACGCATTGGTCGCCCTCGCGTTCGGCGCATTCGACATTGCGATGCAAAGGCTCCCAGCGAATAATCGCATTGTCTGGATGGTCTACGGAGCCCTCGCGATCTACACGGCGATCAATATTCCAGTGGGGCGCGCGCTTTCTACTCCGCTCACGCGGCCCATGCTTCGCGCCGCGCGTGGGCCGCTGGCCGATTCCATGCTGTTCTATCTCACCCGAACGAACATCCTGCTAGTTGCCTCGGTCCTCGCGGCGTCCGCTGGTTTGCCGTGGCTGATGCGGCGCGCACCCCTCCAGCTCGCGAAAATGGCCGTGGTTTGTGCCGCCGGGGTGTGTGTGGTGTGCGGGCCGATAGCGAGCCGCCGCGCGGATACCGGTGGGATGGATCGCAATGTGGTGACGGCCCTGATCGGAACCAGATCACCCCGCGTGGCGGCCAACACCCGAATGACTGAATGGCGCGAATCCCGGTTTGAAGTCGACGGAACCGAAGATCTCTCGCAATTTCGAGGAGCGGCCCACGGGTTCAACCTGGTGATGGTCAGTCTGGAATCCACCGCGGCCCAATATCTTTCGCTGTACGGCGGAAAGTATGAAGTGATGCCCAATCTCAGCGCCCTGGCGCGAAAGGCGCTCGTATTCGAGAATGCCTATTCGGCTTATCCGGAGAGCATCAAGGGATTGTACTCGGTGCTGTGTTCCACGTTTCCCGCCTTTGACAGCCAGCCCGAAGAGTACGCGAATTTAGGCTGCCGGTCGGTGGCTTCGGTCCTCGAAGACGCCGGTTATCGCACAGCTATGTTCCACTCCGGGCGCTTTGCGTATCTGGGGATGGAATCGATCATCCGCAATCGCGGTTACCAGACGCTGGAAGATGCGGGCGACATTGGTGGCAATCACAATTCGAGCTTCGGCGTGGACGAGCCTGCCACAGTGACGCGGATGCTGGCCTGGATCGACGCATTGCCGCGCGGTAAACATTTTTTCCTGACATACCTGCCGATCGCAGGCCACCACCCCTATGCCACGCCGGAGCGCGGCCCCTTCGCGGGGACGGAGGATATCGATCAATACCGCAACGCTCTGCATTACGGTGACGTTTCGCTGGGTGCGCTTGTGGAGGGACTGCGTAAGAGAGGGCTGGAGCAGAACACGGTCTGGGTGATCTATGGCGATCACGGCGAGGCCTTCCACCAGCACGAAGGCAATTATGGCCACACGTTTTTCCTGTACGAGGAAAACATCCACGTGCCGTTTCTTATCGCCGCGCCCGGCTTTATGCGGACTCAGGAACGGGTGCGCAAAGTTGTCAGTTTGGTTGATACCGCGCCTACCGTTCTTGATCTGATGAGCGTTGCCTCGCCGAAGAATTACCAGGGCCGGTCGATGCTGGATCGAGCGCCGCGAATGGCGCTCTTTTTTGCAGACTACTCTTTGGGACTGCTGGGCCTGCGCGACGGACGCTGGAAGTTCATATACGAGATCGGATCCGGCAAGGTACGGCTGTTCGATCTGGAGCGCGACCCGCGGGAATTGTCGGATCTATCGGATGGCCAGGCTGCGCGAGTGTTGTGGTACAGCCACATAGTGCGTGGCTGGTGCAGCGCGCAGAAGAGCTACATCGCCCGAGCGGCGAATGTCGACGCGCGATCAGTGGGACCCGGGCTGCGCTGAAAGATCGATCACCGCATACGTGTTCATCTCGGGCACAGTGAATTCGGTTGCTCCGTCGGCCGTTGTAAAGTCTTGGAGTTTCAGATTCGGTTTGTCATATGCCGCGACATGCCATTCCGGACAAGTTCCCAGGACACGCACGCGGAGTCCAGTCACCGGGCGGTTCGCATAATTCAAAAGATGAATGCGAACTTGGCCGCCCGTTCCCACCAGGCGCGCGATCACCACTTCGCTGCCGTAAACGCGCAGCAGCCGTTTTTCGTCGGTTAGTTCGGAACGGATCTTCTGGGCTAACCGGCTCGGGTCTTGGGCTTCAGATTTTGGATACTCCTCGGAGCCCAACCGAATGTTCAGATCCAGGTGCGGGTCAGGCGCGGTCACAATGCGGTACAGAAGATTGCGGCGAGTCAGCAGATTCATCAGCTCGCCGGTTTCCTCAGACCCATCGTCGATTACGCCAATGTTGGCCATCGTAGGCAAGTCGCCGCGCTCTGGTATCTGGCGCAGGAATTGCAGCATGCGATTGAACATCGCGGCCCCAGCCGTGTCAGTGTGAATATCCGCCTTCGCGCCGTACATGAAAGCTTCTGCCGCGGCCAGCGCTACACTCGCGGCGGGCACGTCGTAATAGTAACGGCGGGCAGGCGCGCGCAGTATTTGCCAGCCGTTCGCATCGATCCACGGGCTGCGCGATGCGGATGCTTCATTAATGCGGTACTCAACCTTGGGAACGTCGAGCTTGACGGCGTCGGCATCGGCCGGCCCCGTAGCGAGCGTGGGCAGAAGTGCGGCGAGAAGAAGAGTCATACTTCGATATTCGTGACAGCGATTTGCTCAAGATTGTACATGCCGAGGCCCAGGCGGCTGGCGTACTCGATGTGTCCCGGCTCGCGGATGAAGTTGTTGAACCGCGGCCCCAGGTTGCGGCCCGGCTTCACGTGATCCATAGAACGATCCCAAATGGAAACCGCGCCCTCGGCCTTGCGTTTGTTCTCGATGACATCCAGCAGCAGACGATCGATGGCCACAGGATCAGTGCCGAAGACGATGGCTTTGGGATAGAACCGGTACTTGGGATTGTCTGAAAATGGTCCCCCATGCCAGACCCCGCGCAGGCCGTCCATGATCTGCAGCACCGTGCGCGAGCGCAGCGGTTCCACCATCGCGAGCGTGCCGATGAAGCTCAGGGTGTTGGTTTTCTCGCGATTGTGCGAGCGCGCGACATTCGAGAAATCGCCGTACGCGATGTTCTTCAGGCAGCCGGTGACTCCCGCCGCGCCGTGATCCTTCATGTTGGGCACGTTGATGATTTTGGTGAAACGCTCCGTCACCAGGCGTATCATGTTCGAACGAGTATCGTCCTCGCCGAAGAAATTGGTTTCAACGTAAGTGTTCGGATCATAGCTGGCCACTGATCCGCGGCTCATTTCCGCCGCGATGATGTTTACTCCTGCCGGAACATGCCGCTCATAATGGACGCTCGAGAGTTGATCCGGGAAGCGCTCGTAGATATAAATATTGCGGGTGGGGATGCCGAGCGCGGTCAGATTGCTCACGATTCCGCCCACCACTTCGGTCGCGGAATAAATGTTCGGCGCGCCCGAGCAATTCACTTTAATGCCGACCACATCGGTGGCATCGAAGAAATTCGCCCAGGCGTCCCGCTCGTTCTTGGCGCCCGTGAGCGAGCGCATGCCGCGCGACAGCATCTGAGCCACGATGGGAGCATCCACCTGGTGGGTTGCCGAATCGACGGATTTTTCCGCATGCACGCGCACGGCTTTGCCGGGGAACGGTCCAGGCATCCCAGGATGCGGGGATGGTGCGAAACGGCTTACCACGTGGTACTTGGGGATATCGCTAGGTGTAGTTGCGCAAGCACTCGCCACTGCGGCGAGCTGCAGAAAATTGCGACGATGCATAGTCACACGATAGCGCAACCGTCATTGCTTCACAGCAATAGCCGAGATTTCAATCTTCGCTCCACCGATCAAGCCCGCAACTTGCACGGTGGCTCGCGCCGGTTTCGGGTCCGGCATCAGCTTCTTATACACCTCGTTCATCTTCGGAACATCGTTCAAGTCGGTGATATAGACGGTCACCGATGTTATGTCCGTCATCTGAAAGCCGGCCTTCTTCACTATTTTTTCGATCGCGGCGATGGTGTTGGTGGTCTGCAGAGTGATATCGGTTCCCGTGACTTTGCCGTGCGAATCCGGCCCCTGCTGCCCTGCGACGTAAAGCGTATTGCCCGCCACGTACCCCTCGCTAAAGGGCATGCCCTTCTCAAAGCCGATGGCTTGGTTCTGAGCAAGAGCGGTACCGAAGGTGCAAAGCGCCAGCAGGCACACCGGCACCGTCATGTTTGATCTCATGTTTCTGGAGTCTCCCGTCGATTTGGTCAGTTTCCGTTGATGTATTGCGTTTCAACTTCCACAATTGGACCACACTTGCGGCTGCGCGGGAACGAAAGTAGCTTCGTCGAAAACGATTCATTGATTCATAACCTGAAGCGCCGTGCTCCGCACAATTTCAAGCATCGCATCGATGTCACCTTCCGCCGTGCCGTAGTGAAGAATGCAGGCACGCAACGCAAATCGGCCGGCCAGCGTCGCACTGGTTAGAAACGCAGTCCCGCCGGCCTGCACACGTTCCATTAGCTTCTTGTTCAGTGCATCCAGGGCGTTATCATCCCCGGCGAGTGCTTCTGGCACGTACCGGAAGCAAACGATCGAAAGCTTTCCCTTCGACCGGAGTTCAAAGTCGGGCATTGCTTCGATCCTTTGTTCCAGATAGCGGGCGAGTGCAATCTGACCGGCGATCTGCTGTTCCAAGCCCGACGATCCGGCGTGCGCCAGGGTCACCCAAAGTTTCAGAGCCCGGAACCCCCTGGTCTGCTGGAACCCATATTCGGCAAACCACGGAAGGTTTCCGATGCCTTTGCCCGGTTCCGTTCGAAGATAGGAAGGTACCAGCGAAAAAGCGTTTCGCAGAAGCTCCCCGTCACGAACCAGCACGCACCCGCACTCCACGGGAACCGACAACCACTTGTGCGGGTCGAGAACAACTGAGTTTGCACGCTCTATGCCGGCGAGCAGAGGCCTGGTGCCTGGATCCAACATAGCGACAGCGCCGTACGCGCCATCCACGTGCAGCCAGAGTCCGAATTCGGATGCAATATCGGCCAGCTCATTCAATGGGTCGATCGCCCCGGTTTGAACGCTTCCCGCGCTGCCGGCGATGCAAAATGGACGCCTTCCCTGCCGCAGGTCCTCCTGAATTGCTTGCCGCAGGCCATCCAGGGAGATTTGGAAGTCCTCGTCCACTTCAATCCAGCGAATGCATTCCGATCCAAGACCGAAGAGCTCCACTGCCTTTTGAATGCAACTATGCACGTGCGTCGAAGCATAGAGTCGAAGTTCGACGGGTGCGCCGCTCACCCCTTTCGCGCGCACGTCGATTCCAAGTTGGCCCAGCGCACGGTGGCGTGCAGCCGCCAACGCCGTTAGAGAGGCCGCCGAGCCGCCGCTCACCAGCAGTCCGGCGCTTCCCTCAATAGGAAACCCGATTAATTGCATGAGCCATCGGACAGCGCAATGCTCCAGGTAAATGGCCGCATGATCGCCTCCAGCGCAACTTGGATTCATGGCCGCGGCTAGAATCTCGGTGACGACCGCCATCATTGCGGGCGGAGAGTTCACCCAGCCGAAGAACCGGGGATGACCGTTTCCCATGGGATGCGGCAGAATCTGCTCCGCTATCACCCGCAAGATTTCATCCCCGGATAGCGGCGTGACCGGTAGAGGCATGTTCATGAGGGACTGCCGCTCACGCTCCTCCATCTGGCGGAAAACCGGCCGCACGGAGAGTTCCGCCAGATAACTTGAGGCCATATCCACTGCCATATAGCCCAATCGCCTGAATTCATCTTTACTTAATTGCATGCCGTCCTCGGTTCTTCGTTTTCGCCGGAAGAGCCAGCCGATGCCGAAGCTGCTCCGGGTGGCCGGTTACGTCCATGGCCAGATAGTACTCACAACAATTCCGCCGGTCTGGGTTTTCAAACTCATGGATACAATCACCGGCGTAATAAATGCTGTCACCTTTCTTCAGAAGGTAGATTATGCCGTCGAGGCTCAACCGAAGTGTTCCGCGCTCTATTGCAACGTACTCGCGAGAGCCGGGATTGTGCGGCAGAAAGGCTCCCGCGTTGACGCCGGGCGAGAGGGTGGTCCGCATGAATTCGAACTCCACTTTTGACAGCACCGGCGAAAGAATGCGGCGTTCCCACCCCGCGGGATCCACCGCGCGGTCCTGCTCGCCGGCGCGTAGAACCACCACGCGCCCTTCGCTTTCGGTAGCGAGTAGCCGTGCGATGGAAGTTCCCAAGCCGGTGGCGATCTGATCGAGAATCAAAACAGTTGGGGATTTCTCGCCTCGCTCCACAGCCGACAGCATGGAGCGGCTCACCTGGGCGTGCTCTGCGAGTTGTTCGAGCGACAGGTTACGGCGTATTCGCTCGGCGTGAATCCGGCCTCCCAGTTCCGCGAGCCTCAGTCTGGTGGATCGGGGTTTGGCAGCCATCCTCTTTAGGAGAATTATATCCTCTATTGAGGATGTGTGGCAAATAGGAAGACGCTGAGCCAGGGACGGATCCAGTGCTGCCTGATCCAATGCAGGCATTTTCAGTCTCATATTCGCTAACGTTGAAGGTTGCCCAGCACGTAGCCCCAGCAGGTTGGCCCGGGCCGGTGGTCTAATCTTATTGGCGCATCACGGCTCTGAAAGGATACTCTTACAATGACGATGAAACATTCCTTGATTGGAGCGTTTGTGTTGACTGCTGGGCTCCTCGCTGTGGCGCAAGAGGCTCCTTACGGCCTCACCGCCGATCTCAGCAATCTTTACAGGCTCTCGAATGCAAAGACATTCTCTATTAGTCCGGAGAATTTGACTGGAGCGAAAGGCCAAGGTGGAATGGCCACCACCGGAGGCGCATCCAATGCAGCTCGCGAGCTAGGACAGGGCTGGAAGGTGAACCCGTTTGTGGTCATCAAGCCCAAGCAAACGTTTGTGCTCGCGGATATCGACGGCGAGGGCGCCATTCAGCACATCTGGATGACACCGACTGGCACCTGGCGATTCTCAATCCTGAGAATGTATTGGGACGATGAAAAAGATCCTTCGGTGGAAGTGCCCGTCGGCGATTTCTTCGCCATGGGATGGGGCGTTTACTCCAGACTGTCGTCGCTCGCGGTGTGTGTGAATCCAGGCAGTGCGTTCAATTCCTATTGGCCCATGCCGTTCCGCAAAAAAGCCAGGATCACGCTCGAAAACCTGAATGACAAGCCCATGGTGATCTACTATCAAATCGACTACACCCAGACGCAGGTTCCCAAGGACGCCGCGTATTTTCATGCGCAGTTCCGGAGAGTGAATCCGCTTCCGTACAAAGACGTGTACACCATCCTCGACAGCGTCAAAGGCAAAGGGCAATATGTTGGAACCTATCTCGCCTACGGGGTTCATAGCAACGGCTGGTGGGGTGAGGGCGAAATCAAGTTCTATATGGACGGCGACAAGAATTTTCCCACCATCAACGGAACCGGAACGGAAGACTACTTCGGCGGTTCCTATAACTTCGAGAATCAGGAAAAAAAGCAGTATGAGGAGTTCACTTCGCCTTACAGCGGCCTGATTCAGGCGATCAAGCCGGACGGCCTCTACAAATCGCAGCAGCGATTTGGCCTGTATCGATGGCACATCGCCGATCCAGTCCGGTTTGACACCGATCTGCGCGTGACAATTCAGGCGCTGGGCTGGCGCGCCGATGGACGCTATCTTCCGCTGCAGGACGATATCTCATCGGTTGCATTCTGGTATCAAACCGAGCCGCACGCCGCGTTTCCGCCGCTTCCCGGCAAAGACCACCTCGAAGTGAACTAGGAAGAATAGGAGACACTGTGGGAGTCCAGCAAAAAGCGTTTCTGATTTTCTGTGGGGTTTTCGTGACAAGTATGAATGCTGCCGTGCATGTGGAAAAGACCGGCTATAAGGGCTGGAACAACTGCTACAAAGTTGCGAACGGAGAGGTTGAACTGATCGTAACCGGGGACGTCGGCCCCAGGATTATTCGATTCGGATTCGTGGGCGGCCAGAATCTGTTTAAAGAGTATCCCGACCAGCTCGGAAAAAGCGGCGAAGAGAAGTTTCAACTGCGCGGGGGCGACCGCGTTTGGAAGGCCCCGGAGGATCCGGTGGCAACATGGGCTCCGGACAACGTTCCGGTGGAAATTCGAGTGACTCCGGATGGTCTGGTAGCTCGCGCACCAGTTGAACCGTTGACTGGTTTGCAAAAGGAAATCGAGATTGCGCTGGCTTCCTCGGGGACGCAGGTGACTGTCTCTCATCGAATCACGAATCACTCCTTGTTCCCGCTGGAATTCGCGCCCTGGGTGCTCACCATGATGGCGCAGGGTGGAGTTGCCGTGACCGGATTTCCGCCGCGCGGCCATCACCCGCAGAATCTGGAGGCAACCAATCCGCTGGTGATGTGGGCGTATACCAATCTCGCGGATCCGCGCTGGATTTTCACACGGAAGTACTTGCTGTTGAAACAGGACCCCCACAATAGCGATGCACAAAAACTCGGGCTGTTCAATGTGGATACCTGGGCTGCGTATCTCTTGAACGGGGAGGCGTTTGTGAAGCGCGCAACAGCGGATGCGTCGAAAACCTATCCCGATTTCGGCTGCTCGTTCGAAACCTTTACCAACAACGAATTTCTCGAGATGGAGACGCTCGGTCCGCTGACCAAGGTGCTTCCTGGAAAAACCGCAGAGCAGGTGGAGCATTGGGCGCTGTACCGGGACGTGAAGCCTGCGGGGTTTACGGATGAAGAACTGACCCGCGTGCTGGTTCCACTGTTAGCAAAATGAATTACAGCCGGTCGAGAAACTTGCGGCGCTAAAATCCGCCCAGGCAGGGTCTCTGGTTTCTCGCTCCTAGTTTCTGGCCGACGTCGCGGTTCGCGGAACCAGAAACCAGAAACAAGAAACCAGAAACGGTTTTATTCGTGCCGCAGCGCCACCATCGGATCCACTTTCGTCGCCCATTCACGGCGCTGAAAATGGCCGTGTTCGCGCCGATTCCAAGGGCTAATGTCACAAGAGCTACCGTCGTGAAGCTGGGACTTTTGCGGAGCATCCGCAATCCGAAGCGCAGATCATCCAGAAGGGTTTTCATGGCCAAATCCTTTGTCTGACCTAGACGATTCCAACCTTCGATTCGTTGGGTACTATTTCGCAATTCAAGAACATTCTTTACACTCGAAGTGGAATGCGGCCGTTCTTGCTACTCGCGCTCATGGCAGTGCCAATGTTGGCCCAAACCCGCTACGCTCTCATTCTCAACGATCCTCCTCTCGAAACTAGCCGGCACGCTCTGCGCAACGAACTTGCCCGCCGCAACATTTCGGTCACTGGTTCCACAAAGATCCTTCTGAATGCGATTTATGTTGCAGCGCCCAAGGAGCGCTTGGATGAGCTGAAAAGCCTTCCGGGAGTGAAGGGAGTGGTCGCCCTGCACTGGCGCCGGCTGAATCTGAATCGGGCGACGCAGCTAATCAACGCGCCTGCTGCCTGGGCCGCGCTCGGCGGAATGCAGAACGCAGGAACCGGAATCAAGATCGCGATCATCGATACCGGCATCGATCAAACGCATCCGGCATTTCAGGACAGTGCTTTGAAAATGCCCGCTGGCTATCCAATATGTAGCGGATCGGATTGCGCGTTCACCAGCAACAAAGTCATCGTGGCGCGCAGCTACGTGCGATTGGTTGGGGCAGGCAGCGATCCTCAAAACCCGGCAGCCGATTCGCGCCCCGACGACTATTCGCCGCGCGACCGGATAGGCCATGGCACAGCAGTGGCATCCTGCGCTGCCGGCATGCCGACGCTAAGCCCAGCCGGACTCACGCTCACCGGCGTCGCGCCCAAGGCGTACCTCGGCAACTACAAAATTTTCGGATCTCCGGAAGTGAATGAGACCGCGCCCGACGATCCGATTATTATGGCGCTGGAAGACGCGCTCAACGACCACATGGACATCGCCACGCTATCGCTTGGCTCCCCTGCCCTAACCGGACCACTCGATTCGGGCGCGGCTTGCGGCAATGCTCCGGATGTTCCCTGCGATCCGCTAGCCATGGCCGTGGAGAACGCGGTCAAGGCAGGAATGCTGGTGGTTGTAGCTGCTGGCAACGACGCGAGTGGCCAATCCATCAATGCTCCAGCGTTCGGCACCGTGGAATCGCCGGGCGACGCACCCTCCGCCATCGCAGTTGGCGCCACCACCAACTCGCATTTCATGACGGAAGGCGTAGAGGTGCCCGGCGACGGAATCGTATCCAACCTGCGCCAGATTACGGGTGTCTTCGGCGACGCTCCAATTCCCCCCGGTGCAGCCGCCGCACCGCTGGTCGACGTCGCGCAAATTTCCGGCGATGCCCAAGCTTGTAGCACGCTGCCGGCCGGATCGCTCAACGGGGCCTTCGCTTTAATCGAAAATGGCGCCTGCGATTTCCTAGATAAAGCAGGCAACGCCGAAGATGCGGGCGCCGCGGGCGTGATCTTCTATATGGACGATCAATCGCCGCTCGTCCCCCCCACGAATCTCTTTTTCACCACCAAGCCCGCCATCATGGTTTCGAACAGCGACGGATTGGCGCTCAAATCGTTCATCGATTCGAATCCCGGCCACACGGTCTTTATAGATCCAGCTACGTTCGAACAGAACAATCCGGTCTTCAACACGCTGGCGTCGCTATCTTCGCTGGGGCCAAGCCTGGGCGCGAACGGTCTCAAGCCCGATCTAGTCGCGGTGGGCGGAAGTACCGCGAATTTCGAGAACATGTATATGGCCGCTCAATCCTACGATCCACTGGGAGAGCTGTACAGCGCGAACGGATACGCCGCGGCCTCCGGCACGAGTTTTGCGACGCCGCTAGCAGCCGGCGCTGCAGCGTTAGTGAAGCAGGCGCATCCGCAGTTCACCGCGATGCAAATCAAATCAGCTTTAGTGGATACCGCGGCGCAAGATGTCTCCGTGGATGAAGCAGGCAATCCTTCGAGTGTTCCATCGCTCGGAGGCGGCAAGCTGGATGCCGGGGCAGCGGTGGCATCCTTCATCACCGTCGATCCTCCCACCATTTCCTACGGCCTGGTGACCGCGACCCCCATATCCCAGCCGCTCCAAATCACCAACACCGGATCATCCAGTGTGAATCTCGCGCTGGTGGTTACCGCGGCTAGCTCCGCCGCAAGTACACGTGTGACCATCGATCAAACCAGCATAACGCTCGCGCCCGGCGCGTCCGGCACAGTGAACGTCGTCCTATCCGGCGCCATCCCTGAGCCTGGGATGTACTTCGGCGCTGTAACAATTCAAGGTGGAATTGTTCCGCTACACGTTCCGTATCTTCTTCTGGCCAGTGCAGCTTATCCTGCCAATCTTATCGCGGTGAAAGGTGGAGGCGATGGATCCACGGGCCAGGATATTGGATCCATCGGCGTGGAGCTGACGGATCAGTTCGGCTTGCCCATTGCCGGCGTTCCCGTGACGTTCACGGCCACGGGCGGGACCCTCCGCAATGCGGATTCGAAAACCAATATCTACGGCATCGCCAGCGCAGACGCGGTTCTCGGGAACCAGCCGGGCAAGTACGATTTCAACGTGACAGGCCTCGGTCTATCGTGGGATTTTCTCGGAATGATACTGTCGCGTCCTTTGATCACTCAAATTGTGGACGCAGCGACTTTTGAAGCTGGAAAACCGGTCGCGCCCGGTTCATACATCAGCATTTTCGGAAGCGCCCTGAGCGCCGGCACCGATTCCACTCCGAGCGCTCGGCTTCCGCTCGCGCTCGATTCCGTCCTGGTGAGCTTCGACGTTCCGAGCGCCAACATCAGCGTGCCGGGACATCTGATCTACGTTTCGCCCGCGCAGGTGAACCTCCAGGTTCCGTGGGAGCTGGAAGGACAAACCTCCGCTCAAGTGAAGGTGACCATAAGTTCGCCCAACGGAGGCTACGCCTACGGCAATGTGTACAATCTCGCTCTGGCCGCTTATGCGCCGGCATTTTTTGGACAGCTAGCCCCCGCGCCACGCGGTGAGACAATTTCCCTATACGCCAATGGTCTAGGTCCGGTGACCAACCAACCAGCCAGCGGCGACCCAGCAACAACCCTTCCGCTCTCGAAGACAAGCTCTCCGGCCACAGTGACGATCGGCGGCACGTCCGCCCCAGTCTCATTCAGCGGCCTGGCCCCAGGCTACGCGGGACTCTATCAGATCAACGCAACAGTCCCAACATCTCTCTCGCCAGGTACCTATCCAATCACCATCACAATCGGAAACCAAACCTCCAAACCGTCCTCAATCGCCATCCAGTAATCGAACACCCACCACCCCCAGCCCCAAGCCCCCAGCCCCCCAACAACGCGTTATACTTCGCCCATGTACCGCTTCACGCTAGCCGCCGCTGCCTTGTTCGCCACCACCTCCCTCTCCGCCGAGTTGCTCGAAAAGCCAACCTTGAGCCGAACGTCGATCGTATTCGTCTACGCGAACGAACTCTGGAGCGTTCCGCGCAATGGTGGCGAGGCCAAGCGGCTCACCGCCGGCCCTGGCTTGAAAACCAATCCAAGGTTTTCTCCGGATGGTTCCCAAATCGCCTTCACCGCCGAATACGACGGCAATGTGGATGTCTTCACCGTCCCCGCCGATGGTGGCGTGCCCAAGCGTGTCACATTTCACCCCGCGCCCGACCTCGTGCTTGGCTGGACTCCCGATGGTTCGCGCATCCTGTTCAGTTCCCCTCGCACCAGTTTTTCGCGCTTCTTTGAACTTTTCACCGTTGCACCGGGCGCGGCCGGCCTTCCCGACAAGCTACCCCTGCCCATGGGATTCGAAGGCGCCTATTCGCCGGACGGCCAGCACCTGGCCTACGTGCCGACCTCGCGCGCCTTCACCGCTTGGAAACGATACCGCGGCGGCCAAGCTACGCCCATCTGGATCGTCACGCTCGCGAATGGCCACACGGAGAAAATCCCGCGCGAGGGTTCGAACGACTACAACCCCATGTGGGTGGGCGACAAAATATTTTTCCTTTCGGACCGCAACGGCCCGGTCTCGCTTTTTTCCTACGATCCGCGCTCTAAGCAGCTAAAGCAGGTAGTGGAGAATCAGGGCCTGGATCTGAAGTCAGCGTCCGAGGGTCCCGGCGCGATCGTCTACGAACAATTCGGCGCGCTGAATCTCTACGATCTGAAATCTGGCAAGACCAATGGCGTGAATATACACATCTCGGGCGATCTGCTGGAAACTCGGGAACATTTGCTCGATGTGAGCAAGCGCTTGCACAACGCCCACATCTCGCCCACCGGAGCGCGCGCGGTTTTCGAGGCACGCGGGGAAATCCTGACCGTTCCCGCAGAAAAAGGCGACGTTCGAAATCTCACCAACACAACAGCAGTCATGGAGCGTGACCCAGCCTGGTCGCCCGACGGCAAGACCATTGCCTATTTCTCGGACGAATCCGGCGAATATGCGCTGCATCTCGCGCCACAAAGCGGACTAGGAGAAGTGAAGAAAATCGTGCTCGGCGAAAAGCCTGGGTTCTACTTCACGCCGCGCTGGTCGCCCGACAGCAAGAAGATCGCGTATGTCGATAGTCACCTCACCATTTGGTATATCGACCTGGATCAGAAGAAGCCGGTAAAAGTGGACAAGGATCTTTATTGGACCTGGGCCGCCGGGGGTGATCTGACGCCGGTCTGGTCGCCCGATAGCAAATGGCTGGCGTACGAGCGGCGGCTCAAGAACTATATGGCCGCGATCCATGTCTATTCACTGGCCGACGGCAAAGCCACGCAAGTAACCGATGGCATGAGCGACTGCCGCTACCCGGTGTTCGATAAAGATGGAAAATATCTCTACTTCACCGCCTCGACCGACGCCGGACCATCGCTCGAGCCCGATATTCACAGCTTTTCAAGGCCAGTGAGCCGCAGCGTTTACGTGGCCGTGCTATCAAAGAGCCAAGCATCGCCGCTCGCCCCCGAAAGCGACGAGGAGAAGGACGCGAAACCCGCCGACAAGAAGGAAGACGATAAGAAACCTGCCGAAGTGGCTGTCCAGATCGATTTCGACAACATCAGCCAGCGAATTCTCGCTCT
>JBEKJJ010000010.1:0-63474 GCA_050011295.1 Bryobacteraceae bacterium
TGCGCGGCGGCGGGGCGGGCGGCCTCGGTGAAAACGATCGCCAGTTGCCCGGCGGTGACCCGGTCATTCGCTTCCAGAATATGCGGAGCTGTTACGGGTTTTCCGTTTACTAGCGTGCCGTTAGTGCTTCCGAGATCGCGGAGGGTCCAGCTCGCTCCGGTTCGCTCGAATACCAGATGCTCACGGGAAAGGCCGCTGACTTCGGGATAACAGAGTTCGTTGGCGAGTGTGCGGCCGAGCGAATAACGGTCGCGCTCGAGCGTGACCGTGCGCGTGGATCCGTCGGGCAGTTGGATACGGAGCTCAGGGTGCCCAGTTTGGGCGGCCGCTGTCATGAATTAATTATAGGTTAGGCGAAATGAGGCTAATGGCTTTGCGGTATTGCTTTAGCAGCGAGTGGCCGGGTAGAATCACAGGATTCTATGCCAATGAAGCCGATGTTTCTTCCGGGGGTGGAGCAGAATCCGCAACCCGGCCCCTATCGCGACATGGTCCGGATGATGCAAGAGGCTCGGAGTGAGTATCCGCAAATCTGGCACATGTTTGCATTCTGGCCGCGAGCCACGGAGCATTTGGCGCGGTTCACGCAGGAGATCATGCGCGAGGAAGGGCCAATTCCGCCTGGGATTCGGGAGCTGATCGCCGCGTACACATCGTACCGGAACGACTGTCCGTTTTGACTGAAGTCGCACGCCGCAGTTGCGGCTGAATTGTTGGGCAGCGAGGAGTTGGTGTGGGGCGTGCTGAAGGATCTGGAAAGCTCGGCGCTCGCGGAGAAAGAGAAGGCGTTGTTCCGCTTTGTTGACAAAGTCAACCATGATTCTCCAAGGATTACGGCCGAGGATATGCAGCCGCTGTACGCGGTGGGCTGGACGGACGAGGCAATCTATTTCGCGATCACGGTTTGCGCGCTGTTCAATTTTTACAATCGATGGATTGATGCGTCGGGAGTGCATGCGCTGTCGGATGAGGCGCATCGGGCGGGAGGGAAGCGGAGTGCGGTGCATGGGTATGTGAGGAAGTAGCCGGGGATAATTTTGTCCCCTTGCTCGCGCGCGGGGCTCCGTCTGATGTTGAAAAAACGAAGCCATTATTTGAGGGTTCTGGGGGAACTGCTTTGTTTCTTGACGTGTTCGAGCGTGGCGGCGTTTTGGGATCGCGGCGATCGGATTGGATTTTGCGGAGTTGATCGACCGTCGGCATGAGTGCCGACGCTGCACGCTGAGAGCGTGCGCTACGTCATTTGTAGACGGTGGTGGTGGGGTTGTAGTGGCGCCAGTCGAACCAGTAGTCTTTGATTATGTAGACTGGCTCCAGGCAGGTGCCTGTGGCTTTGCCTTCGGTGGCGCAGCCTTGGAAGTTCCATTTGCTGCCGGTTGCTGAGTCCATTAGGAAAAACAGCCCGGCTTCCTGGGTGCGGTAGAAATCGTCGTGGGTGCGGAAGGCGCGGATGGATTGATTGTCGGGGCCGACTACCAGGATGATTGGCTCACTGCCGACATGGTCTTTTACCAGTTTTTCGCGCAGGATCGTTTCGTAATGGAATGCGCGGGAAGCACCGAAGGCTTGGATGCCCAGCATCAGATCTCGTGGGGCTAGGCCGGGCTGCGCGTAGCTCAGGACGGTGGGGGCTTTTTTCATTCTCACATCCCAGTTCTTGGGTGAATATTGGGAGGCGTAGGCGGGGACGTCCTTGAGGACCAAGCCCGAGGGTTGCTCCGATTTCCAGAGGGCGAAGGTTAGTTCGTCGGAGGGGATCAGCTTCAGCACTCGGCCGGCTAGCGGGCCCGAGACTGCAAGGCCCGAGATCTGCTGCCAGTAGGTTCCGGTTTCCTCGTCGCGCATGAGGAAATTTTGATTGTTGATTCCCGCGAGATGGAAGGTGAGCTTCAGCCCGTCTATTTCACGTCCTAACACCAGACCGGTGTGACAGAGCGTTCAATAGGTCGCCACGATGGGAACGCCGCCAACCACGTCGTTCACAATGTGGTGGTAGGAAACGATGCGGATGGGGTAGGCGCGGGATTCTCCACCGAGGTGGACAGCCATCACCATTTCATCGCCTTCCAATTTCGTATCGGTGATGGAGGCGAAGTTAGGACGGCCCATGGGATGGAACATGAGCTCGAACATCTTGACGCGTGAGAGTCCGGCGAAGAGAATGACCAACGCGACAGCGAGTGTAACGCCGATTCTGCGGAGCACTTTGGGTTGGACGCGGTAGTAAAGAAACAAGGCCAGTATGGCGCTGACAACGCAGACCATTTCCACGCCGTCTCGGAGGTGGAGAAGCTGGAGAGCGAACGCGAGCTCTCGGGGACCCTGGTGGCGAAATGGGCGGATGACGTAAAAGGGATAGGCCAGGAAGAAAAACGATATCGCGATTGTCGCTGCGATTGCCAGCAGGTAGTTGCGTTTTTGCAAGCTATTTGCCAGAGGCGTCCGCTATTTTCTCAATCACCAGGGCATTGGAGCCGCCGCGGGTGTACAACTTGCCGGTTACCGTGACGCGCTGGCCGGCGAAGGGGAGAAGTCGCTGGTTCTGGCCTTCAGCCGGGGTTTGATCGGAGATGGGCCAGTAGATGGTGCCGTCGTTTTGAAGAATGACGAGTTGGGATCCTTTGCGGGCGCAGGCTAGCGCGCAATCGCGGCTGATGGGTTTGTTTAGTCCCTTAGTGAAGGCGCAGGCGGAATCGAGGACCCAGCCGGTGACCGTTTTGTCCTCGGCGTTGGCGAAGGAAGTGGTCAGGACGAACAGGGCGAGCGTTGCGAAGATAGATTTCACAAAAGACCTTGGGGGTTGTAGGAAGTTTAGCGGAGTGGGGTGGAGTGGGCAATAGTGGGAATGTACTAGGGGGTGGTGGAGGCGAAGGCGGCGGCTAGTTTTTGGTGGGTTACCGAGAGGTCTTCGGGTAAGACGCGGGTTTCTGAGATGGTGGTGACGAAACTGGTGTCGCCGTACCAGCGCGGGAGGACGTGCAGGTGAATGTGGTCCGCGATGCCGGCGCCGGCGCTTTCGCCCAGGTTCATGCCTAAGTTGAAGCCGTCGGGTTTGTAGATGGCGGCTAGGTGGCGCTGGGCTTGCTGGGCCAGCAGGATCATTTCTTGCAGGGTTTCCGCAGAGGCCGCTTGGAGGGAGCCGATGTGTTCATAGGGGACGATCATGAGGTGACCGGTGGTGTACGGATACAAGTTGAGCACGACGAAATTGAGCTTGCCGCGATAGACGACGAATTTCTCGGGGCGGCAAAAAACGCATCCAATATCAGGCAGCTTTTTTTGAACGTACTGATAACGCCAGGGACTCCAGAGGTAGTCCATGCCGGGAGTCGCTATTGGGTTGCGGGCGGCTCGGCGGCAGGGGCTGGCTGCGCGGCGGCGGGGTCTCCAGCCGAGTTATTTACCAGATCCTTCAGTTCCTTGCTGGGCTTGAAGTAGGGTATGCGCTTGGACGGCACTTCGACGCGGGTACCGGTTTTGGGATTGCGTCCGACGCGCGGCTGGCGCTGCCGGGTGCGGAAGCTGCCAAATCCACGGATCTCGATTTTGTCTCCCCCGCGCAGCGAACGAACGATGCTGTCGAAGATTGCTTCTACGATCACCTCGGAATCCTTACGGGTCATTTCCACGACCCGGGAGACTTCCTCGATCAACTCGGCCTTCGTCATTTGTACTTTATCTCCCTTGTGAGGTCCGTTTTAACGGCCTTCTCCCTTTACTCTGATATTCATTACTTCTTCGATGGTCATAGTGGCTGCCGTAGCGTGGCGCTGGTAATCCTCCAGCCTGGTTTTCTCCTCATCATCGGAAAGCGCACGAATGCTGAGGCCGATTTTCTTTTCGCCTTCGTTCAGCTTGACGACCTTGAAATCCATCTCTTCGCCGATGGGCAGGGGCGATTCCTCATGGCGGCGCTCGGAAGACGCGGGAATTTCAGAGCGGTGGCACAGGCCTTCGACGCCAGGCGCCAATTCCACGAAAACTCCGAAATTGCAGGCACGGCAGACGCGGCCGCGCACTACATCGCCCACTTGATGGGCGCGGAAGAACGACTCCCAAGCGTCGGGATGGAGCTGTTTTACTCCGAGCGAAAGGCGGCGATTGGGGGCGTCAATGTTCAGAATGACGGCCTGCACCAACTGGCCCTTCTTGACCACTTCGGACGGATGTTTGACGCGCTTGGTCCAGGACAGATCCGAGATGTGGACCAAGCCGTCGATGCCTTCTTCGATTTCAACGAACGCGCCGAAGTCGGTGAGCTTGCGGACGCGGCCTTCAACGACGGAGCCGATGGCGTAGCGGTCCGCAACGGTGGTCCAGGGGTCGGCTTCGAGTTGTTTGATGCCGAGGGATACGCGGCGCTCGCGGGGTTTGACGTCGAGCACGACGGTCTCCACCTGATCGCCGACTTTGACCACTTTACTGGGATGCTTCATGCGGCGGCTCCAGGTCATTTCCGAGATGTGGATGAGACCTTCGACGCCGGGTTCGAGCTCGACGAAAGCGCCGTAATCGGTAACGCTGACGACGCGGCCGATGCAGCGCGATGAACGGGGGTAGCGTTGGTCGATGCTTTCCCAGGGATCGGGAACGAGCTGCTTCAATCCGAGGGAGATGCGCTCTTTTTCTTTGTCGAATTTGAGGATCTTGACTGTGATGGCGTCGCCAGCGCTCACCATTTCGGAAGGATGGTTGACGCGCCCGTAAGACATGTCGCTGACATGCAGCAGGCCGTCGATGCCGCCCAAATCGATGAAGGCGCCGTATTCGGTTAGGTTCTTGACAGTGCCCGTGACGACGCCGCCTTCTTCCAAAACCTGCAGCGCGGCGCTTTTGCGAACGAGGTGTTCTTCTTCCACCGCCATTTTGCGCGAGACGACGACGTTGCCGCGGCGGCGGTTGAGCTTGACGATTTTGACCGGGATGTCCTGGCCGAGGAACGAATCCAGATTGTGGGTGGGACGGACATCGATTTGAGAGCCGGGCATGAAGGCTGGGACGCCGACATCCACCGAGAGGCCGCCTTTGATGCGTCCAGTGACGTGGCCGGATACAACAAGACCGTCGCGATGGGCTTTTTCGAGATTGTCCCAACAGCGGATGCGGCTGGCCTTCTCGTGCGAAAGCAGGATGTAGCCTTCCGGCTGGATACCTTGCCGGTCGACCATGACGTCGATCAGATCGCCAGCTTGAATTTGGACGGTGCCATCGGACTGACGGAATTGTTCTATGGGTACCAGGCCTTCGGATTTGTATCCGAAGTCGACGATGACGTCGGTATCGTGAAGTTTTACAACGCGGCCTTGCAGCAATTCGCCTTCATGAGGCGGTGCGAAGTGGCCATAATCCTCGATGAGCTGCTCGTAATCCGCTTCTTCGGCGGACACGGGTAGTTCCAATTTGGGCTCATCAGCTCTGCTGGCCATTGCCATAACTCCCGCGTTCATGCTAACTGCGACGGCATGGAAGGGATACAAATCATTGATACGTCAGTACTTCAGAACTATAGCCGAGCCGGGGGCGGAAGTCAACCGCGCCAATTTCGCCCTTTTGCCATCGGGGCCAGCTTAAATCAAGCAATTGCGAATGCGTCATTCGCGGCCACATATGTCTGGAGTTCGGCACATTCCGCCGGGACAGGCGGGCATGGCCGCGCTTTTCGACTTTCCATTGGAATGGGCCGCAAACGTGGATAGCGCCGTGGCTAGGTGCGACTGGCCGCAACTTGGACAGGCAATCGCATCGCCATTACGAACCAGCTTCTCGAACTTGGTACCACAATCTTCACAAACGTATTCAAAGATAGGCATCTTACGGATTCCGACCCCCCCTTGCAGCGTCTGTATAATTTTAGCGCAGAGGGGAGGGGGGTGGGGGTGGCGGGAAGGTTCGCAGATATTCCTGGAGTTCATCGCGTACGCGGCGAAAGAATGCGAGACGGTCCGCTTCGGTGCCTGCGGAAGCGGCGGGATCTTGGAAGGAGTGATGATGCGTAACGGTTCCGGGAAAGCATGGGCAGTGGTCTTTGGCGTTATCGCAAACGGTTAGGACGTAATCGAAGGGCTGGCCACGGAATTCGTCTACGTGCTTGGAACGGTGACTGGAAATATCGATGCCCAACTCGCGCATGACGGCGATTGCTTCGGAACGAACGTGGCTTGGGTTTGTTCCGGCGCTCGAGACGTCGAATCGATCACCCGCGTCGTGACGTATGAGGCCTTCGGCCATCTGGCTCCGGGCGGAGTTTCCGGTGCAGAGGATGAGGACTCGTTGTTTATCGGCCATGGTTGTTTTCGGGCTGAGGGTGTGGCACAAGCCAGCGAAATAGCGAGGTCGCGGCGGCGCGCGCCAGGGTGACGGCGGGGTTGGCGAAGGACGTTGAGGATGTGAACCAATATGCTGCCGTGATGTAGGCGCCGACGGCGAACGCGACGGCTGGAGGACGGAGGCGCGCGCAACCCCAGATGATGGAAAGCAGTCCAAAGGTGGCCACAAATTCGCTGAAGAGCTGGGCGTTGCCGGCGCGAACATGCCGGGAGGCGGAGAACAGAGGCTCGTTGAACATCAGGTGGGCTGTGGCGACACCGGAGAACGCGCCTCCGATCTGCGCGGTGAGGTAGATCGGGACGTCGCGCCAAGCCAGCCCACCTTGCCAGGCGTCGGCGAGGGTGACGGCGGGATTAAGATGCGCTCCCGAGATGGGTCCAAGGGCGAGAATAAGGGCAACCAAGGCGGCGCCGGTGGCGATAGTATTGGCAAGAAGAGCGATGGCTACATTGCCCGCGGCCAATCGCTCACCCATGATGCCGGAGCCGACGACGGCGGCTAGTAGCAGCGCCATCCCCAAGGCTTCAGCTACAGCACGACGGGCCACAGCACTCTTTCTTCAATGGCTTGACGGCGCGGATGAAAGCGCTTTTAAATTTGCCGTCGACTTCGGGCGCTATTCGGTCTACGTCGATGCCTTGGGCGGTGAGGAATTGGCGGGCGTCTTCGATGGTGTAGACGCGAGTGGGTTCGATATCGATGGATTCGAATCCCGCGGCTTGCAATTTGGTCTGATATTCGGAATCTTTGAGAGCGCCGGCGATGCAGCCTACCCATAGCTCGACGTGGCGGCGGACTTCGGGAGGAACATCGCCTGTGACGACGACATCGGAGACGGCGAGGCGGCCACCTGGTTTTAATACGCGAAAGGCTTCGCGCAGGACACTATCCTTATCGGCCGATAGATTGATGACGCAGTTGGAGATGATGACGTCGATGGAATTGTCGGGGAGCGGGATATTTTCGATTTCGCCTTTGAGAAATTCGACGTTGTCTATGCCTGATTTGAGTTGGTTTTGACGGGCTAGGACCAGCATCTCGTCAGTCATGTCCAGGCCGTAAGCTTTGCCCGAAGGTCCCACGCGGCGGGCGGAGAGGAGGACATCGATACCGCCGCCGGAGCCGAGATCGAGGACGATTTCGCCGGGGCTCAGTTGGGCCAGGGCGGTGGGGTTACCGCATCCGAGAGAGGCTTTGACGGCTTGCTCGGGGAGTTGGCCGGTTTGAGTGGCGTCATAAAGGTTAGAGGTGATTGGATCGCAGCAGTCGGTTGCGGGCGATGCGCCGCAGCAGGAGCTACCGCCGGTTGAGACGCGGAGGGCGGCTTGGCCGTATTTTTCTTTGACTACATCTTTGATTTCCATGTGTGTCCTTTATTTGCAGACTTGAACGATGGCTTCGGGCTTGACTGCCTTGTTGCGGGTGCAGCATTCGGCGTAGAGAAAGCCCAACAACGCTTCCAGAGCTTGCGTGTTTGCGGTGTACCAGAGGAAGGTGCTGTCGCGGCGTACGCGCACCAGGTCTTCATTTTTTAGTTTCTCGAGGTGATGAGAGAGGGTTGAATTCGGGATGCTGAGCTCGGTTTGGATATCGCCGACGACCAGGCCTTCGGGGTGAGCGGAGAGGAGGAGGCGCAGGATGCGGAGGCGTGGCTCGGTGCCTAAGGCTTGGAACATGGCGGCGTAGCGGGTTACGGGCTCGGGTTTACGCTTCATTGTTTCGATGATAGCAGAAAGATGGAAATTCACAAGAGAAAAGTGTTCACACGAGTGTGAACACGGCACGCAAGAGTGCGTGCGCCACGAGGGTGTGTGAGCAGAGGGCAGAGGGTTAGTACAGGGCGTCGCAGGGACGTGCGAAGATGGGAGTTAGTGGCAGTGAAAGTTCAGGCGCCGAAAAAAGCCCGAAAGGTGCATTTCCTCATGCGCCCGGTAGGGAAGATCCTCCTACTTACCTTTACCCTCTTCGTCACCGTTGGTCTGTGCGTGTTTACGTACTACTACGTAAAGTACTCGCGGATGATCGAGGCCAAGATGGCGGGGGGGGCGTTTTCGAATACGTCAATGCTGTTTGCGGCTCCCCGGACTGTAGCGGTGGGGGATCTGGCCAGCCCGCAGGAGATCGCCATCGAGCTGCGGCACAGCGGCTACAACGAATCTCCGAAGAACCGGATGGGCTACTTCACGCTGAAGCCGGAGGAGATTGACATTTATCCAGGGCCGGATTCTTACTTCCGCCGGGATGAGGGCGTGATCAAGTTCCGCGGCAACAAAGTTTCGCAGATCATATCGCTAGCCGACAATACGGACCGGACGGAATACACGTTGGAGCCGGAGCTGATTTCGAACCTGTTCGATAAGAATCGCGAGAAGAGGCGGCTGGTGAAATACGAAGATATTCCGCCGGTGCTGGTGCACGCGGTGGTGTCGGCGGAGGACAAGCGATTTTTTCAACACTCCGGATTCGATCCAATCCGCATCGTAAAGTCCGCGTACGTGGATCTGAAGACGCGTCAGAATGCGCAAGGTGCTTCCACGCTGAGCATGCAGCTGGCTGGGATGTTGTTTTTGGACCGAAGCGACCGGACCTGGCGGCGCAAGATTCCTGAAGTGCTGATCACGATGCACCTGGAACAGAAGCTGACCAAGCAACAGATCTTCGAATACTATGCCAACCAGGTGCCGCTTGGGAATCGCGGAAGCTTTGGGATTCGTGGATTCGGGGAAGCGGCTGAAGTTTTTTTCGGGAAGGATGTCACGCGGTTGACCCTGCCGGAAGCGGCCACGCTGGCTGGATTGATCCAGCAGCCGAGCTTTATCAATCCATACCGTTGGCCGGATCGCGCCAAGCAGCGCAGAAATGTAGTGCTGAAGATGATGCGCGAAAACGAGTACATCAGCGATGCGGATTACGAGCATGCAGTGGCTGCTCCGCTGGAGCTGGTGCGGCAGGCTACGCTTGAAGCGAGCGATGCTCCTTACTTTGTCGATTTGGTGAATGACTCGCTGGTGGAGAAGTTCCCGGAAACCAATTTTCAAACCAGTCCGTACCGGGTGTATACCACGCTGGATCAGAACTTGCAGCGTGACGCTGCAGAGGCAGTGCGGATCGGCATGGAAGAGGTGGACCAGCGGATTAAGCACCGGAAGAAGAGGGATCCGAGTTATCCGGATCCGCAATGCGCCTTGATTGCATTGGATCCGCAGACGGGGGAAGTCCGGGCGCTGGTGGGGGGGCGCAACTACGGAGCGAGCCAGCTCAATCGGATTCTGGCGAAGCGGCAGCCGGGATCGTCGTTCAAGCCGTTTGTTTATGCGGCCGCGTTGAATACGGGTCTGCAGGGTGGAAACTTGCTGCTGACTCCGGCAACGATGATAACGGACGAGCCGACCACATTTTGGTTCGACGGGAAACCATACGAGCCGAGTAACTTCGAGCATAAATTTTACGGGAATGTTTCTTTGCGCGATGCGATGGCGCATTCCTTGAACGTGGCCACAGTAAAGGTGGCGGAAGAAATCGGTTATGACGCGGTGGTGGATCTGGCTCGCAAGGCGGGATTGAATATGGACATTCAGCCCACGCCGGCCGTGGCACTGGGCTCTTACGAGGTTACGCCGCTCGAGATCGCCGGTGGCTATACGATCTATGCGAACCATGGAATCTATTCGAAGCCGTATTTTCTGAGCAGCATCTTGAGCGACCGGGCGTCGAACGTTTTCGATGCTCAGCCGACGCATCGCCCGGTGCTGGATCCCAGGGTGGCGTTTTTGATGGATCAGTTGTTGGAGGAAGTGGTGCGGAGCGGTACGGGCGCGGGCATGTACGGGCGCGGCATCAATTTTCCGGTGGCGGGCAAGACGGGCACGTCGGATCACGATGGCTGGTTCGCCGGGTTCACGTCCAGATTGATTTGTGTGGTGTGGGTTGGCTTCGATGACAATCGGCCGCTGAATCTGGAAGGCGCGCACTCGGCTTTGCCGGTGTGGGCCGAGTTCATGAAACGGGCGCATGAACACCGGGAATATCGAAACGTAAGCGATTTTGAGCCGCCGGCGGGGGTGGTGAGCGCGCAGATAGATCCAGCATCGGGCCAGCTAGCGACGGCGGCGTGTCCCAAGGTTCGGACGGAGTATTTTATTGAAGGCACGCAACCGGTTGAGATGTGTCAACTGCACGGTGGTGGCGGCACGCAGGTGGCTAGTTGGGAGACTGCGCCGAGCGGGCAAGCGGCGCGGGATCGTTCGGCAGGGGCGGGGAATCAGCCACGGGAACGGGTGGCGCAAGACGTTCCACCGGCGGGGCAAGAGCAGGCACCGGCAAATCCTCCCAAGCCAAAAAAGAAAAGCCTACTTGACAGACTTAGGAGTATATTTAAATAGATGCGCGGGGGGTTAGGGTAGGGCGGTACCGGTTTGGTGGCGTTTGAGGCCTAATGCTTGGCGCAAATCAGCCGATGGTTACGAGGAGGCCGGGTATGGTTTCCAGGCTAAATTTTCTCGCAATTAGTTTTGGGATGGCGTGGGTGTTTCCCAACGCCTTCGGACAATTATCACAACAACAAGTGGCGCCTCAGGGCGAACTGGTGGCAGAGTCACGGACCGGGCAGCCGTCCGCAGTGCCACCGAAGCCCGCGAATCTGGTGACTCCGGAGTTGCGGGGCGATATTTTCATGGCCAAGAAGATGTACCGGGAGGCTGTGGAAGCCTATAAGGAAGCGCCACGCGACTCGGCGATCGTGCTGAACAAGACGGGCATCGCCTATCATCAAATGCTGCAATTGGACGTCGCCGAAAAATATTACCGGCTGTCAGTCAAGGCGAATCCGCATTATGCGGAGGCGATCAACAATTTGGGGACGATTTATTTTTCGCGCAAGAGTTATCGGCGGGCCGTGAGCGAATACAAGAAAGCGTTGCGCATCAATCCGCAATCGGCTTCCATTTGGAGCAATCTGGGCTCAGGCTACTTTGAGCGCAAAGATTACAATCGGGCAACCGAGTCGTGGCAGAAGGCGCTGGCGCTGGATCCGGAAGTTTTCGAGAATCGCAGCACGCAGGGTGTGTTGATCCAGCAACAAACGGTGGAAGAACGCGCGAAATATCACATATTTCTGGCGCGGACGTACGCCAAAGCCGGCATGAACGCGCAAGCTCTGACCTACATTCGTAAGGCGTTGGAGGAAGGCTTCAAGGAGAGGAAGAAGCTGCCCGACGATCCGGCGTTCGCGCAGTTGAAGGAACTCCCTGAGTTCAAGCAGCTGCTGGCCATGGAACCGCGTGTTCTGTAGGCGAGAGCTTTCACTTAGCACCATCACGATCCTTTTGATTTTGGCCCCGCTCGGCTGCAGCCGAGGGCGCAAGCCCACCGTGGAGCGGCTGGCTATTGTTCCGTTCGAAAACCTGAGCTCCGATTCCAATTTGAAGTGGGCTGGCCGAGCGATATCGTCGGCGCTAGTGTATGATCTTGCGCCGTCGCCCGATCGGAACGCACAGTTGGTGGATTCCAGTTCGAGCGCTTACACGCTGCGGGCATCGGAAATGTTGGAGGGATATTTTTCCGAAAGCCGCGGGCGGTTGGTGATGGTGGCAACGCTGGAGAGTCTGGGGAAGACCAAGACGGTTGCGAGCTATGAGCTAAGCGGGCCGGCGTCGGAGGGCGTGGTGCCGCTGGTGAACCAACTGGCCAAGCGGATTAGCACTGAAGCGCGGCCATTTGGGACCCGGAATCCGGAAGCTTTTCGCGCTTATGGAGGCGCGCTGACTGGGGCGGACCCAGAAGCTATACGCAAGGGCTTAGAAGCGGCTACCGCGGCAGATCCGCATTTTGCGATGGGTTATCTGGTGTGGGCGCGCTTGCTCGGGGCGCAAGGTCAACGCGAGCAGGCGCTGCAGAAATTGCAGGCGGGGCGGGCGGCGAATCCGGATGCGATTGATGCGGCGGAAATCGATTATTTCTCCGCCACCATTGCGGGCGATGTGGAAGGGCGAGCCAAGGCGCTGGGGGCTCTGACGCGTTTGACTCCCGCTAATGCGAACTGGTTCAAGGAACTGGCTGGATTGAAGCTGGCGCAGCGTCGATTTCAGGAAGCGGCGCAGAATTATGAAGCGGCGGCGCGGCTGGCAGGCGATGACGCCGAGCTTTGGAACCAGTTGGGGTACGCGTACGCATTTGGACAAGATCTAGCGAGCGCGAATCGGGCGTTGGAACATTATGAGCGAATGCTGGGACCTGAGAATTCGAACGCGCTGGATTCTTTGGGCGAGGTGAACTTCTTTCTCGGCGATTTTTCCGAGGCGGAGAAGTATTTTCTAGAAGCGGAGGAGAAAAATGGTGGGCGGCGCAGGGAAGAATTGATGAAGGCTGCTGAGTCCCGGTTGATGCTCGGAGATCTAGCGGGGGCCGACGGCATCTTCCAGAAGTACCTCGGGCTGGCACAAGCTGGGCAGCGTCATGCGGCTGGATTTGAGCAGGCGCAATGGGAGTTTTTGTCGGGGCGGCGCAAAGCGGGGATGGCAAGACTGGAACATCTGATTCCGTCGCTTGAAGCGGATGCTCAGTCGCTCGCATTATGCCAGCTTGCGATTTGGAAATTGCAGACTGGGGCGGCTGGGGAGGGTGCGGAGTTGGTTCGGAAAGCGGAGGGATTGGCGAGAAGTCCACGGACACGCAGTCTGAGCGCGATTTGCCGGATTGTTGCCGGAGGGCCTGGGGGCGCGGCTGGTTCTGGGGTGGCGTACGCCTATGCACTGCTCTTCGCGCGGAAGTTTGCGGACGCTGTGGGTCCGCTCGAGGCTATGTATAGCCAGACGAATCCTGCTGTGGACGGGCAGATCCGGACTTTGCTGGCGTGGGCTGATGTGGAAACTGGGCAGCCGGCGGAGGCGCGGAAGCTGGTGCAGATTTATCCGCTTCCGTTGTCGGCAGGCGATCCGGTGTTCGCTTCGCTTATATTTCCAAGGTTTCTTTATTTGCGGGGGGTGGTTTTGGAGAAGGAGGGGAAGAAGTCGAAGGCGAAGCAGAGTTATGAGCTGTTTCTGAAGTACGCGGGGGACGTGCCGGATGTGTTTGGGGATGAGGTGCTGGCGCGGCGGGCGGTTGGGGCTGGGGGTTAGTTGCTGGTGGCTGGTTGCTGGTGATTGTTGATTACTTGGGCATGCTTTTCACGTCGTGGTTGGCGTTTCGCTCCCTTCCGGTCGCAGCTCGGAAACGCTCGGCGTGCGGAAACGTTCGGTGTGTTGTTACGCGCTGGCGGCGGGTTTGTGGTCCCAGGGTTTTGGGGACGGGGGTTCGTCGCGGTGTTCTACGCGGTCATAGAGGTGGAGGTCGGAGGTGGTTCCCAGGCTTTCGTTGTAGAGGCTGGGTAGGCCTAGGGCTTCTTTTAGATCTTCTTCGAAATTGTGTAGCGCTTTGAGGTGCGTGGCTAGGGCGGGGACGCGCTTGCCGTTCGGTGTTTGCCAGAACATCTGGTATCCGTGGTTGACTAGCGCGCCGATTTCATCTCCGACAATCAGGCCGGCTTTGTTGACGTGGGAGCGCTGGCCGGGACGGTCCTCTATGATCGCACCGATTCCGTCGCGGCTCACTTGCGCGCTTCCGGAGTTCAAGAGATTGATGGTGAATCCAAATTTCTTGAGGCTCTCGATGCGTTCGGCGAAAGACGGCTCGCGCGGGGTTTCTCGGCGGAAGAACATGTCACTTACTATAATGCCAGAGTGCCATTTCTCTTGTCGCTAGATGAAGGAACTACGAGCGCGCGGGCGGCGCTTTATGACGAACAGGGGCGACGGACGCTCATGGAGTCAGTCCCGATTGAATGCCGCTATCCGCAACCTGGGTGGGTGGAGCAGGATGCGGAGCAAATCTGGAGATCGCAACTTGAGGCGGTGCTGCGCATAGTTGCGCGGGAGAGCGGGGGCGCGCGTTCGATTGCGGCTATTGGGGTGACGAACCAGCGCGAAACTACGATTGTGTGGGATCGCAAGACTGGCAAGCCGGTAGCGCCCGCGATTGTATGGCAGTGCCGGCGGACCGCTGGCTACTGCAATGAGCTGGCTGCTGGGCCCGGGGCGCGGATGATCACTGAGAAAACCGGGTTGGTGATCGACGCTTATTTTTCGGCGAGCAAGATCCGGTGGATTCTCGAGAATGTTCCGGATGGGCAGCGTCGGGCGCGGGATGGCGAGCTGCTTTTTGGCAACGTGGATACCTGGCTGATCTGGAGGCTGACCAACGGTGCGGTACATGTAACGGATTACTCCAACGCGTCGCGGACGATGCTGATGGATCTGGCGTCGGGGGAATGGGACCAGGAGTTGCTGGAAACTTTTGGAGTACCGCGGGCGATGCTGCCGAAGATTGTTCCGTCGAGTTTCGTGGTGGGCGTTACGGCGGCGGAGCACTTGGGCGTGGAGATTCCGATCGCGGGGATTGCGGGGGATCAGCAGGCGGCGCTGTTCGGGCAGGCTTGTTTCCGGCCCGGGCTTTCTAAAAACACGTATGGCACCGGATGTTTCGCGTTGATGCATACGGGAGGGCGCCGGCCGGTATCGAAGAACAAATTGCTAGCGACGCGGGCAGCATCGACAGGTGGTGCGGAGTTCGCCGTGGAAGGGAGCATTTTCATTGCGGGCGCGGCGATACAGTGGCTGCGCGATAAGTTGGGAATAATTGCGAGCGCTGCGGAGAGCGGGGAATTGGCTCGGTCGGTGAAGGACACGGGCGGAGTTTATTTTGTGCCTGCTTTCGTTGGGCTGGGTGCGCCGCATTGGGATTCCAATGCACGGGGGATGCTGACGGGGTTGACGGCTGCAACGGGGCGGGCGGAGATTGCGAGGGCGGCGCTCGAAGGGATCGCGTATCAGACTCGGGAATTGGTAGAGGCGATGGAGGCAGACAGCGGCGAGACGCTAAAGGAGCTTCGAGTGGATGGAGGAGCGGCCGCGAGCGATTTCCTGATGCAGTTTCAGGCGGACATTTTGGGGAAGAGAATTGTTAGGCCGGCGGATAGCGAGACTACGGCGCTGGGCGCGGCTTATCTGGCTGGGTTGGCCGTCGGGTTCTTTAAGGGGTTGGAGGAAGTGGAGCAGTTTTGGAGGGCGGAAAAGGTTTATGAGCCGGCGATGGGGGTGGAGCGGAGGGAGGAGTTGTATCGAGGGTGGAAGGAGGCTGTCGCGCGATGCCGCTTTCAGGCGTAAAGAGATTTGCCACGGATGGACACGGATAAACACGGATAAGACATCAGAGGTGTTTGGATAGGAAGTCGGCGGCGGCTTGATAGGCTTGGAGCCAACGCTTTTCAGTTAGGAAGCCGTGGATTTCGTCTGGGAAGATTAGTTCGTCGAATTGGACGTTTTGCTTGCGCAGGGCTTCTACCAGCATTACGGTTTGGGAGAACGGGACGTTGCGGTCGTCATCGCCGTGGATCAGTAAGACTGGGGAGTGCCAGGTACTGACTGAGGCCATGGGAGAGGATTCGAACGCGGTGCGGATGGCGTTCTGGTCAGCGGTGCGATCGGGGCCGCGGAAGGCGCTCCAGTCGTGAACACCGTGGAAGTCCACACCGGCGGCGAAAAGGTCTGAGGCGCGCGCGAGGCCGAGCGCTGTGAGATAGCCGCCGTAGGAGCCTCCCCACAGGCCGATGCGTTTGGGATCGACATCCGGGCGGGTGCGGAGATACAAGCCGGCGCCGAGGACATCGTTAAATTCGCTGGCGCCGAATGCGCCGTAGTTGAGGGCTTCGCGGAAATTCAGGCCGTAGCCGATGCCGCTGCGGTAGTTGACTGAAAGTACGACGTAGCCGAGGCTGGCGAGATACTGATTCATCCCGTAGGCGTTGTGATAGTAATCCATGTAATGCCATCCGAGCAGCATCTGCCGGCGGGAGCCACCGTGGAAAAAGATCATAGCGGGATGTTTTTCACCGGGGGCGCTGTCGGGGGGCAGAAAGAGCTGGCCGTGGATACGCATGCCGTCGGCGGCCGAGAGGATGACTTGCTGCGGGACTATCAGTGAGGCGGCTGGGAATTCTGCGGGGATGGAGTTGGGAGCGAGGTCGCGGACGGTGTTATTGGCGGCGGTGATGGCTGCTCGCGCGGGATTCTTGGCGTCGGAATGGAGCATGACGACGGACTTTCCGTCGCTGGTTTCGGTGGGGGACCATTCGATTCCATCGCCGCGCGTGATTGGAGTTAGATTCTCGCCGAGGACCGTGACGCGCCACAGATGCCGATGATCGATGTCGTCCTGGTTGGAAGAGAACAGGACGGTTTTGTGGTCGGCCGATATGGAGACGTGTTCGATTTCGAAATCGCCCGCGATGTTTAACGGCGTGGGCGCGTCGCCGTGGGTGGAGATGGAATAGAGGTGTAGCCAACCGGTGCGTTCCCAGGGGAAAACGACGCGGTCGCCTGCCCCCCAGAAGAGCTGATTGTCGGCGACCATGGCGTGGAAGGCGCTGCCGGGGCCTTCGGCCGCGCGCCAAAGTTGGCGGCCATTTCCGGAATCGACGTCGGCGAGACGAATGGACCAGGGTTGCTCGGCTGTGCGATGGGGGCCGAAGAAAATGCGGCTGGTGGTGGCTGCCAGGCGGATGAAGGCGATCTGTTTTCCATCGGAAGACCAGGCGGGGTTGGTATCGCGGTCGACACTGGGGTCGAGGTAGAGCAGAGATTTCGCGGCTAGGTTATAAACGCCGATGAAGGAATGGTCGGTGCGGGTGGTGACGAGAGCGAGGCGAGATCCATCGGGTGACCAACGCAGCTCACCGGCCTCACCCTTGGTGTGGATGAGTTGTGCGGGCTTGGAGTCTTCATCGAGGCCAACGGACCAGATTTCGTCTTTCTTCAAATAGGCGATTAGATCGCCTTTCGGCGATACAGCGGGCTGGCTGCCTTCCGCGATTTTGCGCGGTGCGCCGCCCGAGACGGGGATGATCCAGATGTCCTGCTCGACACCTTGCGGGAGGCTGGCTGGATTTGGATTGTCGCGAAAGGTTTCGAAATCGCCGCCGCGGACATAGATGATGGAACGGCCGTCCGGGGTCCAGGCGATTTGGGCGATCTCCTGGCCATCGTCATCGTGATAATCGGTGAGGCGGCGGCCTTTGTAATCCGGCGCCTCGGCGACCCAGATGTTGCGGGCTCCATTTTGATCTAGGACCCAGGCTACTGCTCCGCTCTTCGGGGCCGCGGTTAGATCGGTGGGAAATGGGGCGCTCATGATTTGTTCCAGGGTGAAGCGCTTTGCTGGAGCGGCGATGGTGGTGGCTGCGGCGAGCAGGAGGATCAATGGAATGCGGAGGGTCATAGGGTATGTTATACACTGAAACGGCTGGACAAGTCAGAGACTTGTCCTACTTATGCTCAGTTACGCAAAAGGTCCGGATGCTGCGTTGTTGGAGACCACTATCTCGGAGGCTTTTCAGGAGACAGTGCGGCGGCTGCCGGAGCATCTTGCGCTGATTTCGCGGCATCAGAATTTACGCCTCACTTTCGCGGAATTGAGTTCGGAAGTTGAGCGGGCGGCGCGAGGGCTGGCTGGGCTGGGGCTTGGAGCGCGGGACAGGATCGGCGTGTGGTCCACCAACTGCGTGGAATGGGTTGTGTTGAATCTGGCTTGCGCGAGAATTGGCGCGGTGCTGGTGAATGTCAATCCGGCGTATCGCGCTTATGAACTGGCGTTCGTGTTGCGTAAGTCGGGGATGAAGGCGCTGTTTCTTTGGGAGCGGGACTCGCGGGCGGATTACGAGGCGATTCTTCGGGAAGCTATGACGGCGGGGAATCACGCGATGGAGCACGTGGTTTACTTTGGGACGGAATCGTGGGATCGAATACGGGCGAATGGCGCTGAGATCGCGAGGGTGGATATCGCTGCGGACGACGTCACAAATATCCAATACACGTCGGGAACGACGGGATCGCCTAAGGGTGTGCTGCTGACGCATTCGAATCTGCTGAATAATGCTGCCGTGATTGCGGGCGGGATGAAGATCACCGAGCGGGATCGGGTTACAGTGCCGGTGCCTCTCTATCATTGTTTTGGGAGTGTTGGGGGGACGTTGGTGATGGTGGTGAGTGGCGCGACGATGATTCTTCCGGCAGCTACGTTCGATCCATTGGCTACGATGCAGGCAATTCACGATGAACGGGCAACCACGATCTACGGGGTACCGACGATGTTCATCGCGGAGTTGGATCATCCGGAGTTCGGCGGACTCGATTTCAGCTCGCTGCGGACGGGCGTGATGGCGGGCGCGCCTTGTCCGATTGAGGTAATGAAGCGCGTGGTGAGCGAAATGCATTGTGCGGAAATGACCATAATGTACGGGCAAACGGAAAGCTCGCCGGTGATCACAATGTCTTCCGTGGAGGACAGCCTGGAGCGCCGCGTTTCCACTGTGGGAGGCGCGTGCGCTAACACCGAGGTGAAGGTTGTAACGCCCGCGGGCGAAACGGCTGCGGTGGGGGTGCAGGGCGAGCTGTGCACGCGTGGATATCTGGTGATGAAGGGTTACGATCAGGAGCCGGAAGCAACCAAGCGCGCGATTGATGATGACGGATGGCTGCACACAGGTGACTTGGCGACGATGCGTCCGGACGGATATTTTCGCGTGACGGGACGGGCGAAGGACTTGATCATTCGGGGCGGCGAAAACATTTATCCGAGAGAGGTGGAAGAGTTTTTGTATACGCATCCAAAAGTAGCGGATGTGCAGGTGATTGGTCTTCCGGATGCGAAACTGGGTGAGACGGTGGCGGCGTGGATACGGTTGAAGGAGCCGTGCACGGAGGATGAGATTCGAGAGCATTGCCGGGGGAAGATTGCGCATTTCAAGATTCCGCAGTTCATTCGCTTTGTGGATGTGTTTCCGATGACGGTGACCGGAAAGATCCAGAAGTTCAGGATGCGGGAGGTTGAGATTCAGGAACGGGGCTTGGAGGCAGTGTCGAGGATTCAAACGGCGTGAGGCTGAAGCAGAAAGCAGGCGGCAGGCGCCAGAGAAGCAGATGGTAGGGAAGCAGGTATGAGGCGATTTTCGATTTTGTTTTGTTTGTGTCTGGTTGCGGCTCAGACGCGGGTTTCCGTTGAGGAGAGATTGTGGCAGCATCGCAATCTGGGGAAGGCTTACTACGAGAATCAGACCACCTACGCGCAGGCTGTCGGGGAGTTTCAGAAAGCGTTGTTGCTGGCGCCGAACTCGGTGCGGGAGCGGCTGAATTATGGATTAGCGCTGCTTAAGGCGGGGCGGACCAAGGAAGGAGTGGCGGAATTGGAGAAAGCGCAGAAGCAGGACCCTTCGCTGCCGCACACGTGGTTTAGTTTGGGAATCGTTTTCCGGAAGGATGGGGACTTCGAGCGCGCGATCACGCAGTTCGAAAAGATGGTTGAGCTGGTGCCGGGCGAGCCGGTTTCGCACTACAACCTGGGTGTGCTTTACAAGCAGGTGGGCAAGTTGGAAGACTCCGCCAAGCAACTGGAGACCGCGGAAAAGCTGGATGCTGAGATGGAAGCGCCGCACTTTCAGCTTTACAACATCTACCGGCAGGGTGGACGGCGCGAGGATGCCGCAAAGGAGCTGGCGATCTTTCAAGGGCTCAAGAAAGAGCATGAGGGCGCGGCGATCCCTCAAGATCCGGAGTGGTGCGCGTACGCGGAAATTTACGATCCCATCGATATAAAGGATGGGCGGCGTCCGGCGGAAATCGAGCGTCTGCTGTTGCCACCGACGAGCGAAGGGCAGTTGTTGATTGATGTTGACGGAGACGGCAAGGCGGAGCTGCTGGTGTGGAATAAGGATGGTTTAACCGTGCTGCGCGGCCACGAAGCGATGAAGAATACGGGCCTCGAAGATGTGCGGGAGGTGGTGTCGGCGGCGTCAGGCGACTTCGACAATGATGGCTTGGCGGACTTGTGCGTTCTTACGGAGAGTGGGCCGCTGTTGTATCGGAATGCGAAGGGAAGGTTCGAGAAGGTGGACGCGAATTTTCCGGCCGGGAGATTCGAGAAGGCAGTCTGGCTGGATTACGATCACGACTACGATCTGGACTTACTGTTACTGGGCGAGAAGCAGGTGTTGCTTCGGAACCAGGGGACGGCGGGGTTCGTGGATCACACTAGTGATTTTCCCTTTGTTGAGGGGCACGCCATGGACGCGGTGTCCTATCGCCGGATGGCGGACAGCAAAGCCTTCGACTTAGTGGTGAGCTACGCGGACCATGCAGGTGTTTTGTATTCGGACAAACTAACTGGGAAATATGAAGCGATTCCGCTGCCGGAGCTGCCTGCTGGAGCGAAATGGCTGGATGCGGCGGATGTAAATGACGATAGCTGGTTGGACATTGTAAGTTCGGCTGGGACGTTGTTGAATCGGCAGGGTAAGTTTGAGCGAGCGACGGCACCAGTAGGTAATGGGAGTGTCGAGGATGCGGCTGCTGCCCGCACGGGTAAGTGGATTCGAGTTGCGCTCACTGGCGTTAAGAATTTGAAGCTGGGCTACGATTCTGAGGTGGAAATCAAGGCGGGAGCGTCGTACCAGAAGAAGATGTATCGCGGTGTGCCGTTGATGTTTGATCTGGCGGGCCGCCTTGCGGCGGACACAGTGCGGATCACTTGGCCGAATGGACTGATCCAGAACGATGTCAAGCAATTGGCCAATCATTCTTACACATACAAAGAGGAGCAGAAGCTTTCGGGGTCCTGTCCTATGATCTGGACTTTCGACGGCAAACAATTCCGTTTTATCAGCGATGTACTGGGTATTGCACCGCTGGGAGCTACATCCGGCGACGGAAAGTATTTTCCGGTGGACCACGAGGAGTATGTACAGATTCCAGGCGATGCATTGAGGGCTGTTGACGGTAAGTATGAGGTTCGAGTTACTGAGGAGTTGAGCGAGGTGTCGTATCTGGATCAGATCGAGTTATTGGCAGTGGATCATCCGGAGGAGACAGATATTTTCACGAACGAGAAGTGGAAGGGACCGCCGTATCCGGAGTTCCGATTGTTTGGAGTTAAGGAGCGAACTTACCCGAAGAGCGCAAGGGACGGTGATGGCCGGGACGTCTTGCAGGCGCTGCTGGCACGGGATCGGAAGTATGTGGATACGTTCCGGCGCACTCGGGACGGTAAAGCGGAATTGCATGCGCTTGCGCTGGACTTCGGGAAACAAGCGGCGCCGCACAATCGGGCGGTGCTGGTATTGAATGGTTGGGTGGATTGGGCGGACGGAAGCACGTTTCTCGCGGCCGCGCAGGAAAGCAAGGAAGGATTGATTCCTCCCTACTTGCAGGTGAGGGATGGGGCGGGGAATTGGAAGACGGTGATTCAAGACATGGGGATGCCGGACGGCAAGCCGAAGACGATTGCCGTGGATCTTTCGGGTAAATTCCTGTCAGAATCGCGGGAGGTTCGAATCGTTACGAACCTATGCGTGTACTGGGACGAAGTTTTTCTCGGCAATGATGTGGATGCGCCAGAGGCGGTGATTAGCCGGGTACCCGCGGTATCTGGCGAGCTTCGATTCCGCGGATTCTCGGCGACGAAGATCGATCCGGACCGGAAACAGCCGGAGGAGTTCATTTATGCAAAGGTGGGAGCGGCGTCGAGCTGGAACCCCACGCCTGGGCTCTATACGCGCTACGGGGATGTGAAAGAGCTATTGGAGAGCGTGGATGACCGGTTCACGATTCTAGGTTCCGGCGACGAGGTGCGGCTGCAGTATCGCGCGGATGCGTTGCCGGGCTTGAAACCCGGGTGGAAGAGGGAGTTCATCTTGAAGGTGGATGGGTGGGCGAAGGATCGCGATGCCAACACGGCATTTTCGCAGACGGTGGAGCCGCTGCCGTTCCATGCGATGAGCGCGTATCCTTATCGTCCGGACGAGCATTTCCCGCAGGACACGGTGCACGAACGTTACCGAAGGGAATACAATACTCGGTCTGCGCTGCGCCTGATCCGGCCTCTTGTGGAATAAATGACGCCGAAGATTCCCATTGCGGCAATTACTGACGAGTTCTCTCCGGATCTCGAAATCGCTCTTAAGGCGATGCAAGAGATCGGAATGGGCGCGGTGGAGCTGCGCGTCATATCCGGGAAGAACATCATGGATTTGTCGGACGAAGAGTTAGGTCGGGTCGCTGAAGTTGTGCGCGGATTCCGGGTGATCTCGATTGCGTCTCCGTTGTTCAAGTGTCTGCTACCGGATTCGCCGCCAGTGGACAGCCGGTTTCAGCACGATGTTTTCGCGGCGAAGCATACGTTTGAAGATCAGCCGCGCTTAGCGGAACGTGCGTTTTTTATTGCCAAGAAACTTGGGGCCAAGATCATCCGCGTGTTTTCTTTCTGGCGGGTGGTGCAGCCGGAAGCTTGTTTTGACAGTGTGGTGAGGGAGCTTGGCCAGCTTGCTGAGAGGGCAGCGCGGCACGGTTTGACGATTGGGTTGGAGAATGAGCACGCGTGTAATATTGCTACTGGTGCAGAGACGCGGCGAGTGCTGGATTGTTTGAAACATTCCAGCTTAGGGGTGGTTTGGGATCCGGCTAATGCGTATGTATCGGGAGAGAATCCGTTTCCTTTGGGTTATGAATTGCTGCCGCCGGATCGGATCGTGCATGTGCATGCGAAGGACTGCCACATGGAAGGGTACACGCCGGTGTGGGGGCCGCTGGGGACGAGGGCCATCGATTGGAAAGGGCAGATCGCGGGTTTGTTGAAGGATGGATACGCGGGGTACTTGAGTCTGGAAACACATTGGGCGGGACCGGGGGGAGACAAGTTGGAAGGCAGTAAGATCTGCGGGTGGAACCTGAGGGGGCTGGCGAGTGGTTAGGTTAGCGGCATACTGAAATGCAACATGAATCTTTGGCACCCATTCAATTTGTTGTGCGATTGTTTCTGGCGCTGGGGTTGGGAGCGTTGATCGGGCTGGAGCGTCAGGTCCGCAATCACGAGGGTGGGTTGAAGACGAACGCGCTGGTGGCGATGGGGTCGGCGATGTTCGTGATGATGGCACAGACATTCGGCACTCCGGACCGCATTGTGGGACAGATACTGCCGGGCATTGGTTTTCTTGGAGCGGGCATGATCATGCGGGATGGGCTGCATGTGCGAGGGCTGAACACGGCGGCGACAATGTGGTGCTCGGCGGCGGTGGGAACGTTAGTCGGGGCGGGAGAACGGGCCATGCCGGCGCTGGCCGCGGTTACCGTGGTAGCGGCGAATGTCTTCTTACGAGAGTTAGCGGTGTGGATCGACAAGAAACATGCTGCGAGCGGAGCAAAAGACGGCGCGACGACCGGGCAATGAGGCCGAAAACGAACGATGACGACAGATTCGCTTAATTCTGCCTAGCGTTTTCAGTTGTTTGGCGGATACTCGTGATTAGACTTAGTATCCCGCTGATAAGTTTGGTGCAGGAGAGAGTTGTTTTGGGGCGCTTCCGAAAGGGGCGCCCCGTTTTTTTGAGGGTTGCGATGCCACAAAAAACGAAGGTGCACGGTTTTTCGATCCGCGAAATTCCGCGGAAAGGCAAAGCCGGGGCTGAAGCGAAGAGCCGCAAGGAGCTGATCACGGCCCTACTTTCGAGAATAGAAAAACAGCTCGACTCGGAGAAGACGAGAGTCACGCTGGGGGACTTCATCCGGCTGATCCAATTGCAACGTGAGTTAGAGCAGGAGGAGCAACCGGCGGAGGTCATTGTTACGTGGAGAGAAGGGCCGGAGATACAAAACGCCGCGAAATAGAGTATAGCCCGTTGCCTTCGCAGCGGAAGTTTCACTGCTCGACGGCGAGGTTCAAGGGTTTTTCGGGTCCGATCGGATCCGGAAAAAGCCAGGCGCTTTGCCAGGAGGCGATTCGGCTGAGTTATTTGAATCCAGGCAGGCAGGGATTACTTGGGGCGCCGACTTACCCGATGTTGCGTGATGCGACATTGACGAGTTTCTTGGAGATTGTGAGTGCGAACGGTCTGCCTCACGTGTTTAATAAGGCGGAATCGGTGTTGGTGATGAAGGACACCGGTTCGCGGATCTATTTTCGCGCGGTGGATGATTTCGAAAGGCTGCGGGGCACTAACCTGGCTTGGTTCGGGCTGGACGAGTTGACTTACACGGCTGAGGAAGCGTGGCTGCGGTTGGAAGGGCGCCTGAGGGACCCCAAGGGCTCACGGCTTTGCGGATTCGCGGTTTGGACGCCGAAGGGCTTCGATTGGGTGCATCGGCGGTTTATTCGGGACCGCGTGGACGGCTACGAAGTGGTTCTCGCGCAGGCTTACGAGAATCGGTACGTCCTGGACAAAGTGCCGGATTTTTACGATCGGCTGAAGAGCAGCTACGACCAGAAGTTTTTTGAACAAGAAGTGCTGGGCGAGTACTTGAACGTCCAAGCCGGTGTGGTTTACCGGGGATTCAGCCGGACCCGGAATGTGAAGGTGATGGAAGTTGATCCAAGGTTGCCCCTGTTTTGGGCGCTGGATTTCAACGTGGATCCAATGAGCTCGATCGTTGCGCAAAGAAACGGAGACGAGGTGCGGGTTTTGGACGAGATCGTATTGAGCCGGGCCAGCACTACCGAAGCGTGCCAGGAGTTCCACGAGAGGTACCCGAATCATCAAGCGGGAATCGTGATTTACGGCGACGCGTCGGGACAGCGGTTACAGACGGCCGGAACCACGGACTATCAAATCATCAAGGAATATTTCCGGCAAACGGCTTATCGGGGTCTCAAGTTTCGAGTTCCGGCAAGTAACCCGAGCGTACGGGAGCGAGTAGCGATGGTGAACGCGAAGCTGTTCTCGGCGGGTGAGGAAGTGAGCTTATTCACTGACCCGCGATGTAAGGCTCTGATCATGGATTTTGAAGAAGTGACATTCAAGCCTGACAGTGGAGTGATTGATAAAGACAAGGATCCTAGCCGGACCCACTTATCGGACGCGCTGGGTTATTTGATCTGGCAGGAGTACCGGCAGACGGTGGTATTCGGGGAGCAAGGCAATCGGCTGATTTAGCAGACGCTATTTAGCGAGCACAGGACGAGATGAACAAGGGCAGCACGAGTTTCGACATCAATCACGAGCATCCGGACTTCGCGAATAAGCGAGCCATGTGGCAGCAGTACCGGGACCTATATGCGGGCGGAGAGCAATTCAAGATGAATGCCGACCGGTACCTGGTGCGCCGCCAAAAGGAACCGGGCGATGTGTATGCGGAGAGGTTGAGCCGAAGCTTCTATGAAAATTACATTGGCTCAATTGTCGACTGGTACACGGCGACGCTTTTTCGGCGGGAGCCAGTATTGGAGTTTGAAGGGAAGAACGAGCGCGCGAAGAGTTTTTTCGGTGAATTTACCGAGGATTGCGATCTTAAGGGGACCAACCTTTCGGAGTTCTTCCGGAGGCAGTTCATTGAGGCGCTGGTTAGTGGAAAGAGTTTTGTCCTGATCGACTTTCCGCGGATGGGGAGTCCGGCTGGAACGCGCGCCGAGGAGGATGAGCGCGGCGCGTCGCGAGCGTACTTGGTCAGTTACTCCGCGGACGAACTAATCAACTGGAGTTACGACGATCATGGCCATTATCAGTGGGTGGTGCTCAGGACGCAGAGCCTTAAGAAGGCAAAGATTGAAGATCCGGCATGGGTGAAGTTAACACGCTGGGTTTATTACGACAAAGAAAACTACCGGATTTACGAGCAGTGGGAGCGGGGATCGGAGCGGGGCCACATCGAAGTTGTGTCGGAGGGCCGGCACGGCTTGGCGAAGCAGGCGAGAGTCCCGATAGTGGAGCTGCGAGTTTCGGAAGGGCTTTGGTTGGTGAATAAGGCCGGATCACTGCAGCTGGAACACTTTAATAAGTCGAATGCCCTTGGGTGGGCTTTGACAATGGGTTTGTTCGCCATGCCGGTGGTGTATTCCGAACGGGACTGGAACCAAGTGATGGGCGAGTCCTATTACATCCAACTCGGTCCCCAGGACCGGTTTGGATGGACGGAACCGGAGGGCCACGTTTACCAAATTGCGGCGGACAACCTGGCGCGGCTGCAGGAGGAAATTTACCGCGTTTGTCATGTCACGCACGCGGGAGCGGCGCTATCGGGGAGCACGGCGCAATCGGGGCTCAGCAAACAAAGAGACTACGCGATTACGCAGGAAGTGCTGCGTGCCTACGGCGATGCGGTGAAGGAAGCCATAAAACGGGTGCTGCGAGCGATTGAAGCCGCGCGGGAAGACGACTTGAGCATCGATGTCTCAGGGATGGACGAATTTGACATCGGCGACTTTGGGACGGAACTGGATGACGCGGAGAGACTCTTGCAGTTAGGAATCAAGTCGCCAACGCTGCAGAAGCAAGTGTTCAAGAAGCTGGCGTTCCAATTCCTGTGTGACGTGAGGCAGGAAGTGAAAGACAGGATCGGGCGGGAAATCGATCAACAGAGTTAAGAGTGTGGAGAAGGCATTGATTCCCTCACGGTCGCGGTTCGGTAAAGGTACGGCTATGGAGCTGTAAGTGGCGGGTTGTGGAAGCTAAAAAGTAGGAGGTTTATGGAAGAGCCGAAGAAGGATGTCACGGATTTACGCCCCATTATTCAAGGGGTGATCGAGGAATTTGTGCGCACCCAACAAAGCAAAGCAGAGCCGGCTTACAAGGCTGAGTTGCTGGATGAGCGCAAACGGCGTGAGGACTTAGAGCGGCGGATGAACGACCTGGTTCAGGAAAACCAGCGCAGCCGGCAGATGGCAGAAGAAGCTGAGCGCAGCGTGTCGATTCGGACGGAGTTGCAGCGGCTTGGCGTCGCCAAAGTCGATTTAGCCTATCGTGCGGTGAAAGACGACATCCAGCGCGGAGAAGACGGGCGGCTGACTGCGAAGGGAGGGCAGGGCGAGGTTCCAGTGCGGGAGTATTTGGCGCAGTTCGTCCAAGAGAATCCGGAGCTGCTGCCGGCGCGAATCACAGGCGGCTCAGGGATGGGATCAGCGCCCAAAATAGCGTCGGGTGGGGGCGGAATTGATTTGGATAAAATCCGGCCGGGGATGAGCGCTGAGGATTTGGACAAGGCCCGGCAGGAGATCGCACGGGTGGCGAGCCAGGCGATGCGAGGTCTTTGAGAGGCGCTGGGGGAGCAGTCCGAAAGACGAGCAACTCCGGGCAATAGAGTGAAAGCAACAAGAAAAGGAAGAAAAGATGCCAACAATTACATCAGCAAATGTGGCAACTGCGATTGTTAAATTAGTTGCAGTGGACGCATTACCAGCGCTTGTCACCAACTTGGTGATGGGTAACTTAGTCAACCGGGATTATGAGCCGACATTGGCGCATTCCGGGGACACGGTGAACGTGCCGATTCCCGCGGTTCTGGTGGCTAATAACATCGCGGAGGGAGGCACGGTTCAGACTCAGAACCCGAACCTAGGAAACGCACAGATCGTGTTGAATACCCACGCGGAGGCGACCTTTCAGATCCCGGACGTGACCAAAGTGCTCGCGGTACCGGATCTATTGAGGTTATACATGCAGCCGGCAGTAGTGGCTTTAGCTGAGCGAATCGAGTCGGACCTTCTAGGCCTATACTCGCAATTCACGGCGAACACCGTAGTCGGCCTGCCGGGGATCGCTATCACTGAGGCGACGATAGACCAAGCTGAGACTTCCTTGTTCGAGGCCATGGTGCCGCCCAGTGCTGGAAAGTACCTGGTCGTGGATCCAGTCACTTACTCGGCGTTGAGACAGATTCCGCGATTCAGCGAATATTACTCGGCGGGAGAAGCCGGACTTCGTGCGCTGATAGATGGCGCCGTAGGCAAGTTGAAGGACTTCTTCATTTTCCGGTCGCAGCTGGTATCCAAGACTGGCAGCGGGCCCGTAACTACTCACAACCTGGCGTTTGCGCGGGATGGGATCGGACTAGTGATCCGCAGACTGCCTCAGCCACTGCCGGGAACTGGCGCCATTGCGGAGTACGCGGAAATGGGGAACTTCGGACTGCGTGTGGTTATGAGCTATCAACCAAACACCCTAGCGCAGCAATTCACCGTGGATGTGCTGTACGGAGTGGCGGTGCTTCGCAACACGTTCGGCGTGCAAGTGGATAGTTAGGACGCGACAGGAGCTGTGTGCCAACTAGTGCGCAGGCGAGAGCGCCTGCGCCACCCCAAGGGAGAAACATGGACTTACGACTGTTCTATCAGAAGCTGCGGAAGATCGAGCAGGAAATTACCGATCCACACGTGTTGGTAGTCAGCCACGAGACTCCGGACGGCGGACGCGCGGGACAAAAATCCGAGGTGCCGCGAGGCATCGCCGCGAAATTAATCGTGGAAGGACGGGCGCGCCTGGCCAGCGCCGAAGAGGTAGCAGAGCACCGCAGTGCGGTGGAACAGGCCAGGCAAGAAGCAGAGCAACGGGCAGTGGCACAGAGGATCCAAGTGAACGTGGTATCGGAGGCTGACTTTCGAGCTATCAAGAACGCTTCGCGTCCGGAGAAGCGCTGACGGTTGGTTACCCCATGGCCCTGTTTACGGATGGACCGATCAACGAAGCGATTGACCTTCAAAACTACGAGAACGCCATTCTCACGGTTGCCAATACCGAGCAGATTGATTTGGCGGGAAAGGGCGCACTGGCGCAAGGCGAGATTGCGTCGGAGCTGATCCTGTTTCTGCTGCGGCGATTCCGTCAGCCGGATGTTCTGTGGACCGTCACTTACCGGCAGACCATCGGTGTGGGTGACGTAGTTGTTACTGATCCCCTGCGACGGTGGCATGCCCTTAAGACTTTGGCGCTGGTGTATCGGGACGCGTACAACAATCAATTAAACGACCGATATAAGGGAAAGTGGGCCGAGTATGAACAACTCGCCGCGGACGCCGCAGAGAGTTACTTTCAGATAGGCGTGGGACTGGCCTCGGGACCTATCGCGAAGGCCGCTCTTCCCGTACTAACTACCATCTTCGGAAGCGGCTCGGCCGCAACGTACTATGTGGCGGTTGCGTGGGTGAATCAGGCGGGGCAATCTGGGAGCGCCAGCGAGGTTGCTCAGCTCACAACGTCCACAGGGCAGCAATTGGTGGTGGCCGCAGTTAATCCGCCAGCGAATGCCACGGGTTGGAATGCGTACATTGGGGAAGCACCGGAGGCGACGAGCTTGCAGAACAGCAGCCCAATCGCGATTGGTAATACGTGGACGTTAGCGGCGGCGCTGCAAGCAGGGGCTCCTGCGGGCCGGGGTCAGCAGCCAACCTGGTTTCTGATAGATCAGCGGCTGATTGAAAGGGGCTAGGCGAGTGCTGCAAATTGGTACATTAAGCACAAATAAGTTAGTGGGAATTCTCCTGGCAAGCGGAGGCGTTCCGGATACCGTGGCGGCGCTTGCCGCCGAGCAGAGCATCACGTTGCCCGCGATTGCCTCGCAACAAGTTATCGCTCAAAACGTTCCGCCTGATCTAGCGGAGCACAGCACTGTTGTCAAGTATCCGATTGTATGTGCCTACTGCAACAAGATTGCGAACGTATTGCGAGAGAAGTTTCGGACTTTTTCAGGGAATGCAGACATGGTAATTGAAGCGCGAATTTCGCAAGATCGCTTGGAAGACGTTGGGATGCAGTCTCAATTGTACGTTGACGCAATTACGCAGGTGCTGGACAGCAACCGTGGGGACTGGGGTGACGGCGTCTTTTACAGCGGCAAATATGAGGTCGCATTTGGCGGCGTGAAACAGGGTGGGCGTAACTTCATACAGATCGCGAAGGTGTCTTTTGTTTTGGATATCAGTGCGGACTCGCCAGACTGAGAGCTGAACAACGTTCCTCGAAGCGGCAACATAACCAATCGTTCAAGAGTTCACGAAAGACACATCACATATGTCGTACATATTATCGAATGACAATCGTTACTACGTCGCAGTGGAGCAGACCTACGGGATTGCGGCCACGGTAGTAGCCGCGAATCGAATCCCGGCAGTGAGCCTTACCATAAAGCAGCAGCCTGAGAAGGTCCAACGCAAAGACAAGACCGGATCCAGAACTTTTTTGGGCAACCCGAGCGGTCTGCGCACCGACACCAGTTTTGCGTTGAAGAGTTATATGTCGAACTGGGCGGATCAGACGGCAGCTCCGGCACACGGGCCATTGTTTCAAGCTTGTCTGGGCAGCGCGACCGCGCTTTCCGGAGGCGGAACTGTGGCAGGGACGCCGAGCACGTCACAAGTGGCATTCGCGGCCGCCCACGGGCTATCTCCCGGACAAGCGGTTACAAGCGGCGGCGAGATACGCTTCGTTTCCGCGGTTGTGGACAACTTTACGGTGCAGTTACAGGCCCCTTTCACAGTGACACCGGCTTCGAGTTCGGCTACTGGCCCGACGGCCGCTTATCAACCCGCCGAAGTTCTCAACAGTCTTACGATCTTCGATTACTGGAGCCCAGGAACAGCCGTACAGCGCATTCTTTCCGGCGCGGCACTCGACAAGCTGACGTTAAAGGTTAACGGAGATTTTCACGAATTCGATTTCTCGGGACCAGCTCAGGATGTGCTGGACACGTCGAGTTTCACAAGTGGTCAAGGGGGACTTACAACATTTCCCGCAGAGCCTACCGTGGCTCCGCTCAATTATTCGATTATCCCCGGTCACTTAGGTCAAGTGTGGATAGGTAGCGTGCCCAACCGTTTCTTCACTCTAACAGCGGCTCAAATTACTTTTGACAATAACGTGGATCTTCGGGAGCGGGAGTTTGGGACGATTTTACCGTCTGCGATTTCGCCTGGGCTGCGTACTGTAACTCTGGACTTCAGTCTGTACCAGCAGGACAACGCGGCGACGCAGGCTCTTTACCAGGCGGCGCGTCAGAGATCACCCATCAGTGTAATGATTCAGCTTGGCCAGCAACAAGGGCAACTGTTCGGCATTTACATGAAGAGTGTAATTCCCGAGGTGCCCGAGTTTAGTGACGCGGAGACACGGCAGCAGTGGCAATTTGCGAACTGCCGGGCGCAGGGGAGTGTAGATGATGAACTTTTTGTCGCGTTCGGGTAGGGGTGAGCATACGAGCCGTGTGGCTGGCGAAGTTCGCGCGAGCGAGTCGTACGAGAGCGTGGTAATGGTTCGTTCGAAAGCGATGCCGGCGGTGACGTTCGTTATCAACCGTATCTCGTTCGGGCGCCGAATGGAATTGAGCAGGCGGGCGCGCGAGATCAGCCGCAAAGCTGAGTTTCTGGAAGCCGGAAGCAAGTTAGAGGAGAAGATCGAAGGAAGCATTCTGGCGCAAGAGGTTGACGCGATGTATTTGTCGTGGGGGTTGGTAAGCATCGCCGGTTTGACGATCGACGGCGAAACAGCTACCACGCAGGCGCTGCTGGAAAGAGGTCCTGATGAATTGACGCGGGAAATCGTCGGCGCCATCAAGGAGCAGTGCGGGCTCAGCGAAGGCGAACGAAAAAACTGATAGTCGCATTCCATTTCCAGTTCGCCAATCAAGCCGCGTGGAAATGCGACACCTGCCGCAAGAGCGGCTTGGAAAAAAAACGGCGATGCGGATGGTTAGATGAATCCGCGTCCGGAGCGCCAGAAGTGATTTGGGCACGAGGACAGATTGCTGTGGCTAGTTGCCCGACCTCATACATCACGCCTGAAAGCGTTGCGTTGCTGGAGGAATTCCACGCGTGGAAACTTATTGGAGCACCTGACATGTACCGATTGCCCGCGCGTGTGGTGGAGGCAATTTTTGTTTTGGAGAATGAAGTGAGATCGGAGAAGCACAATGAGCCGAGGTGAGCTCGAGAACCTGCTGCCGCGGAGCGTGACATCAGGCCGCTCGCCTGGAGAGGTGCTGCAGGAACTGGCTGTAACTTCCGCGGTTGGAGGGAGCGCGGGCGGATCGAACGGTTCCTCAACGGGAACTTTATCCGGCGGGACGTTGCCTGGAGTAACTCAAGGATCGCTAGAGGACGTGAACAACGGGCTATCAACCCTAACCGAGCAAATTGGAAATCTGGCCTCAGTTCAGCAATCAGAGATCAGCGCGACCCAAGACAATACAACAGCGTTGGGGCAGAGCACCACGACGAAAGGGAGCGGAGGTGAATCCGGGGGGACGTTGGGAGGGATCGCGTCCAGCATTCTGGGATCGGGCTTGTCTCCAATCATCAGCGGGCTGATTAGCTTGTTCGGCGGCAGCAGCACCCAAAACTTGACCGCACCAACGCCCTTTATGCTACCGCCGGCGGTTAACTATCAAGCCGGACTTACAGGAAGCGGGCAAATTGCACCGGTTGACTCCGGGCAAACCGGACAACCGCGGATTCAGTCCGCGAATTCGGCGCCTCAAGTAACGGTTCAAGTAAATGCTATGGACAGCCAGTCGTTCCTGGACCACAGTGACGACATCGCGAATGCGGTGAAATCCGCGCTGCTTAACTCGCATTCGCTGAGCGACGTCATCGGGGATCTATAACGTGAGTAACTTTCCTAGTCTAAAGACGGGCGCAACGCTGCAATATCCGGCACAAAGAGCGACTGGATTCTCGACGGAGATCGTGCGCTTCATAGACGGCTCCGAGCAAAGGTTTCGAGGCTACCAAACGTTATTGCGACGCTGGATTATTCAGCTCAGCCTACTGGACGAAACCGAGTTGCATATGCTCCGGGAATTCTTCCGGACCCAGAGCGGGGCGGCGGAGAGTTTCAGTTTCACAGATCCATGGGATGGCACTGTCTATCCGAATTGCAGCTTGGACGGAAACGACATGGCAGAAGATCTTAGCAGCGCAGAGCAGGGCAAGACGACGCTAACTGTGGTGGAGAACCGAAGCTGATATGCTCTATTATCCGCAGCTCAGCACAGGTGTTGTAAGTCAGTTTCCCATCAACCGGCGCACGACTATGCGAACAATTTCTAACAACCTTCCCTCGGGCGACGTTATTCGCATGAGCGATCCGGGCGCAGCCGTGGTTGGTTGGCAACTACAGTATTCGAATCTAACCGACGACGAATGGTCCACAATCGAAACATTGTTCGAGGCCACGGAAGGGCAGCTCACGACGTTCACGTTTCTGGATCCGATGGACAATCTGTTGCAGTGGAGCGAAGATTGGACCAAACCGGTTTGGACGGCCGACCCACTGATGCAGGTCTCCACGGGAATCGCAGACCCTTTGGGTGGAACCGGCGCGGTCCAACTCACCAACACCGCACAAACGACCCAGCGTATCGTGCAGAGCATCGCAGGTGCGAGCTGGTTCCAATATTGTTGCAGCATTTATTTGAGATCGGCTGCGCCTGCCACGGTTCAGATCCTGTTTTCGGCGACAGGGCAAGAATCGCTCACCCAGCTGACAATCGGGTCTTCGTGGACTCGAGTTGTCAAGGCCGACAGCCTTTCCTTGCAAGAGGACGGTATTAGCTTTGGCTTGCAGTTGCCTGCGGGAGCCAGCATCGTAGCGTTTGGCGCTCAGGCCGAGCCGCAGCCCGCGGCGGGTTATTACAAGAAGACTACCGATCTGGCCGGCGTCTACCCAAATACTCGATTTAACTCAGACTCACTTACACAGACTACAGACGCGCCGAATCAGAATTCGTGTTCCATTAGTCTGGTTAGCAACCTCACTTGAGCGAGCAGGCCAGAGCAGGGACCTTGCAAGAGGTTTCCAGAGGTAATCAAAAGGAAGGTAGTCCGAAATGGGAACCATTATTGGCCTGAAAGAACTGGAGGTCCCGGGGACACCACTATTCCTGTTTGACTGTACTCTGTCTTCCGGCGACGTGGAGCGCTGGAGCACCCACAATGTCACCGTTAACGGCAACTCCTACTTAGCGAGGGTTCTAAAGCACAACATATTCGAGATCAAATCGTCTCCGGACGCCACTACGGACGCGGTGGCGAAAGTTTCCGTTACGCTGGCCAATGCGGATTCATTCTTGTCTCCGATCGAGCGGAACATCGGCTGGAAGGGCGCTCAGCTGACCGTCACGTTTTTATTTTATGACTTAATCAACAACGTAGTTGCGTCGGATAGCCTGATTGCATTTCGGGGCATCGCGAACTCTCCCGACCAGTCCACCGAATCGACCTTGCGGCTGAGTTTCACGAACCGCTTGAACCTGCAGCGAGTGTATCTCCCCGACATGAGCATTCAGAAGCGCTGCCCGTGGACGTTTCCAGCAACTGCCGCGCAGCGATTGGAAGCAGTGAACGGTGGGGCGCTCGGCGAATTTTCAGCATTCTATCGTTGCGGCTATTCGGCGGATCAAACCGGTGGGGTTGGCAATCTCAACAGTGGGGCGGCGTATACCACCTGCGATTTTACCCGGACCCAGTGTCAACAGCGTGGGATGTTCGATCTTGACAACGCAAACAACATCACGCGAAGATTTGGCGGAATCGAATTCGTTCCCGCCTCGATTATCGTCCGCACTTACGGTGAGAGGGGCTCCCACGTTTCCATACCGCTCGCCAATCAGGCTCTGTATAACGACTACGTTCCTCTGATCTACGGCACCGGATGGTACCAGCCGCCCGTGGTATTGGCTCGCAACGACGGAAACCTGACACATTTTGAGGTACTACTGGGGGTTGGGCAGATCACCGGCGTGGTGACCGTGATCGTTAATAATGTCGAGATACCGGTGGGAAGCGCTGGGAAAAACATGACGGCCACCGGTTGGTACGACGTCATCAGTCTAGGAACAAGAAACGGCAATTTCAATCCTGACTTCACCGACTCTTCTGGCAATCCATTGGGTGATCCCTACGGCAGCATGGCCTTCATGGCCGTAGTCGTACCTAACAACATTTCGAATGGAAGCGCTCTTCCCAGTATTCAGGTGTTAGTGCAGGGGCTTGAGTTACCGACGTTCGACAGCAGCGGCAATCTGTTGAGCAATGTCTTTACCAACAATCCAGCGTGGGTGTTAGTGGATGTTCTCGGGCGCAGTGGTTGGGGCTTGAATGAGTTAGACTTGCCCAGTTTCGCTGCCGCGGCGTCGGTTTGTGATGCGCTGGTATCCACTGTGGACCTAAATGGCAATGCCACACTTATCCCCCGGTATCAGTGCAACCTGATACTTACTGATCGGAGAAGCGCGGGGGACGTGGTGCGCGGTATTAGAAACGCCTGTGGGCTCTACCTGATTTTCAGCTCCGCAGGGCTGCTCCAACTCAACGTCGAAGACACGCTGGCCGCGCAGCAACCAACGCAGGCGGCCGGCAGCAACAGCACGGAGACATTAAATGGAGGCTGGCCGGCGTACGAATTTGGAGACGCCGTGTTTTCCGGCATTGCAAGAAATGCCAATGGCGCGGTTAGTTTAACCGTGTCGTCGCGCGACGCAGCCGACTCGCCCAACCGGTATACTGTCGAATTTCAAGACCAGTTCAATCAATATCAGCAAGACAGCCTTTCCCTGGTGGATGTCGACGATGCGCAGTTGTTCGGACAGGATGTGGTGGTATCGCTGGCGGCTCTCGGGCTGCCCAATCTGGATCAAGCCGTCAGAGCGGCTGCTCTGCAATTGTACAAGTCGGTAGACGGCAACACATACGTTGAATTCCAGACCAGTGTGAAGGCTGTGGGATTAAGGCCCGGCGACATCATCACACTTACTTACTCGAAAGAGGGGTTCAGCCGGCAGCCGTTTCGGATCACTGAAATCTCACCCAGCGTTAACTATCGGACAGCGACTATCACGGCGCAGATTCATAATGACGAATGGTACGCGGCGGCAAATGCCGGTGTCGCTGGTCTGGGGCGACAGCCGAACTTCGACATTGGAGTGCCGCGGCCGCTGGTAGGCAGCGTTCTCGACAGCAGCGGAAATCCACAATTCGGAATCACGGGAACGACCATCGCATCGAGCGACGGTAGCGTGAGCGTGCAACTAACTGTGGCGTTTTCGGTCCCGGCTAAACCCGGTGTAAGTAGCGCCGGTATTCCTCTAGTTGGGCTCGACCCTCAAATCAGTACAAGCGGAGGCACGATTGCGGGCGCACAGACGCTCTATTACGCGTTCAGTGCTTTGGACGCCAGCGGGGCTGAGAGTGGTCTTTCGTTCACCGTCGCGGCAATTATTCCGGCGGCCACCAATACAAATCAGGTTACGCTGATCAGCCTGAGTCTTTCATCGACCGCAACGGGGTTTAACGTTTATCGCGGCACTAGCCCGAGTCAACTGTTGCGAATCGCATCCAACGTGGCTATCGCAGTTCAGTTTGTGGATTCCGGCGCGACGGCGACATTGAAGGGTCCGCCCGATTACAATTTCGATCACGCGAACTTCTACTGGCGTTTTGAGTTACAACCGCCAGAGGCGGTAAACATACAATCGGCAAACACCATCGGGAACAGCACGCTGAACATGCTGGCTGGCGATTACGACGGCGCAGCGGTTCGGATCACGGGAGGAACCGGAATAGGCCAAGAACGGACGGTAGCTTCTTACACGCCGACTACCATTATGCTCACAGCGAACTGGGACACGATCCCGGACTCTTCCAGCCTGTTCGCTATTGCGGAGTCGTCCTGGCAGTTTGGAGCTTCCAGCAATGCGTCGCCAGTTGTATTTGTGGTTCCCAATCGTGACGGCACGACCATCCAAGTTTCCGGCCGCGCTGCCAACGCGCTGAACAATGAGAGTGAGTTTTACCTCTCGCCCGTGACGCGCTGGACGATTTCTGGTGCGCCAGGAACGGGGCAAGATACCGATGTTCCCGGCCAACCTACTTTCTCTCTTTTCGCGACGGGACAAGGCACGGTGGAAATTCAGGCGATCGGGTTTTCGTCTCTTGATAACACGGCTACGATCAGCGCAGGAACACTGACGCTCGGGTTTTGGGACGAACTTAGCGGACTTCCCACATTGACAGTCAATGCCGCCGTGGGGACCAGTGACACAACGCTGAGTTTATCCACGGCGGTTACGGCTCAAGTAGGCGATTTGGTCCAGATCGAATCTGAAATCCTGGTAATTCAACAGGCTGTGACTAACGCGACCTCGTGTACTGTGTCCCGAGGTGCATATGGCAGCACCGCCGCCGCCCATATTCTTAATACGCTGGTATATCTGCTCGAGAAGAAGACCTACATCATGCCATTCGCCAATGACTTCTTTGGAAGCTTGGCTAGCGGCAGCTACGCTTATCCAGTGACAATTCCGGATGTGCGGTTGGCCACTGCCGAATTGTTTGTCACTAACGATCGCGGAAACAGTAGCGTGGCGAGAGAATGTTTCACCGCGACTACCGATGCTGGAATTCGAACGCTTTCGGGCGGACAACTTACAATCCAGGTAGAAGGGCCGCTGGCGATTCAGACAAGTGCCGCGCCGCTGCTGTTGATGGACACTGCGCATTCCGTGAGAGATGTTTACGCAGTGGTGAAAACCGCCCCCACCGGTACTGCAATCAGCATGAATGTCACGCAGAACGGAACAACCTATTGCCAACTCACGATTCCCATCAACACCCTCATCTCAAACGATGTCGACGGATATTCGCTGGGTCCATTGGCGGAGGACGCAAAAATCGGGTTAGATATAACGGCGGTGACCGAGACGTCGGGCACCAGTCCGGGAAGCGATCTCACCGTAACAGTTCGCCTTTAGGCCGCTCATGTCTGAAACCCTCGAAAAACTGACTCCGAGCCGTGACCTACAGTGCTACTTCCTGGAACCTTCCGCCACAGCAGCTTTGAGTGGAACCAGCGCTAGCGGACACACGGTGTCCGGCTCGTGGCGCCAGCAGTTTGACTGGGCGGTTATCGAGTGGAATCGAGACAACGTCTTTGAGCATCCCGCATTCCGCTACTTACCGGACGGCGATCTTAGCGGGCTGACACTCACTTACAGCGAGACTCGCCAGAACTGTATTCCTATCGACTCCACTTTATTTCCTACCGTAGATTGGCCCAACCTCCGTGTTTGGGGTGATCCCGGAACGGGCGAGCAGTTGTATAAAGTTCCTCTGTTGAACTACGCCACCGCGATCGCAGGAAGCTACGCACCGGCGACGGTTCAATTTACGCTCAGCGGAACGGTTACGGCGTCGGACTACGTGGGCATTGTGTTTCTCTCTGAGCACTACCCTTATCTGATGAATGCCGGCGATACGCTGGAATTCGCGATCGAGAATATCGTAGCGGGTGTGAATGCCTTTTCGCCGACGATGAAAGCCGTCCAGAGCGGTACAACAATCACACTTACATATGTGGGGGCGGGCCAAACGCTGGCCAACAGCACGACGGGCGCTAATGGAAACCTGGTTGGCGCTTACACCTACGTTTCCAACAGCATGACGGAACAATGGGACGCGCCGTGGAAGCAGTTCTCTGGTGGAACGTCGCCCTCTCAGTGGCAGATTGTCTTGCCCTTTGCGACATTGCAGGATCCGACGCTGGGTCCGATACCTGCCAGCGCAATCCGGAAAATGCGGTGGACTTATTCAGCCGCGTTTCAACAGGGCGTGTTCGCTCGAAGCGAGTTTCAAGTAGTGGTTTCCAACTGGGCGGTGACGGGAACGGGCGGAAGTTATTCAGTGGCTGGCCCCGGCAGCCGTAGGATTGAGGATAACTCGATCGCCGTGCAGTATACAGGCGCATGGACTAGCGGCGTTGGAAATTTCTCCGGCGGCACAATTCAATCCACCAGCACTAATTCCAACAGCCTCACTTGTTCCTACACTTCGGCGCAAACGCACAGCCTATACCTAGGCACCAGGCTGGCCGACGCCGGCACACTGATTTCGGTCTCCGTGGATGGACAAACTCCAATAAGCGTGAACTTGAACGTGCCCACGGAAGACGTGCTGATCCGAAAATTGCTGGGTCAATTCGGAGCTGGAAGCCATACCGTGGTGGCAACTCATGTGGGTACGACCGGCACCTACTTCTATTTCGATTTCCTGGAGATAGCGATTCCCAACTCAACTCTGCCCACAGAGAGCGTGGAAACCAAGCTGTGCTTTGCGACCGACTGGGACACGGAGCATTCGCTCGCCTTGGCACCGGAGCGCACCGCATGGATGATCGATTCACTCGGTATGCAGGCCCGCGTCAATCACTATGCAGGCGCGCTGTGGTTTTATGAGTTGGTCAATCCGGTGAATCAGTTTGCGTCCGGAACGGTTACATTCACTGGATCGCCCGATCCCAACTTAATAACTGAACTTATCATTGGCCGAACGGACGAACCTACTTCGACCGAGAACACTATTCAACACTTGAATCTCATTGGAGACACGGTGGAGACTCTGGCGTTGGCATTTGCACTAGAGCTGAATCGAGGTTACACAGCGATCCGCGCAAGTGCAAGCGGCAATCAGCTCACTATTTACTCCCGTTCCCTGGGATCGGATGGCAATTTCATCACCATTGGGACCAGCGCTAACACCACCAACTTGACGATTGTGGTTTCGGGCCCAACACTGACCGGCGGCGTGGACGGCACCTGGCTGACAGACTTGGTAGCCATGCCGCGGTTGAATCGCGCTGCTCGTGACTGGAGTCTGAGTTTCTTCGAAGCTGTGCACGGTTATGGGTTGGACGCTGTAGCGTCCTTCAGCATGGAGCTGGGAAACGGCGATACGTCGGTGGGCGCTGGAATCGCTCAACGGTATCCCAGCGGCGCAGCGGTGTGGCTGAATACGCCGTCGCTGCAGACGAACTTTTCGCCGACGAGTGCGGATTTCTGGCAGCAAGTTCACTTGGACATGGCCAATATTCTGGCGGCGGCGGGGTTGCAGCCCTACCTGCAATTCGGCGAGGTGCAGTGGTGGTATTTTCCAGACGATGGCTCCGGAATGCCGTTCTATGACGCCTATACTACGAGCACGTTTCAAGCGGAGTATGGACGTCCGATTGCCGTGATCACCAGCAACACGCTGGATCCCACGACGATCCCGCAGGAGGCAGCATTCTTGCCGGGGCTGATCGGCAGTTTTACAAGTCAGATCATGGCCTTCGTGCGTGCCACGATTCCCGATTGCAGGTTCGAAGTGCTTTATCCGATTGATGTAAACAACACGCCGTTGAATAAGGTGATTAACTATCCTGTGAGTGAATGGACCCCGGCAATTTTAAACTGCCTAAAGACGGAAAGCTTCGGCTACACGTTGTCTCGGGATCTGGATTTGAGCGCCACGTCAATTGCCGCCGGAATTCCGCTTGGCTTTCCCGCGTCGCAGCGAAGTCACTTAGTAGGCATCAGCGATTCGTCAACATCGTGGCTGAAGGAAGCCAGGCTAGCGCAGGGCGCGGGCTTCGAGTCCGTGGTATTGTTCGCTTTAGACCAGTTTTGCCTGATCGGGTACTCATTGCCGCTTTCGACAGGCATGCGGCGCAGCTTTCAGCTCGGATAGAAACATAGTGATTGCCGTACAAAACGTTTCCAAGCTCTATCATCTCTACCAACATCCGTTCGACCGAGTACTGGGCAGCTTTGCTTCGGGCGACAGGCAGGGTACTGAATTTTGGGCCCTCCGCAATATTAATCTGCGTGTCGAAAAAGGCGAGGTGTTCGCGATTGTCGGACCCAACGGCTCCGGCAAAAGCACGTTGCTTCAGATCATCAGTGGGATCCTCCAGCCAACCAGCGGCCGTGTTCTCTGTTCTGGACGCGTGGCGGCACTGCTGGAATTAGGCGCCGGATTTAATCCCGAGTTTAGTGGACGCGACAACGTCTATCTGAACGGCGAGATCATGGGACTCTCTCGCAAAGAAATGGATCAGGCGTTTCCACGGATCGAGGCCTTCGCCGAGATCGGCAAATTTATCGATCGGCCGGTGAAGGAGTACTCCACTGGAATGTATGTTCGCCTGGCTTTTTCCACGGCCATTCACGTTGATCCTGAAATTCTGGTCGTGGACGAAGCGCTGGCCGTTGGGGATGCAATCTTCGCCAGCCGATGTATCCGGAAATTCGAGGAACTCCGGCAAAGAAAAGTAACCGTGCTGCTGGTTTCGCATGACCTGGGACTAGTGAAACGGCTGGCGGACCGGGCGGCGTTCATGCTTGAGGGCCGGGTGGTAATGCAAGGCTCGCCAAAGGATGCCGTAAACCAGTATGTCGGTTTTGTGCTGGATCGCGAGCGGGGCGACAAAAAAGACGGAAGCTCCACGGAAGAAGTCGCCGCCAAGAGCAGCTTCCGCCATGGCGACGGCGCGAGTCGCATCGTGGATGCCCGAATGCTGAATGCGTTGGGACAGACGTGCCGGGCCTTTAAGCCAGGCGAAGCCTTGGTCATTCGAGTGCGCGCCATCTTCCATCAGGCCGTTTCGAATCCAGTGGTCGGAATTCTCATTCGCAATCGCATTGGAATGGATGTGTTTGGAACGAACACGCGCTTGGAGCGGATCGAACTGGGGCAGTTTGAACGCGGGGAGACTCTGGAAGTGGATTTCGAGATCGATTGCCTGCTCGCCCGCCAAGAGTATACACTGACCGTTGCGACTCAATACTGGAATGGACTTAGTCAGGATTGGTTGGATGACGTGTTGGATTTCCGCGTAGTAGATACGAAAGACGTTGCAGGCGTGCTGAACCTGAATACGCGCGTGCATCATCGCAAGCTTGCCGCGCTACCAGATTCCCAGGGAAGCGGCGTCGGCCGGTCATGATCTACGCGATCGTGTTGGCGATTGTGGTGGGCACGCTGTGTGGCGTCACTATCATCAAAACACGGTCGGTGAAGAACCAGGCGGATTTTTTAGTCGCTGGCCGGAAGCTGCCGTGGCCTGTGCTGGTATTCACGCTGCTGTCTTCCTGGATCGGTGCGGGCAGCCTTTTTGCCGGTGCGGAAAATGCTTATAGGAACGGTTTCGCCGCGCTCTGGCAAGGGGCCGGCGGATGGGCGGGTCTCATCGTCATCGCGCTGATTGCCGGCCGCGCCCGGAGATTCGCGCAGTTTACCGTTCCCGATCTGCTTGAGGTTCGTTACAATGCAGCGGCTCGCGTGATGGGAACCATCGCGATCGTTATTTCTTACACCGTCATCGCCAGCTATCAGTTCAAGGGTGGCGGCGATATCCTGCATCTCATCTTTCCGGACACCATCTCACGCGACCAAGGGATGTGCATCATCGCAGCTTTCGTAATTGTGTTCACAGCGGCCGCCGGAATGGCGTCGATTGCGTATCTCGATCTTGTTATCGGCGCTCTGGTGACTACTATCGTCATCATTGCCGTTCCGCTGGTGCTCGAGAAAGCCGGAGGCTGGCAGCATGTCACTGCTGTGCTTCCTCCCACGCATTTCCAGGTGTTCGGTAACTTGACCGTGCTTCAGGCGTTCGGGTTGATGATCCCCACCATGCTGCTTCTGGTCGGAAATCAGGGCATGTATCAGAAGTTTTTTTCCGCGCGATCAGAGCAGGACGCCAAATTCGCGGTCTACGGGTGGATTGTTGGAACGCTGCTGCTGGAAACGCTTCTGGTGACGCTAGCAGTGATCGGTAGTTCACTATTCCAGACGGACAAGCCGCGTGAAATTATTCCCATCACTGCTTTCAAGGGCCTTCCCCCACTGGTGGGCGCGATTCTACTGGGCGGAATTTTCGCGAAGGTGATTTCCACGGCTAACAATTATTTGTTCTCTCCCGCCACGAATCTGATTCACGATGTTTATGGACGTTTCGTCAATCCCGGCGCTTCTGAGAAGCGCAAGCTGATTATGTCTAGAGTGATTGTGGTGTTGCTGGGTCTATTCGCGTTGTTGCAGGCTACGCGGTTCGAATCCATACTGAAAGCGGCGCTTTACGCCTACACTGTTTATGGGGCTGCGGTGACTCCCGTGGTGATGGCGGTGTTTTTCTGGAAGCGCGCTACCACCGTGGCGGCGATCACATCCATCACATTGGGTACGGCAGTAACGGTCGGTTGGAATCTGGCGGGCTTCGACCTGGACGCGGTTTATCCGGCTCTGGGAGCCTCAGTTATCAGCTTGATTGTGGTCAGCCTGATGACGCCGCCACCCGCGCCGGAAAAGTGGAAGCCATTCTTCGAGACTTAAATATGCAAATAGAAGAGATTCAGAGAGCGCTTCGAGAGGAGAACCTGGATGGCTGGTTGTTCTTTGACCATCACCAGAGAGATCCGCTCGCATATCGTATTTTGAACTTGGGCGGGGCCCGAGTGGTCACGCGCCGCTGGTATTATTTGATCCCCGCGCAGGGCGAACCAAAAGGATTGGTGCACGCGATCGAATCCGGCGTGCTGGCCGGATTGCCGGGACACATGCAAGTCTATTCCAGTTGGGCCGGCCAGACGGATGGAATCACAACCTTGCTGGAAGGTTGCCGCCGCGTTGCCATGCAATACTCGCCCAATTGCGCCATTCCTTACGTCTCGCTAGTGGACGGCGGGACGTTAGAATTAGTGCGCAGCACCGGCGTAGATGTCGTGAGTTCGGCCAACCTGATCCAGCTATTCGAATCGCGCTGGACGGCCGAACAGTTGGAGATGCATCTGGAAGCTGGCCGCCGCGTGGACCGTGTGCGCGCCGGGGCGTTCCAGAAAATCGGGGCTGCGTTGCGCGCTGGCGAAACCATCACGGAATGGCAGGTGAATCGATTCGTCCGCGAAGAATTCGCGAAGGCGGGCCTCACCACCGATCATGGCCCCATCGTCGGTGTGAACGCCCATATGTCGGATCCGCATTACGAACCACAGGCGGAGGGCAGTCTTCCGATTCGCAAAAAAGACGCCGTGCTATTGGATATGTGGGCCAAGCTCGACAAGCCAGGCGCCGTTTTCTACGACATCACTTGGACCGGCTACTGCGGCAGCGACGCGCCCTCCGCGCTTCGAAAAGTCTTCGAAATTGTTCGCGGTGGGCGCGACCGCGCCATTGAGCGCGTCAAACACGCGATCAGCAACAGCCAGGTTATTCAGGGATTCGAAGTAGATGATGCCGCCCGCGGCTACATTACCGAGCATGGTTTCGGCGAGTACTTCATTCATCGCACCGGCCATTCTATTGGCGAGGAAGTTCACGGAACCAGCGCCAACATGGATAATCTAGAGACGCACGATGACCGCCGGATCATCGCCGGAACCTGCTTCTCCATTGAACCCGGCGTATATCTTCCGGAGTTCGGGATTCGATCCGAAGTAAATATGTACGTCGGATCGGGCGAAGCCATAGTTACCGGCGAGATCCAGCGGGAGCTCGTCCACATTGAATAGGACGGCGCCTAAGGCGTCAAGCGGCCTTGGCCGCACGCCGCCGCCGTAGAAAAATGGCGACGCTCGCGATACCCGGAATCAACAATCCAATCGAGGATGGTTCCGGCGCAAAAGCCTGACCTGGCATATCGCCGGCAGGAATGTTCACGCTGCCGTTGGAACCGATGTCGGAAGAGATGTCGACGGGAGAAGGCAATACGCCGTTCCCGCCCAAGATCCCGTCCAACGCTTCGAGGAGTTGAAAGGTGTCGGGTGTGGCGGGAGGATCACCCACAATCAACAGGTTCGCGAATGGTATTCCGAAGACCCCATTGAGCGTTCCAATCGAGTTAAAGAAGGCGAATCCTCCGCCCCCGGTTGGCCCCCTGTCCGTCCATGTTAGCGCCTTTGGAAACACCCAATTCGCGAACGGAATGCTGACGTCCGAACCCTTGGTACCAGCGATGAAACCCGCGACCGTGTCACTAGCAGCGCCGCCTCCTCCGCCTAATAGCGTAAGGGAAACAGAGTCCAAAAAGCCGGCACATGCACCCACACAAGTAAGGGCTGAAAAGGAGTTGAGCGGCTGCGGGCTGCCGAACTGCGCGAAGCTGGGAACTCGTGTAATGACACCATTGACGCATAATTGCCCAAACACAGTACCACCGCAGAAAACGGGGTCGGCGTCCGCGCGGGCCACTTGCGGCACGGCAAACAAACTCAAGGCGATTGGCACCGCCAACATTGCGAAGGCGTGCTTAATTGAACCAGCGAGAATACTCATTGGGGTCCTCCTAAATGCGGTGTTAATACCCTGCGCAATGTATTCGCCCGAACATCTGAATTCCGCAACATTGCAGATGACTGCGCGACATGCTCCGCCCGTCACGGGTCCGGTTGCGCAATAAAAGCTGTCTTTATTCCAAAGACGCTTTACTTGTTTCCAGAAGTGTAACCTCATTCCTCGCCCCGTGTACAGAGTTATTTGGTACCCTTGGTACGGAATGCAGGATCAGCATTTCGTATTCCGGCCTACGCTTATCCGCTTAAGCCCTAGAAATGAAACTTCGCTGCCAGTTGGATCAGGCGTGGAGCAGCTGCACTGACTACGCTTCCGAAGTTAGGATCGTTGACTTCGCCATCCACCGAAGACGGGCCATAGAACTGCGCGTGGTTGAAGACGTTGAAGGCTTCCACCCGGATATCCAGCAACTTGAGTTCTGTGATTCGAATAGTCTTACTGAGTTGGACGTCGAAATTCTCAATTCCAGGACCATGGAAAAGGCGCCGGGGCGCGTTGCCCAGTTGGCCAAGCGTCTCAGGCGCGAAGAGGCTGGTATTAAACGCGGGTTGGCCATTGCGCGGGTTGGTGTTGATCTGAAGAGGGCCGGACGTCATCTGCGGCGTGTCCAGCAGTTCGTTGTTTACGCCATTGCCGAGAGACCCAAGAAGGGATCGGTCGGAATCGTCGAACAAAGTAACCGGAAATCCTGTGGCGAGGCGCGTTGTGCCTGAAACGCTCCATCCTTCCGTGAGCCGGTTACGGCGAAGGAAGCGATCGACAGGAAGCGCATACGTGTAAGTCGCGACGAAGTTGTGCGTCATGTCCCAGGATGAGATCACCCGCGTCAGGCGCTCATTAAACGGGTTGATCTGTTCGCCGAGATTCGAAGAATCGTCGATCGACTTGGAAAACGTATAGCCGGCAAGCAGCGTGGCTCGCTTGCCGAGATTCAGACGAAAGGTAGCCTCGAGCGCATTGAAGTTGGAATTGCCGATGGTCTTCTGCGTCGTAATCGATCCGTAGTTCGGGCCCAAGCCCACTCGCGTTCCTTGATAAAACTTGCCCGCTGTGGACGTATAGCCGGAATCCTCTCCGAACGGTCCGCAAGTCCCGCTGCCGGGTGCGACTTCGCTCGGCTGGTTAAGACTCAGGCACAGCGCTGGATTGCCGGCATTGACTGGTAACAATACCAACAAATGATGACCTTGATTTCCCACGTAGCTGACGGTGAGCAGGGACTTGCTGGTAATCTGGCGCTGAATAGAGAACATGTAGTTTTCTGTGTAGGGCACGCTGTTGCGGTAGTAAAAGAAGGGGTCCCCGCTGATCGGGGTTAAGGAGCTAAAGTTGAATCCGGTATAAGGATTTTGCGCGGATACATTGTGCGGCGGGAAGGTAAAAGGAAATGGATCGGCGTTCTGTGCGCCATTCCCGGCATTGGTGAACGGCGTGGCGAAGAGCGGCGGCGCAGGGCTCAGATAGTTATATCCGAAGGGTGGCACGCCGTACATGATTCCCGCAGTGAGCCCCGGGAATGCAGTGTAGAAGATGCCGTAGCTGGCGCGGATGCTACTCTCTCCAGCGTCGCCGAATATCTTCTTGAGAATTTCATTTTCGAAGTTCGGCGAATAGGCCAAACCAATCCGCGGAGCGAAATTGCGGTACTTAGTGGGCGAGAGCGTGGAAGGAATGCCGGGATCGCCTGGCACAACCAATCCGGGCGGCGCGTTGGGATAGAGAGCCGATTGCTCGCCGGGAACAATGGTTTGGATATTGTTATATTTTTCCGACCATGGCTCAATCAGATCCCAGCGCAACCCGTAGTTGAGCGTCAGGTTGGGGCGCGCGCGCCAACTGTCTTGAACGAAGGCCGCGGCGTAGTGGTTCCGGAGATAGAAGCGCTGCCCGGTGGTCTGCGTGAAGTTGCTCGGAAGCCCCAATAAAAAGTCGGCAAATGGATTGCCTGTTTCAGTTCCGTCGATATTGAACGTGCCGTTGAACGTCGCGTTGGGGTTACTGTTGACCTGATCGATGTGAAATTGGCCGCCGAACTTCAGCGTGTGAGTCCCGATCACGCGCGAGACGGAATCGCTGAGATACAACGTGTTGTCCCACTGAAAAGTATTGGTAATCGGAACGCCCATGACGAAGGACGGGAACGCGATATTTTCCACTCCTTGGAAGTGCGGCGCTTGAACGATGATGCCTTGCGTGCCAGGGCCGGTGACGAAGCCCTGTGACGGAAGGGAAACACCCACGCCTCCGTGCGGCTGGCCAATATCGTTTACGTTGCGCAAGAACCCGATGTGGAATTCGTTGACCGCGGTCGCTCCCAGGACCTTGGTATCGCCAATCGTGATTTCCTGGGCCCGCCCGATTGTCAGAGCGTCAAAGCCGGGGATACTTGCACCGCCTTGTCCGCCTGGATAAGGATTGTCCAGCCGGTAGTTGTCGATGAAATAGTAACCGGCGATTTGGCCGAGCCGTGTATTCGCATCCACGCGTGCGCCGGCTTTGTCATCCCGCACGCTCTCGGGATAAGCGGAAGTGGAAAACAGATTGGCGCCGACGTTCGGCGTGGGAATATATTGCAGCAGATGCTGAGCGGGTGTGGACCATGCCGATTGCGGAATTATCGCGCCGGGAAAAACACACTGCGTGCTGGAACTGCAACCGGGCGTGTAGTAAGGTTCGCCTTGGGAAACAGCATAACCAAGCTTGCCCAGGAGGAGATTAGCCAGGTACTGCCCGCTCACCGTTCCCGTCAGCGTGCCAGCGGCCTCGCTGAAGTTGCCGGCACGCTCCTGATTGGATAGCACGGTTGTCACCGGCGACGAAATGCCCTCGACAGTCCCGGTTCCTTGATAATCCAGGAAGAAAAACAGCTTGTCTTTCTTAACTGGCCCACCCACCGTTCCGCCGTACTGATTCTGCCTGTAGTCGCCGCGCGTTGGATCGAAGTAGTTTCTGGCATCCAAAATCGTGTTCCTCAGAAATTCGAAAGCGTCGCCGTGATACGCGTTGCTGCCCGATTTGGTGACGACGTTGATCAACCCGCCGTTGTAGTTGCCATATTCAGTGTCGAAATTGTTAGTGAGAACGCGGAACTCCTGAATGGAATCCAGGTTCGGAATTACCGATGTACCGCCGTTCATGTGTTCCTGCACATCGACGGCGTTCACCATGAATCCGTTGGCCGATTCGCGCTGGCCATCAATGGAAACATCGCCGGGATTCGCATCGCCCGAAGGATTAATGGTGCCAGTCACGCCCGCCATGATCACCGATGTTGGAGTCAACGTCGTCACCGGAGTAACGCCGGGTTGAATCGCGAGGAGATCGGTGTAACTGCGGCCGTTCAGCGGAATGGCCTGCATTTGGGTGTCCGCCACCACTTCTCCCAAATGAGTGGCAATGGTGTCCACCTGGGTTTGGACATTGGCTTCGGCGGCGTTGACGGTTATGGCTTCCGATTGCTGCCTGAGTTCGAGCGTGGTGTCCAATGTCGCCGCGGCGTCGGCATCGATAGCAATATTGGTTCGCTTTTGCGGCTGGAAACCATCCGCCTCAATCGTAAGATCGTAGCGGCCAACCGCGAGCGCCGGGAACGAATAGAACCCCCGCGCGTCCGAGGTAGCCTCAAACTGAGTCTTCAGGGCGCTGTTGACAAGCTTGAGTTTGACACCCGGGATGACTCCGCCCGTGGTGTCCTTGACCACGCCAAACAGGCTTCCTGCCGACAGTGCCCACGCGAGACTCACGGCCACCAGCCCCAACAGAACGCACTTCAGTGGTACGGATCTCACTACAGCGATACTAGCACGCAATAACACGATTGTCCGATACGTGCTACGCCCAAAACTCACCGCGGTATCCAGTTTGCGTGCGATGTGAACAGCCCGTCGACAAAGCCGATTTGGTAAACCAGAAAAATCCCGAAAGCCATGCTAGCGACGCCCGAAATCGCGGTTAGGTGCCGATTGATTTTGAAGAATCGCTTCCCCGTGTAGACCAGCGGTATTGAGATGGCGGCGGTCATGAGCATCATACCCAGCATCGTTCCAAACCCAAACACCAGCAGATAAGCCGTCGACCACAGCGGGCTCTTGATAGTAGAAAGAACTAAAAGCGCGACCGCGGCCGAGCCGGCCAGACCGTGCACCAGGCCAACTACCAACGGCCGGGCGGTTTGAAAGAGACCCAATTTTCCGATGGTACCGGGCGTTAAGCGCTCCGTAACCGAGCGCATGACACCGGTGAGATTCAAAACACCCAACAGGATTAGCATCAAGGCCACGCAAAACTCCATGCTCAGGCCGAGACGCGGCGGAATCACGACGCCGAAAATAATGATGGCGGATCCGACGAAAAAGATCGTCAGCGTGTGTCCTAATCCCCAGAGCAACCCGATGGTTGCCGAGCTTCGGATGGATTTTTGGCGGCTCACAATGGTGGATACGGCTACGACGTGGTCGGCGTCTGTAGAATGCCGCATTCCGAGGAACAATCCCAGCAGAATTACTGTTACAAAGGGAACCAGTTTATCCGTGGAAAGAAGTCCGTGCCAGGCGGGAACTGATGCAGCCGCCGACGCCGTTATTCCCACGCCCAGCATCACCATGAACGCGGATGACAACAGAGGAAGATAGCGGAGAGCGGAGTTGCCCGCCTGCACGCGAGTTGATATCGCTCGTTTGGCGTAGACCATCATGAGGCCAACCGCGACTAAAACAGTTGCCAATCCCAAACTGAATGCAGTGATCAAGAATAATCCGAACCCTATCCGGTGAAGCGAGAATGCGCTCAGTAGCACCACCAGAGCCGCCGGACAAGGCACGATGCCTCCAGTAATGCCCAGCAGGCAGAGCTCGCGAAGTGACAAGGTACGCTCGATTGGTTTGGAGCTGGGAGAAGAAAACCAGTGTGAATGGCTCTCGCCCGGGGCATGCGAATGCTCTCCGCTTTCGCCGGTCCAGTGTTTAAGGAAGATGAAAATCCCGAGTCCGGCAACGCTTAGTCCGGAAATCGCTCCGAGCCACGGATAAAGTTGTTCGGGGACAATGTAGCGCGATGCATAGAGGGTCAGAACCCCAAGCAGGTACACGCCCGCTGTATGTGCGGCGGTGACCACGATTCCCAGCAACACCGCATGTTTGGCCGTGCCGCGTGATCCCACCAGGTAGGCAGCCACCATGGTTTTGCCGTGGCCGGGCTCCAGCGCGTGCAGCGCGCCAAGACCAGCGGCGATCAGACCGGCCGAGATCAATACCCAGAAGCTCAGTTTTCCCCGCGTCGAGATGAGTTCGGTAAAACGGCTACGTGGCGTATTCGCCACGCGGGGCGCGAAAGATTGTTTTGCCACTGCCACGCTGCCGGGTGAGGACAGCGCAACGCTGGGGCGCCGCTGTTTTGGACGTGCGATCGCCTGATGTGCCGCGCTCCTGAAATCGACCATAGCCGAAAGCTGCTGTGGAGGGCTGTTCAACACGTCGCTCGAGTAGTTGGACAGTTCCTGGCTGCGATCTACGTTAGAAGCCGAACTATCCAGAATCGCGACGCCCTCGCCGAGAACCACCACTTCCTTCCAACCTGCGCGCCCCGAAAAGTTGTTATCGACATAGGACAGTTTGTGAGTGCCCGCGGCATCTAGCTTGCCCCGGAACACGAGCGCGATTTTCATCGTCGGCAAACCGCCCGCTCCGTCTGCATATGCTGCCTGGCGAGAGACCGTGTCCAATCGGACAGGTTGGCCATCGCTCTCCAAGGAAATTCCTGCCTTTAAGAACCGCTCCTGCTTGGCGAGGTAGGTGTGAGGGGCGTCAGCCGTGGGAGCAATATCGATCTGCCGAATCTCCTGAAAAGTGGGAATTTCAGCCATATCGAGCACGTATCGGATCTCAACCCACCCTTGGCCGATCTTGATCTTCGCGTAATGATTGACGCTGAAATTCCCCATGGGATGGGCGAGGGAAGTCGCCGCGCTCACCAACATCAAAAAAGACATTCTCGACCAGCGATTGCTCATATGCTTGCTCATTGATTCCGTGATTGAATGGACGCGATGGCCGACTGCGCGGCCCGCGCGAGATTGATTGCGGGCATGAAGCCGAAACCGCGATTGTGCTGCGAGAGATTTTCTGGAGCAGACTTCGAGATTTTCTCGAGCGCCGCTAGATCCGATGCGTCCCCGAAGGCGCCAATCACTCGCATCGCATAGAGCCGGTCGGGCACTTGTGAGCTAGCGAGCAAACCGCGCCCGATGCTCAAAGCCGTTGCCGGATCGAGTTGCGAAAGGCGATCCAGAGCCATGTCACCGATCATCCCGCCTCTTTTTGCGAGGTTTCCGAGATAGGGTATTACCACCGGATCCTGGTATTCGCTCAACCCGGCTAACGCGTTGGTTGCGATCAGCAGATTTTCATCCTGAGCGGCTTGAGAAATGACCGGCAGCAGCTCGGGCTTCTGAAACGTGCCCAACTGACGGACCGCTGCGGCACGCACCTGCGCGTCCGGATTGGATAAGGCCTGTTTGAGCGTTTCAACTGCCCCCGCAATCCTTAGATTGTCGGCCGCACAGGCAAGCATGGCCGGATCTTCGAGGGCTTTTCCCATCGCGCTGACCACGTCCGCTTCTGAATTGCCGCGAAGTTCGAAGCAGGCGCTCGCCCGTTGCGACGCACTCAGCTTGCCATCAAAAAGGCGCTGAACCGCGGTTGGGCCGGCGCAAATCGCCAGTATGGGAGACAGAAAGAGAATCGTGATTTTCATTGAGTGGACCTTTCTTGAGGCTGCTCTACCGCGGCATGCATGATGATTTCGGAGTGGAGGCGAAACCCGGGCTCCGGCGTCTTGAGCGCGAGCGCCTTCTGCGTGTACTCGCGCGCTTCCACGATGCGATGGTTCTTGTACAGCGCCCAGGCCAGCGCGTCGTAGCTGTATACATCACGCCGGAATTCCAATTCGCCCTGAGCCAACTGAAGCGCGCGGTCGAGCTTTACATCGTGATCGGCGAACGCGAGCGCCAAATTGCGGTTCGCTTTTTCTCCGCTGGCGACGGACACCTTGTCGATTACATCCAGCAGGTCCATCTGCTTGGCTGCCAGATCGTCCTGGCCAGTCTTCTTGTAAAGGTCATACAGCGCGGCGGCGTAATCGGGCATCGGAGTGATTTCCTGCGCGCGCCGGTAGTTCGCGATGGCGCCGTTGATATCGCCGGTTTCCGCCAGCACGCGGCCGACTCCCGCATAGGCCGGATGGTAATTCTTAAAAGTTCGCAGAGCATCCGTGAAGGATTGTTGAGCCGGCGCAAGCTGGCCGCTCTTGAAGTAGATGTTCCCGAGATCGACCATGCACCATGCGATGTTTTCAGGTGAAGAACTGCCCGACTCGATCGCTTTTTTCATGATGGCGATAGCGCCAGGCACGTCACCGTAAAGAAAGTGGAAATGGGCCGCGCGGTTGTAGCTCGCGAGATCGGGCCGGAGGGAAACCATCTTCTGGTACGCTTCGCCGCCTTTGTCATACTCGCCCATCTCGACATACGCATCGCCCAGGGTGCCCCAGTTCCAGGGATCGGCGGGACTAATCTGGATCAAGCGCCGCGAAGATTCCACCGCGGTAGAGAACAGGTGACGTTCCAACTGCGTCTCGGTCAGCAGCCGAAGCGCTTCGTAATTGGAGCTGTCTGACGCGAGAACGCCGTTAAGAACAGAAACGGCATTATCCAAATATGAAAAATCCGTTGTCTCGCGGGATTTTTGAACGTACGCGGACGCCAGCAGCACCTGGTAATGCGCCGGATCGCTCGGCTTCGCGTTCACGATGGCGCTGTACATGGCAATGCGATCGTCAGTCTTGAGCATGGCCACTTGTTCCGCCAGAGCGCGATCCGAGAGCGCGCCAACCACCCGGTCAGCCGTGGATTGGGCCCAACCCGTAGTGCAGGCCAGCAGAAAAACACAGGGAAACAATTTCATGGATTCTCCTTAGGATTGCTGTAGGGCAGGATGGCATCCTGCGGCGGGTTGTTAACCCGCCAGGCGAGCGCCGATTGGCAATCGGCGCGCAGGTTGCCAACCTGCCCTACATGTTTACTGCCCGGTCACCATGCCCTGACCGTTGGTGCCGTTCTCCTGACTGTGGAGATAGCCGGCGTGCGGCGGCGCATGGAACGGGAAGTGATCGAGCGTCGGAACATCGTTTTCATTCACGCCGTCGCCGAGCGGCGGGGCGTTGGTGAAGCCTGGAACCAGAATCCCGGCCAGCGCGCGGAACCCGATGTCTACTACATCGTCGTTAGGCCGGCGTCCACCAAAGGGCCAACCGGCGTTGTCGCCACCCAGCGGGCCCAGGCGATTCTGCTCCGCCAGCGATGTCGGAGGAATTGTTAGGTCGATGCGAGTGATGTCAGGTACAAAAATACCCAACAGGTCTTTGCGCGGTGCCGGAGGAACCGGGATACCGAAAACGCCATTAAGAATTCCCGTCGCAAAGAACGGGTTCCCGATGTACTGAGCGAACTGCTGGTCGCCCGACGGGACGCTGCGATTCCAGTAATCCTTCATGGGAAGCGGAATCAGAGCTTCCACCGTGAGAGGATTGGCTACGCGGTCCACTTGCACGAAGTCGCCGAAATACAGCGGATCGGAAGGGGAAGGCCGCACAGTGACCTGCTGACGAAGCGTTGAGGCCCAGGCCGCGACCTTGGAATTGGCCGCACCCGAAGTGGTGGGTACCGTGCCGTCCACAGTCACAGCAGTGATCGGCAACTCCAGGGCGATCAGGCTGATGTTGTAACCCGCGAAACCGTCTACTGCTTTCGGATATCCTGGACCAGGGCCGATTTCAGCGGATCCGGTGAGCACCGGAGCCGGTGCGCGGAAATTCAGCGTGTCGAAAGTTGCGCCGCTGTCGAAGAAAAACGCGTCGTCGCGTGGTCCCGCGAACTCGCGCCATCCATTCACCAGCGTGAACACGGAGGGCTGGCCGAGCGTGGCCTCATAATTCGGCGTGCTCTTGGGGCCCAAGTTCGGAGGAGCCACGGAAAGCGCGTGACCATTCTCATCCGTGCTAAGAACGGATACCTGGCCGGTGGTCATGTTCCGGATGGTCACCGTGTAGGTTTGATAGAGAAAAATTCCGGGATCGTCAATGCTCTTGATAGTCCCGAAATAAGAGACAAAGGTGGGGTTCGGCCGCAACAACGTGCTGAAGGTGAAATCTACAGTGATGTCTGGATTTCCGTCCAGACCGCGTTGATTGTTGATGTTGAACCGGTACGTGACGGTGTCGGCAAACTTGTAATAGCTGGGACCGTTGTCCGGATTCTGGAAGCCCTGCGCGCTCATGCTCATGACCACGCGGTCGCTGCGCCCGTTCTCGTAACTCCGGAACAAATAGAAGTCGTTGAGATTGGCGGTTTGGTCCTCGAGTAGCATCGGACCATTGCGATGGCTGGCGGCGAAGGCGCTTGCGCCAAGCAATAGCAGCGCAGAGCCAAGGCGTGGCAATCTGCGAAGTTTTTCGTTCATATTCTTCTCCTGGGTCGAATAATTTGTCATCTGACATAGCTGGTACGGTTCGAGGGGCCGATTCGGATTCCGATTCCAGAAGAAAATCTCTGGCCACGCTAATTTCCTCAAAAAAGATAGATCCAACAAACCCGGGAGCCGCGTAGTGTTGAGCGTGAGAGACCCGTTACGCGTGATAGACTCGTTCAATAATCTTCAATGGGTGAACCGGCGAGTGCAGCTCCTCGTGAGGCGGCTTGGGGCAATTACGTTCGGCGCTGCGCGTCGCGGGATGAGTCCGCTCTGGCGGCGCTGTATGACGAATCCAGTCAGCTTGCTTACACCATCGCACTTAGGATTCTTCAGGATGAAGCCGATGCCTCGGAAGTGGTTTTGGACGTTTACAAGCAAGTTTGGGACGCCGCGGGTCGATTTGATGAGCAGCGTGGATCGGCGGCGGCATGGATCGTCATTCTGGCGCGGAGTCGCGCGATGGACCGGCGGCGTTTCCGCGCCGCGCGGAGCCGGACTACCGTTCAGGTTCAGGAACTGCACGACATGAGATCGTCCGAAGCCAGCCCGGAGACTCTGGCCATCGCCAGTCAGAGCAGCCGCGAGATGAAGCGTGCTTTGGAGGCGGTCCCGACTGAGCAGCGTGAAGCTCTGGAGTTGGCTTTTTATGGGGGAATGACCCATTCGGAGATCGCCGACCGGTTGGGTGAGCCGTTGGGCACGGTGAAAACGCGAATCCGGCTTGCGGTGATTAGGCTTCGCGAGTTGTTGAAAAACACTATATGATAACGAGAGGTGAGCCGAATGCAGCACTGCGATAATGGGGATCGCGCATCGCTCTATGCTCTTGGGCTTCTGGATGAAGCCGATTCGAGCGCCTTCCAGCGGCACCTGAGTTCGTGCCCAACCTGCGAAGCCGACGTGCGTGAGTCGGGCGAGCTGGCAGTCCAGCTAGCGGGGACGATTCCCGCTTCCGCTCCCCCCGCTAGCCTACGCCAGCGCGTTCTCACGGAAGCTGTGCTTCCCCGTGGCGTAGTGGCTTTGGTCCGCGGCGCTCATAGGGACTGGCAGCCGACTCAATTCGAGGGCGTGTCCATGGCCAGGCTTTATGAAGATCCCACTCGCGGCGAACTTGCGTCGCTGGTCCGGATGGCGCCCGGCGCACGTTTTCCCTCCCATCATCATGCGGCCCTGGAGCATTGCTACGTGGTGGAGGGCGACTTGATTTTCGAAGACCACACCATGACCGCCGGCGATTATTCGGCTGGAAGCCCGAATCAGGATCACGCTTCCGCCACCACAAAAGGGGGGTGCGTACTGTTCATTGTCCACAATCTTCAGGATCAGGTCCACGTACACTAAGACCGTTATTTATCAGTATTTTCAGTGAATTCATGGCAGGTAAAACATGAGTATCATTGAGCGCGATAGGAATTTTTGATTGGACCATCCGTTGCCCGCCAGCTAACCTGAGATATGGCCACAGTACGCGTTATGGAGCCGCCAAGTTCCCACGTCGCGCTTCTCCACCGGATCAGCAGCATCGTCAGCTCCGAGTTGTCTCTCGATGAAATGCTGGGTGAGATTGTCGGACTCACCGCGCAGGTGACGGAGTGCGATGCTTGCCTTGTCTACCTGCTGGACGCCGATAGCGACGAAGTAGTGTTGCGGGCTTCTCAGGTGCCTCACGCCGCAGCCCTCGGAAATCTGCGCATGAAGATGGGCGAAGGGGTTACCGGATGGGTGGCTGAACACAAATCCGTCGTGGCGCTTTCTTCCAAGGCCGCGGCTGACGCGCGGTTCAAACGTTTTCCCGCGTTAATAGAAGATACCTACGAGGCTTTTCTCTCCGTTCCCCTGGTGAGCGGCGGTGACGTAATCGGCGTCATCAACGTTCATCACCGGCAGGCGCATCGCCACACGTCTGACGAAATCGCGCTGCTGACTTTCGTCGGAGAGCAGATGGGTGGAGTGATTTCGAAATCTCTGCTGACGGAAGCGAACGCCCGGCTTCTGGAAGAGACGCAGGAAATGAAGCGTCAGCTTGAGACGCGCAAGGTGGTGGAACGCGCCAAGGGCATTCTTCAGCAGAGGTACGGCCTCAGTGAAGAAGAAGCGTACCTGCGCCTTCGCAATGAGAGCCGCCGCCTGCGCCGTCCGATGAAAGATCTGGCGGACGCCATTATCCTGGCCGAGGATCTCAGCCGCAAGAGCGAAGACCCGCGCCCCTAACCTGCCCCACTGCTCAGTTCCCGGCAACCGCCAGGGTAGTGAGAGTTTTCGGCAGCGTGATCTTGCCTTCCAGTTGGATGTCGGCGCTCGACCTTCCTACCAGCACCGCAAACTCTCCGGCATCCGCCCTCCAATCCTTGGCATTGGAATCGTAGTAACTGAACGATCTGCGATCTAGTCTTACCCGAACCGTCCGGGTTTCGCCCGCGGCTAAATTGACCTTCGAGAAACCCTTCAGTTCCTTGGGTGGCCTGGGCACCTTGGAGTGCTGTTCGCCAACATAGAGCTGGCACACATCGCTGCCGGCGCGGCTGCCGGTGTTGGTCACGTCAAAGGAAACCTCGTACAAGTTTCCGGACGCGTCTTCTTTTGCAGGATGAATATCCAGCCGGCTGTACTTGAATGAGGTGTACGAAAGGCCGTATCCGAACGGGAACAGCGGCTTGGTTCCATTGTGATCGTAGCCGCGGTAACCCACGAACACTCCGTTCTTGTATACGACACGTTTGGTTCCGGGCTCGGGGTAGTAGCTCGAACTTGATGGATTATCTTCCCATCGACGGTCGAACGAAATCGGCAGGCGTCCGGAAGGATCCACTTGACCGAAAAGAATCTCGGCGAGCGCGGTGCCGCCTTCTTGTCCCGGATACCAAGCCTCGAGCATTGCGGGAACATGATCCAGCCACGCGTTTGTGTCTATTGCTCCGCCGGATGTAACCACGGCAATGGTGTTCTTATTCGCCGCGGCGATTTCTTGAATCAATTCTTCTTGGCCAACGGGCAGGCTGAAGGTGCGGTCACCACCCTCGCTTTCGCTCTCTGGATCGAAGCCCACCGCAAGCACCACCACGTCGGCTTGAGCTGCGAGCGCTTTCGCGGCCGGATCCACTAAGCTGGCCTCGGGAGCGATACCCACCTGGACGCCGCCCGAGAAAAGATCTGGCCTGGCTGGTTGGAACTGTTCAAACACCACCTGATGCGGACCTCCGCTCAGCTCGATCGTTTTATGATCGATTAGCGCCTTGCGGACGCTCCAGTTGTCCAGCACCAGACGGCCATCGATCAGCAAGCGGTGCCCGCCTCCCTCGCCAGGAACCGCGGTGAAAACCTCAAATTTTCCGGCTGCCGGCGCGCTGTAGTAGCCGGACCAGCGTGTGGATGAGCCCTGGGGGGTTTTATTTTCCGATTCGCCGAGCTCGCTAAAATCAATGTTGGCCAAATCCGCGAATGAAAACCGCGGCCGCTGGGTCATGTGCCGCGCCACGCGAGTGGACACCGGCGAACCGGAAAGTTCTTGATTGTCGAAGGTCTCCACCGTTACGCCGGGTTTTCCGTTCGCGGCTGACGTCAGAAACGGAGTTGAATTCGCCAATTGGCTCCAGGTGGCTATGCCGCGATTGTAATAGACCTTGGCATCGGAGCCCAACGCGTTGCTGAGACCTTCGAGGAAGCTGACCGCGGTGAAGGGACGCACTTGCGCGCTTCCGCCAGCCGCCGGCACAGCCGGATACGCATCCGGTCCAATTACGGCAATGGATTTGATTTTGGACTTGCTCAACGGAAGCAGGCCGCGGTCATTCTTGAGCAGCACCATGCCTTCCCGAGCAGCCTGCAGCGCGGTCTGTTTGCCAGGACCGTTGAGCATCGGCACGCTCCGATCAGTCTGATCGCGGTCCAGCCAGCCGAATCGAACAGCAGTTCTCAGGATGCGCCGTACCTTATCGTCGATGGTGGCGACGGTGACTTTTCCGGTCTCGATGGCCGCGAGCAGCGTTTTGCGATTCATATTCGCGCCGCCGGGCATCTCCAGATCCAAACCCCCGTTCGCCGCGGCTACGCCATCGTAGGTGGAAACCCAGTCCGACATCATGATTCCGTCAAAGCCCCATTCCTTCTTCGCGATGTCGACATTCAGATGCGCGTTCTGGCTAAGGTGCTCGCCGTTGGTCAGGTTGTAGGAGTCCATCACCGATCCGACGTGCGCTTCCTTAACTGCCGCTTCGAATGCGGGTAAATAAATTTCGCGCATGGTCCGCTCATCGATGATGGAGTCGGTATTGTGCCGGTCGAACTCGGAGTTGTTCCCCATGAAGTGCTTGACGGTGGCACTGACACCTTGTTCCTGCATGCCTTGGATATAAGCCACCGCGAGCCGCGAGGTGAGAAACGGATCTTCGCCGAAGTATTCAAAATTGCGTCCGTTCATCGGCGCGAGGTAGATATTGACGCCAGGCCCGAGCATGAAGTGAACGCCGCGGGCGCGCGCATCGCGTCCGATTTCTGAGCCCACCTGCTTCGCCAGCGCAACATTCCAGGTTGCAGCCAGCGCGATGCCTCCCGCCATCGCCGTTGCCGGCCCATCATTGCGCGTTCCTAAAGGACCGTCGGAAGTTTTCAGGCGAGGCAAGCCGATGCTTGGAAGATCGCGGACGAAAAAGCCATCCACGCCGCCGAGCAGATCGATCTTTTGTTCCAGGGTCAGTTTGGTGAGTAGCGTTTCCACGCGCTGGTTGACCTGCTGGTTGACCTGCAGGTTAACCTGCTGGTTCAACTGGTCCGTCTGCCCGTGCAGGGCCGTGACGCTCAGGAGCAACAAAAATATTCGCCACATGGCGACCACTGTATCACCGTGAGCAGCGGGCTATTTGAGCGTCGCGAGTACAGCCTTGCTCACTTTCGCCACCACGTTCACTTGCGGATCCACAATCTCAGCCACTTCATAGCGCACCGATGATCCCAGGACCATCGCGGTTTCGTTGGGCTTAAGGTGATAATCATGCTCCAGCCATCGAGCCAAGCTGGTGGTGGCTTGGCGAAGAGCATCGGGAAGCGATCCCGCGATTCCCATTGCCATAATGTACTCGTCGTTTTCAGCGCGAGGCCCGCCGCCCAAGCCTTCCCCTGAAATCACGTTTACCGTGAACTCCACATCCATGGATGTTTCCAGCGCGTCGCCGGTCAGCTCCCCATCGCCTTGCGTGGCATGGCCGTCGCCCACAAATAGCCATGCGCCGGGTTGGTTCACGCTGAGGTAAACGGTAACGCCTTCGCGGATTCCGTTGTAGTCCATGTTGCCGCCCCAACCTCCCAGCCAGCCCGCTTGAAAAGTCTGTTTATCGGGTGGCGCAACCGCGACGCATCCCAGCATGGGCTGCAATTTGACGCGGAAATTCTTGAGGTGCTCGGAAGGCTTGGCGAGCATCGCGACCCCGTTTTCGCGATCCAGCTTCCATTCGCTGCTGAATTTGTCGTCGTACTTGGCCTCTTCGATATAACCGGAATTCAGGGCGCTGCCTACAATGCGATCTCCGCTTTCCGCCGAGTCGCGATTCAGACGGATGCGGTTGAATTTCACCACCAGCGTATCGCCGGGCATGGCGCCCTCCACATAGAACGGCCCGGTCTCGGGATTGCCACCGTTAGAGCGCCGTTTGTTGGTGGAGTCGCGCCCGCCAGCGTCCACGGTAAAGGTGCGAACGGTATCGCCTGGGTTGATGTGCAGCGCGGGCAGAATAGTTCCGGAAAAGAACCTGTGGAACTGCGTAGGCGTGAAATCGCGGGTTTGTGGAGTAGCGTTCACGACCACTGTGCGGCGCGCGGTCCACTCAAAATCGTCGTCACCGCGCTTGGCCGTTCCAATGAGCTCGGCTCCGGAGAGATGGCCCTCCAGCTCACCAAACTTCTCGCCATCCGGCCGCGTTGCGGTGAGCTTCAGGGTGTCGCCTTGGAGGGTTCCTTCGATCTTCAATTCACTCAGGGTGCCCGAAACCTTGTTTCCATCGAGCTTGAGTTCCAGATTGGAGTGGCCGATCTCCTCGCCGAAGCTGACCAGAGTGAAGTTCCACTTCCCGGAAATGTCGGCGGCGGAGACGCCGGCCGCGATTATCAATAGCAGAGCAAGGTTCTTCATTTTGATTCCTTTCAAACCGGTATTTGAAGGGAAGACGAACAATGGCATCCAAAAGTTCCCTTGTGGGCCAGCCACGCACTCCGATATGATACCCAGCATGAACCGACGCTCAATGCTCAAGGCATCCGCAGCCACGCCGCTCGCCGGGCTGTTGAACCAAGCCAGTGCCCAGACCGAAGGCCGGATCAAGCAGTCCGTGTGCCGCTGGTGTTACGACAAGATGAGTTTGGATGACCTGTGTAAGAACGCTGCGCGCATGGGACTGAAGGGCGTCGACCTGCTCAATCATCAGGACTGGCCGACCGTGCAGAAGTACGGGCTGGTGCCGTCCATGACGCCGGGCACCGTGTCGATTCCGGTAGGTTTCAACCGCAAAGAGAATCATGAGAAGCTGATCCGCGAAACTCGGTCGAATATCGAACTGGCCGCGGCGGCCAAGGCGCCGAACGTGATTGTGATGTCCGGCAACCGGCGCGGAATGGCCGACGAAGAAGCCAAAGAAAACTGCGCGATTGGACTGCGGCAAGTAACGTCTATGGCCGAGGATAAGGGCGTCACGCTGTGCCTGGAGCTGCTGAACAGCAAAGTGGATCACAAGGATTACCAGTGCGATCACACCGCTTGGGGCGTGGATGTGATGAAGCGGATCAACTCCCCGCGCATGAAGCTGCTGTACGACATCTATCACATGCAGATCATGGAGGGCGATATCATCCGCACCGTTCGCGAAAACATTCAATACATCGGTCATTTCCACACCGGCGGCGTGCCCGGCCGTCACGAACTGGATGACACGCAGGAGCTGAACTGGCGCACCGTGGCGAAGGCAATTGCGGATTTGAATTATCAAGGGTACATGGCGCACGAATTTGTGCCCACGCGCGATCCCATGCAATCGCTCGAAGAAGCGGTGAAGCTGTGTACCGTGTAACCGGCGCGGTTGTCATATTTGCAGTCCTGACATTCGCGGCAGCGGCCGAAGTCCGCCAACTCGATCCCGCGCTCGTCCAACGTGTAGCGCTGGAGGAGTTGCAGGCGAGCAAGACTCCCGGCGCGGCCGTGGCAGTAGTGCTGGGCGATCAGGTAGTTTTCTCCCATGGATACGGCCTTGCCAGCGTGGATACCGGCGCTCCATTGACGCCCGATATGCTTTTCCGCTTGGGCTCGACTACCAAGATGTTCACCGCGTCGGCGGTGGTAGGCTTGGCGCTCGAAGGAAAACTCGATCTGAACGCGCCGGTGAGCCGGTATATCTCCGGCCTCGATCCAACCATCGGCCAACTCACTGCCAATCAGTTGCTCAGCCATACGTCAGGCCTTCACGATGAAGCGCCGATGTTCGGATCGCACGACGACGCCGCGCTCGGCAATGGCATCCACGCTTGGAAGGCGGATTTCCTGTTCGCGCCGCCCGGCAGGATTTATTCGTATTCGAATCCCGGCTATTGGCTGGCTGGCTATCTTGCCGAGACGGTGAGCGGAAAGCCCTACGCGGACGTGATCGCCGAACGCATTTTTGCACCGCTGGGAATGCAGCGCAGCACATTGCGGCCAGCCATGGCGATGACCTGGCCGTTGGCACAGGGGCACGAGATTCGGGACGGCCATCCAGCGGTGATCCGTCCTGCCGCGGACAATGCGTCGGGCTGGCCGGCGGGTTCGATATTCTCAAGCGCGCTGGAACTGTCGCGATTCGTGATCGCCTTCATGAACGATGGACGCCTGGACGGCCGGCAGGTTCTTCCGCAAAAGTTGATCGCCATCATGTCCAGCCCGCATGCCGAGATCCCCGGCGGGGATCAACATTATGGATATGGCTTCGAGCTTTCCGCCAGCCGAGGCGTGCACTGGGTAGAACACGGAGGGTCGCGCGCAGGCTATGGGTCAACTATCCGGATGGTTCCGGATCGGAAGTTCGCGGTGATCATCGTCGCCAATCGAAGTGGATCCGGAATGCCGAAACTAGCCGATGCGATTTCGGAGGCAGTCCTCGCGCTCGATCCTAAATCGGAGCGAGAACCCGCCGCTCATCCGCTGACCACCGAAGAACTACATCGATGCGCCGGCGCTTATGTAAATGGAACCAGCAAAGTTGAATTGGAACCAGATGGCGGTGCTTTGAAAGCCAGTATCGACGGAACCTTCGAACGGATCACCCGGGCTGGCGACAAATTCCTGCTAGGCGATGGCCAGCCCTCGAAACTTGTGCTGGTTCCGGATTCGAACGGCCGCATCGAATTCGTTTTCGTCAATGGCCGGGCATTTCGCCGCGCCAATTAGTCACCGCACGATCTTGCGGCGCGCGTCCATCCAGGATCTGCCATTCATCGTCGCCTTGGAACAACAATTCCGCGGGCACGACCTGGTGGGCGCCGAGGATCTCGCCCCGCATGAGCAGCGGATGAACGATCCGGATTGCCAATACTGGATCGCCGGGCATGATGACTCCCCCGCCGGGCACGTCATTCTGCGCGGCATCCAGTCCGTCAACTGCTCGGTGGAGTTGATGCGGGTTGTGGTCTCCGAACCAGGCCAAGGCCTGGGGCGCGCTGTCCTCGACGCAATCGTGAC
>JBEKJJ010000011.1:0-60743 GCA_050011295.1 Bryobacteraceae bacterium
CCATCCGTGAACAATCCAATGCAGACATTGGCTGCTGGGGAGTTCATACCGGGCTGGGCCACTTCGATGATGTCGACTCCAGGGAGACGCGTGATGGTCCCACCGTTCTTTAGCACATTCACTTCTATGGCCGGGATGCTCTGGATAAAGTTTCCGTGCGCAGCGATCACCCAACGTCCATTGGCGTTGGGCGCGCCGTTCCAGGCCGCCAACACTTCGGTGACGTCGGAGAGCGGGTTTATGCCGGTCTCGGTCTCGAATCCCTGCAGATACTTCTCCCCCATCGGAATCTGAGACAACGCGTACTGGCCGAATGGCGAGTTCTTGGCGGAGGTGACGTTAGCGCCGGCTATCAGCTGCGCATCTTGCATCACGAAACTGAACAGATCGATGTTGCTGCTTTGCGCCAGTGCGAGGGCGGGAACGGCCAGCGCCGCGAGAAGCGTGTTTCGAATCGTCGCCATGAGATACTCCTTGTTCTAGTATGGCTCTCCTCTACTAAAGACGGCGGAATGGTCCAGTTATTACATCCGGGCCTTGCTGGGACGGCGGGCCAGCCGCCGGGCGCACTAGAATGGAATCCATGTTAAGAGCTTTCAACCGTGTCGCGACAGTTTTGATTTGTGTTCTCGGGATTCGATCGCACTTGGGAGCGCAGCAGGTTCCGGCCACTGCACACACGCCCAGCATTGAGGAACGCACCAGCTCCATGCAGAAGCTGGATGGATACTTTCCGATTTATTGGGATGAGCGGGCGGGCACTTTGTTTTTGGAAATTCCGCGTTTCGACGCGGAGTTTCTGTACACCACTGGTCTGGCGGCTGGTTTGGGATCGAACGACATTGGACTGGATCGCGGACAGGGCGGTGGAGGAAAAGTGGTGAGCTTTGAACGCGTCGGTCCAAAAGTTTTGTTGGTGCAGGGGAATGAATGGTTCCGATCGTCGAGCGCCAATGCGGCCGAGCGGCGTTCGGTGGAGGATTCGTTCGCGAAATCGATCTTGTGGGGATTCACGGTTGCGGCCGAGAGTAACGGCCACGTGCTGGTGGATGCCACGGACTTCGTACTGCGCGACGGGCACGGCGCGGCGAACGCGCTACGCCCGGGGGTTTATCGCGTGGATAAGACGCGCAGCGCCGTCTATATGCCGCGGACCAAAGCATTCCCGAAAAATAGTGAGATTGAAGTGACGCTCACGTTTGCGGCGGAACCTGCTGGCGCGCGCCCGGGATTTAGCGGTCCTGCGCAGGGCCCTCCGCCGATTGGCGCAAGTGGCGCACGCGGAGGCGGCTTCGGTGGCGGATTGTTTTCCGGCTCCGTCGCCAGCGTCACACCGACACCGGATTCTGTTACGTTGCGCGAGCATTATTCGCTGGTGGAGCTGCCGGATGATAATTTCAAGCCGCGCTTTGACGATCCGCGCGCGGGCTACTTCGGGCCGAATTTCGTCGATTACAGCGTGCCCATTGGCGAGCCGATGGTCCAGCGGTACATTATGCGGCACCGTTTGGAGAAAAAGGATCCCACGGCCGAGATCAGTGAGGCGGTGAAGCCGATTCAGTATTGGGTGGATTCGGGCGCGCCCGAGGATGTTAAGAAGGCGCTGGTGGAAGGCGCGAGCTGGTGGAATCAGGCGTTTGAAGCAGCTGGTTTTCGGAACGCATTCAAGGTGGACGTGCTGCCGGAGGGGGCGGATCCGATGGACATCCGCTACAACATGATCAATTGGGTGCATCGTTCGACGCGCGGCTGGTCGACGGGCGGCGCTGTTTCCGATCCGCGCACGGGTGAGATTATCAAGGCCGTTGTGATACTCGGGTCACTGCGCGACCGGCAGGATTATTTGATCTTCGAAGGGCTGCTCTCGCCCTACACAATTGGGAATGAGAAGCCCGACATTCTGTATCAAACGGCGCTGGCACGCATCCGGCAATTGGCGGCGCATGAAGTGGGACACACGCTGGGCTTGGGGCACAATTATTACGACAGCAACAAGGGTTGGATTTCGGTGATGGATTATCCGCATCCGCTCGAAAAATTGCAGGAGGACGGCAGCATCGATTTGTCGGAAGCCTATCAGGCTCGCATCGGCGATTGGGATAAAGTTGCGATTAATTATGGGTATCGGCAATTCCCGGCGGGAACGGATGAGCCGGCGGCGCTCGCGAAAATTCTGAACGATGCGTGGGCGCTGGATCTGCGCTACATGACCAATCAGGATACGGACGCGCATCCCAGAGTGGATCAATGGTCGAATGGCGTGAATCAGGCTGACGAGCTGAACCGCATCATGAAGATTCGCCGCTCGGCGCTGAACAGGCTGGGGGAACACACCATCCGGAATGGCGCGCCCATGGCGACGATTGAAGAGCCGCTGGTGCCAATTTTCATGTATCACCGCTATACAGTGGAATCGGCGGCGTCGATGGTGGCGGGCCTGGATTACATTTATGGGATGCGCGGCGACGGGCGCACGCCGGTGAAGTGGGAATCGGCAGTGAATCAGCGCAAGGCACTGGAGGCGCTGGCCAACACGCTCAAGCCGTCTGAGCTGGCCGTTCCCAAGCAGGTGTTGGATGCTATCCCGCCGCGGCCGCCGGGGTTCGGGCGCCATCGCGAATTGTTTCCGCGGACCACGGGTGATGGATTCGATCCGCTGAGTCCGGCGACGATCGCATCCGATGTGACGATCGGATTCGTGCTGGAACTGGACCGCTCGGCGCGCATGGTGGCGCAGCATGCCTTGGATCCGTCGCTGCCGGGGTTGGAAGAAGTGATCGACCGGCTTACGAAGGCTGTCTTTGACGCGGTGGCTGCATCGCCGTATGAGGCGGAGATTCGGCGCGCCGAGGAACGCGTGTTAGTGGATCGCGTGATGTGGCTCGCCACGGGGGCGTCCAATAGCCAGGTACGCGCGATCGCGGCGTGGAAGCTCGGGAAATTGGTGGCGCGGCTGCGCGCCGAGCCTTCTAAGAATGAGGCGGAATCCGCGCAGAACGCGCTGCTCGCGGCCGATATCAAACGGTTTCTGGAAAGGCCGGCTGAGCCGATCAAGCTGCAAGCGGCGCCGGATGCGCCTCCGGGTGCGCCGATTGGCGGCGAGGGGGGAATGGATTGGCTGGCGAGGCCGCCGATGGGGTGGTAGTGGCAGGCCGGGGGCCTGCCCCACGTTGGAGTAGAATTAACCAGGTCTCCAGTGGTTGATGGCAGTAAATCCAAACCTGCGGTGTTTGTTTGTGCTTTGGCTGTTTTGTGCCAAGTCGGGCGGCCAGACACCTGAGGTAACTTCGCACGATTCGCAGCCTACTTTCACTACGCGATCGAATCTTGTCTTAGTTCGCGTAGTGGTGCGCGATAAACAGGGACAGGCCAACGGAACTCTTCAGAAGGAAGATTTTCAGTTACTGGACAAGGGCAAGCCACAGGTTATCTCGAAATTCTCGTTGGAGAAAACAGCCGGCCGTAAAGTGGACGCTCCGGCGCCGGGCGGGCCCGTGCAAGTTTCGCCGGGTGAACCTGCGCCGCCGATCCCGCCGGATCGGTATGTCGCCTACGTGTTCGATGATCTGCATTTGAGTTTTGGAGATCTGGCCCAGGCCCGGATAGCCGCCGAACGCCATCTGGCGGAGTCGCTCGCGGCCACCACCCGCGCGGCCATTTACACTACTTCCGGTCACCCGATGTTGGAATTTACGGACGATATTGCGAAGTTGAAGGATACGCTGTTGCGGATTCAACCGGGGGGGAGTGGCGCCCGGGCCGGCAGCGGGTGTCCGAACGTTAGCTACTATCAGGCTGACTTGATCCGGAACAAAAATGATCCGTCGGCTCTGCAGGCAGCCGTCCAGGATGCATATATATGCGCGCAGCTGGACCCGTCGACCATGCAGAGTGTGGCGCAGAGCATGGCGCAGTCGGAGGCTTCGCGAGTAGTGGCCTACTCGGACCAGGATACTCGCCTGACCTTGAGGTTGCTGAATGACGTGATCCGGCGCATAGCCGCCATGCCCGGACAACGTAGCGTGGTATTGGTATCGCCGGGGTTCTTAGTGCTGGATCAGCGGTACGACGAGCTTGAGATCATGGACCGTGCCATTCGGGCCAACGTAACGATCAATACGCTGAATGCTCGTGGACTGTACGCTCTGGTGCCTGGCGGCGACGCCAGCCAGTCCGGGGGCAGCGTCGCAAGCCTGGGCCTTAGGTCACAGTATCAGAGGGACAGCGCGATGATGGAAGACGACGTTCTGGGCGAGCTTGCGGATGGCACCGGTGGTACGTGGATCCACAACAGCAACGATTTGGCGGGGGGATTTAAACGGATCGCGGTCCCTCCCGAATATTATTACGTGCTGGGATTCTCACCGCAGAATCTGAAATTTGATGGCAGCTATCACAACCTGAAAGTCACGCTCAAGAATCCGGCCGGGCTCACGCTTCAGGCACGGCGCGGATATTATGCGCCCAAGCATGAAGTGGATGCGGCCCAGGAAGCTAAGCGCGAGATCGAAGAGACACTGTTTTCCCGGGATGAATGGCACGACATTCCGGTGGAGCTGCATACGCAATTCTTCAAATCCAGCGATGTAGCCGCCAAGCTGTCCGTTCTGGCGCGGATCGATATCCGGCAACTTCGTTTTCGAAAAGCCGATGGACGGAACGTGGACACGCTGACGGTGGTGGCGGGGGTGTTTGACCGGAACGGGAACTATATCAGCGCGGTTGAGAAGACGGTCGACATGCATTTGAAGGATGAAAGCCTGGCGGGCGGTAAATTAAGCTCGGGGATTACGGTGCGGTCCGCGTTTGATGTGACTCCCGGGGGATATTTTGTGCGAATCGTGGTTCGGGACGCGGAAGGGCAGAAAATGGCGGCGCTCAATGGCGCGGTGGAGATTCCGTAAGCGAATTAGGAGTAGAATTAGCTCTCGTACGATGGTTGATGCACGATATTTGCGGGCATGCAGCGTGGCAGCGGGCTTGGTTTCGACGAGCCTACTGATCGGGGCCGCGGCATCGCAGACAGAAGCTCCCCAGGAGATGGCCACGCACGATGCCACTCCGACGTTCACTTCGCGGTCGAACCTGGTATTGGTGCGGGTGGTGGTCCACGACCGGGACGGTCACATCAACGGGAATCTTCAAAAAGAGGATTTTCTTTTGCTTGACAAGGGAAAACCGCAGTTTATATCGAGATTCTCGCTGGAGAAAACCACGGAGCGTAAGGCGGAAGCTGAGGCGTCGGAAGCGGCGACATTGGGCGGCGCATCCGGCAAATCCACGCCTGAGGCGGCGCTGCCCGGGCGCTATGTCGGCTATGTTTTCGACGACCTGCATTTAAATATTGGGGATCTGGCGCAGGCACGGAATGCAGCCATAAAACATTTGTCGGACCTGCCGGTGACCAGCCGCGCGGCAGTCTTCACCACTTCGGGCCAGATCACGGAAGATTTCACGGATGATGTTGCGAAGCTGCGGTCCGCGATGCTCCGGATACAGCCAAGGTCGAATCTAACGCCTGGCACGGACTGTCCGGATCTCACTTATTACCAGGCGGACCTGATCCAGAACAAGCACGATCCGCAAGCGTTGGGAGCGGCTGCCCAGGACGCCATTGTGTGCGCCAATCTTAATACAGGCGGCGCGCCCGGTTCTGCTCCCGACCCTTCGATGATCCAGACTGCGCAGACCATGGCGCAGAGCGCGGCCTCGCGAGTGGTGTCCATCGGCGACCAGGAGACGCGCATAACGCTCAAAGTGCTGACTAGTTTGGTCCGCCGGATTGCGGCCATGCCGGGACAACGGGCCTTGGTGCTGATTTCCCCGGGGTTCCTGCTGCTGGATCAACAGACGGATGAGTATGATGTTATGGATCGGGCCATCCGAGCCAATGTGACCATCAGCACTTTGAACGCGCGTGGACTTTACGCCATCATTCCCGGCGGCGACGCTAGCCAATCCGGCGGCAATCTCGGCAGCTTGACCACGAGGACGCAGTATCAGAGGGACAGCGCGTTGGTGACGGACGGGGTTTTGGGCGAAATCGCGGATGGCACGGGCGGCACCTGGTTCCACGATAATAACGATCTGGAAGAAGGCTTCAAACGCACCGCCGCAGCGCCGGAGTACTATTACATCTTGGGTTTCTCACCGGAAAACCTGAAATTCGACGGCAGCTATCATAACTTGAAGGTGTCGCTCAAGAAACCTGCGGGGTTTACGGTGCAGGCGCGGCGCGGATATTACGCGCCTAAACACGAAGTGAACGCGGCGGAGGAAGCCAAGCGCGACATTGAAGAGGCGCTTTTCTCGCGCGACGAATGGCGCGATATTCCCGTGGAATTGCATACGCAATTCTTCAAATCGAGCGATGCCAACGCCAAGCTGTCCATTTTGGCGCGCATCGATGTCCGGCAGCTCCGTTTTCGAAAAGCAGATGGACGCAACGTGGATGTTCTGACGGTAGCATCCGGATTGTTCGACCGAAACGGAAACTTTGTCAACGCCATCGAAAAGACGGTGGACATGCATCTGAAGGACGAAACCCTGTCCGGCCGGCTTAACTCGGGGATTACGGTGAAGAGCGGATTTGACGTGACGCCAGGAAGTTATTTTGTGAGGATCGTGGTAAGGGACGCCGAAGGCCAGAAGATGGCGGCGCTCAATGGCGCTGTAGAGATTCCGTGATGGAGGTACGATTGTGAATTCTAAACGCATCCTGCTATTAGCTGGATTTCTTGGCTTACTCAGTGGGCTGTTGCCAGCCCAGCAGCAGCCAGCCGATTCCGGCGCCGTCATTAAGACGGAGACAAAACTGGTTTTGGTGGACGCCGTGGTCACCGATAAGAAGGGCGGCTACGTCCGCGATCTTACCGCCAAGGATTTCAAGGTGTGGGAGGATAAGCGGGAACAAACCGTCAAGACGTTCTCGTTTGAGGCCGATCCGAACTCGCCCAGCGTTTCGCAGAAGCGCTATCTGGTGCTGTTTTTCGACAATTCCAGCATGTCATTCGGCGACCAGGCTCTAGCCAGGAAATCCGCCGCCAAATTTATCGAGACCAACGGTGGAGCGAACGTACTGATGGCGATCGTCAATTTCGGCGGCAGCATCGTGATTTCGCAGAATTTTACGTCGGATGTCGACCGATTGAAGGCGGTGGTCACGGGCATCAAGAGCTCTTTCACCAACACCAATGCGGATTCGGGTCCCATGGGCCAACTGAATCGGGCGGCTGCGGATTTCGGGGCGCGAGACATGATTCTGTCGCTGAGAAGTCTCGCGAAAAACCTTACCGACGTGCCGGGACGCAAGACGCTGATCTTACTGACTTCCGGTTTTCCGGTGGGCGAGGAACAGCGGCAGGAAGTTACCGCGACCATAGACGCCTGTAATAAGGCCAATGTCGCCATTTACCCTATCGACGTGCGGGGCTTGGTGGCAGGCGGTCCGACCGGCAGTTTGACCGCGCCTGACAATGGTTCCGGCAAGCGCGGATTGTCTGGCTTGCTGCACTCGGTTTCCACGCTGGGATCGTCATTCCTGCAGCCGGCGGCTTTTGAGCCGGGCTCCATGGGTTTCTTTGGGCAGTCTCATCCTGGCGGTGGAGGAGGGGGTGGTGGCGGTGGTGGCGGAGGAGGGGGTGGTGGGCGCCCAGCCGGTGGTGGTGGCACGCCCGCTTCTGGCGGAGGCGGCAAAGGCGGCGGCACGCCTTCCGGCACTGGTGGCGGAAAAGGCGGCGGTACGACTTCCCCCACCAACCCGAATGGGATCAATCCCAACAATCCGCTCAATCCCAATGCCAATCCTGGTCTGCTGCTTCCGAAGATGCCGGAAAGCGCGACCACGAATCAGCAGGTGATGTACATGCTGGCGGATGGCACCGGCGGCTTCGTGATTCACGACACCAACGATCTCGAGGGCGGGTTGAACAAAATCGGGAAAGAGGTGAACGAACACTACGTTTTGGGCTATTCACCGGACGAATCGGAAGAGGGAAGCTGCCACACGCTGCAAGTGAAGGTGGACCGCGGTGGAACCAGTGTCCGGGCACGCAGCGGGTATTGCAACGTCCGGCCGCGCGATCTGCTGGCGGGGAATCCGATCGAAAAGACGTTGGAAGCTCGGGCGGCGTCCGCGCAGGCCGGCAACATTCCGGCCTCCATGCAGCTCCCGTTCTTTTATACGGGAACCAATACGGCTCGCGTAAATGTGGCCATGGATATCCCGACTGATTCCGTGAAATTCGCGAAGGATAAAGGAAAATTCCACGCGGACGTGAATATCCTGGGAATCGCTTCGAGCAAGGATGGAGCGGTGGGCGCGCGTTTCAGCGACACGGTTAAGCTAGAGTTTCCAGACAAGAAGCAGATGGAAGCCTTCCAACAGCGCCCCTACCATTACGAAAACCAATTTGATATCGCGTCGGGCCAATACGACCTGAAGGTGGTCTTCGGAGAAAGCAGCGACAGCTTCGGAAAGATTGAAATGCCGCTGGCGGTGGAACCTTACGACGCCAAACAATTCGGCCTGAGCGGAATCGCTCTCAGCAAGGAGGTGTACCGGGCGTCGGATATGGGTGGCAGCCTGGACGCGGAGCTGATCTCCGATAGAAAGCCGTTGGTCGCATCGGGGATGCAGATTATTCCCGCGGGGACAACGAAGTTCAAGAGCACGCAAAACGCGGTTCTTTATATCGAGGTCTATGAACCGCTGCTGGCAGTTCCGGATCGAAAGGATCCGGTGGTAGTCGCGATTGCGATGAAGATAGTGGACCGCAAGTCCGGCGAGCAGAAGGTGGATTCCGGGTGGATACAGGTTCCGATCCCGGATAAGAGTACGAATCCCGTGCTGCCAGTTGGCTTGAAGCTGCCGGTGACGGGACTTGCTCCGGGAACCTATCGCGTGGAGATGAGCGGAATGGACAAACCGGGTAAGCCGGTAGTTCGAACCACCGATTTCGACATCGAATAGCGCACAGGGAGTGCCGACAATTCCATACGACGTCTGCGTGATCGGCTCCGGCGCGGCTGGTGGCGTGGTTACCAAAGAGCTTTGCGAAGCGGGCGCGAAAGTGCTGCTGCTCGAAGCCGGAGCCGAAGTTCCGCCGCACCGGTTCCGCTCGCATTGCTGGCCTTACGACATGCAGTTCCGCGGCTTCCGTTCGGAGAAGCAGGCGCTGTTTTATCCCGGCGACGTTTCGAACTCCATCCGTTACACCGACTCCGACGGAATATCGGTGGATCGCATTCGCGTGCTGGGTGGCCGAACGCTGCATTGGAACGCCGTGGTGTTGCGCTACGCGCCGGCGGATTTCGAGCAGCATTCCGTCTACGGAATTGAAGAAGACTGGCCGCTGACGTATGCGCAACTGGAGCCTTATTACGAGCGGATCGAGCAGACCATCGGGGTGTGCGGCCAGGACGACCGGATCGCGACTCTTCCGGCGGGAAAGCACTATCTGCCGCCGCTTCCGTTCCGCTGCAGTGAGGAAATCCTGAAGCGCACCTGCGCGCCCATGGGAATCCCGGTGATCCCGACGCGCAAGGCGCTGCTTACCCGGAATTACGACAATCGCCCGGCATGTCACTACTGCGGGCACTGCATGGATGGCTGCGATGTCTCGGCTATCTTTAGCACGCCGGGCTCGATGCTGCCCAAAGCGAGAAAGACCGGCAATCTGACGCTGCGCCAGAACGCATTGGCGCGAGAAATCCTGGTGGATGAGGAAGGGCGCGCGAAAGGTGTGTCATTTATCGACCGTGAAACGCGGCAGGAGGAGGAGATTAGTGCGCGCGTCGTTGTGGTTTGCTGCGCCACTGTTGAAACTGCCCGGTTGCTTTTGAATTCGCGGTCGCGCAGGTATCCAAACGGCTTGGCGAATTCGAGCGGCGCGGTGGGCCGGTATCTGCATGGACACATGGGCGACTCCGCGCACGTTTATCTGGCGGAGCTGGAGGGCCGGAAGCCGTCGAATCAAGATGGAGCCCTGGACCACGCTCTTATCCCGCGCTTTGAAACGCAGACGCCCGACGGCGCCTATGATTTCCAGATCAACTTTGCCGGCAATATGTTTCCTTACCAGGCGTATCGCGTCCCGGGCTATGGGTCAAAATTCAAAGACACGGTGCGGAAGATGCAGCCCGGATTCCTGATGCTGGGAGGTTTCGGCAAGGTGGAAGCACGGGCGGAGAATCGGGTCACGATTGATCCGGATCAAAAAGATGCCTTCGGAATTCCGATACCGGTGGTACGTTTTCGATTTTCTGAACAGGACAGAGCTGTTTATCGAGCTCTGCGCCAGACTGGCGAAGAAATCTGCGGTCGATTGAAAGGAACCGTCACGGAAAAATTCGCCGATCTCCCCGGAGGTTTCGCGAGCCATGAAGTGGGGACGGCGCGCATGGGGAAAGATCCGAAGACGTCCGTGCTGAACAGCTTCTGCCAGACTCACGACGTGAAGAATCTATTTGTCACTGACGGGAGTAGCTTCACAACATCCAGCGAGAAGAATCCCACGCTGACCATCATGGCGTTGTCGCTGCGGGCGAGCGACTATATTCGGGAGCAGCGGCGGAGGGGCGACTTGTAGCAGGGGCTGGGGACTGATCAGCGGGTGGATTTATGTTCCGGGTGATCGCATTTTGGTGACGCCGTGAGGTGATCGTTTCCCTGATACTTCAAGTCCTGATGGATTCCCACGGCCGAGGTGTAGTATCCGTCCACGGTCATCCGTTTTAGAGCCACGAAGAAACGTCCAAGATCGGTTTTCGGAGCCTCTTCTTCCTGAGCCGCTTCTGCCACGGCGGCCTCTAGCGACGTCCGTTGGCGGAAGAGGCTAAGTCCCTCGCGCCATCGCCGGCGTGCGTCGTCTGTGCCGGTAGACAACATGAGATCCGCAAACGCAGCCGTGCGGGCCTCTCTGGCTCCTGGCGAATTTGCGTCGGCGGGAATGATGATCTCCATCAAACGGCTGGTCAATTCCGCTTCCTCGGCCGAGAAAAAAGCGTAAGCATAATTCTCAAATCGCGATCCGCCATTCGCGGCGCACAGATCGGCCGCATGCGCAAGCTGCGCGGGCAGAGCCATGGCGGGTAGTATTTGCAGAACAGTGCGGCGATGCATTGTTACAAGGCTATCACCGCAGCCATTTATCCGTCAGCGAGCGATGGCGCGGCGAAAATTGCCCGGCAGCCGCGCGCATGTAGGGACGAAACTGCTCCGCCCAATAAGCCGCAAAGCCCCGCTCTCGAATATCCAGGAGCGTCATGCTGTAGTGATCCAGCAATCCGCCAGCCAGCATTTGTCCGGTGTGCCAGACTGCGCGGTTGGCGGCGCGAGCTAGCCGCAGCAAATTCTGAGGCGCGTGAGACACTACTTCCAGGGCCATCAATGATGAAATTGCAAAGACGGACCGGTTCTGGCGATCGGCCTCCGCTTTCAGCTCCTCCCAATGGCGGCGCACCAAGTCGGGCGACGGTAGATTGCGCGGCGGGATTTTACTGGCGCTCGTGCGAAAAGCTTCCCACTCCTGGCGCAGGCCGGCTATGTCGAGTGGTGGCGCATTGAAGACAAGGGCGGCGCGGCCGGCGGTCTGTTCCAGGCCATCCAGGAGCTGATCGATATTCTCGAATTTCGCATCGCCGGAGAGCAGGCCTTCCTGCTTCAGTGCGTCCGCCACTTCCTGCACAATCTGGCGGCCGGCTCCGGAGATATCGGCGAGCGCGGCCATGATCCAAACCGGGGACGCGCGAAATGCCAGAATGCCCACCAGCTCAATTCCGTGCCCCGCGGTCCGGCGCATCAGGAAGTTATTCGCTAGCTCGCCATCGGATGGATACACGCCTTCCACCTGCCCGATCTGTTCGATCATGAACCGCAGCGCGATGTCCACCATGGTCTGGTAGGTTTTGGTGCGGCGTACCGCGGCCGGAAGCGTGACGTCGCCCAGTTGCCGGATCAATCCTCCAGCCAGCGCGGCGCCTGATCGAAATATCCTTTCGGGCAACGAGATGAGGTATCGCGCGGTTCTGGTGAGGGTTTTGCGGCGTTTTCGCGGGGGTGGGCTCATCGCTTCCTTCGATTGTGCCTGATACAATTTACGCACGCTTATGTCAGACATCGTCATCCGCCCCAGCATGAAATTCATCAAGGCCGGCTATGCGGCCACGCTGCTTGTGATCGCGGCCGCTGTATTTGTTCACTACAAATACCTGGCGGACAAGTATGACATCCCATGGTTACCCCTCGTCAGCTTGTTGCTGCTGATCTGGCCCATCAAACGCCACATCCAGCGGCAAACCGTCAGGCTCACCATCGCCGGCGAAAAGCTGCGCTATGAGACCGGCATGATGTCGAAATCGACGCGCTTGATCCAACTTCCGAAAGTGCAGGACGTGCGCGTGATCCAATCGATTGGGCAACGAATGTTCGGCGTAGGCGATATATCCATAGAAACCGCCGGCGAGAATAGCCGGCTGGTGGTGGAGAATCTGGACAGTCCGCAGCAACTCGCGGAACAAATCACCGATTTGGCTGGGCACGCGCCGGCGAGCGGCGTGCAGTAAATTACAGAGCAATCCAGGTCTGGTACGCTGGTTACTAAGTGAAACTTGCAACGGTTGGGAGGCAAGCATCACTCCGCCTCATCGGTCTAGCTCTGCTCGCTGGGTTGCCAGTCTTTGGAGGTTGGTATCTGGCGGGGCCTTTCGGCGGTAGTGCGCGAGCCATCGCCATCGATCCAGAGAATCACAACACGCTGCTCGCGGGCGCGCGTGACTCACTCATATTCCGGTCGGACGATGCCGGCTCGTCCTGGCGGCTGCTGCCGTTCTCGCCGGGAACGCCGGGGACCATCGACGCGCTGATGATCGATCCAAATTCATCCGGGCGTTTTTATGCTGGTTTGGATGCCGGCGATTCTCCCTACTCGGGAGTGTATGAAAGCCGCGACGGCGGTGAGCATTGGCAAGCGCTGGCTGCGCTGCGCGGATTACGCATCGAATCGCTGGCGTACGCACCCGCGAATTCGCGCGTGCTGGCGGCGGGAACTTCGCAAGGCGTTTACCTCAGCAACGACGGAGGCGAGAAGTGGCAAAGAATCTCGGCGGAGAACAATCTGGAAATGCGGGACATCACCGCGTTGGCATTCGATCCGGTGAACTCAGCCATCATTTACGCAGGTACGCCCCATCTGCCCTGGAAAACTTCCGATAGCGGCGCGAATTGGCAGCCCATCGCCACCGGATTGATCGACGATTCGGACATTTTTTCCATCCGCGTGGATCCGAAACGTCCGCAACTGATCTTCGCCAGCGCCTGCAGCGGAATCTATCGCAGCGAAAACGGGGGTGAGCTGTGGACCAAGCTGCGCGGCATCCCCGGGACGCATCGCCGCACGCACGTCATCGCGCAGGACCCGCGGGATTCCGAGATCATCTTCGCCGGCACCACACTCGGGTTGTTCAAATCGCCGGACGGAGGCGGTTCCTGGCTGCATCTGAGTACTGAACAGGTGAATTGGATGGTGTTTGATCCTCAAGATCCACAGGTCCTCTTCCTGGCCACGGAATTCGCCGGAATCCTGAAGAGCGGGGACTCCGGGGAAACTTTCACGGCCATGAATCGGGGATTTGCGAACCACAGCCTGACGCAGATCACCGGTTCCGGCAACCGTCTGTATGCGACCAGCATTTATGAAGGACGGCACGGCGGAGTGTTCCGAAGCTTGGATGGCGGGCTGGACTGGACATTGTGCGCCAATGAAGAGGCACTGGCTGGCCGCAATCTCAGCAACATAGTTGCAGCGCCCTCCCGGCAGGATCTGCTCTTCGCAGCCAGCCAGGACGAAGTCTTGAAATCGGCGGATGGCGGAAAGACGTGGGCGAGGCTGATTATTCAAGCGAAAGCAACGGCCCGGCCCGCGCAACATTTCGGACGAATTCGCATCCAATCACTACAGGTGGTTCAACTGGATAAGCTGGTGCTTTTCGCGGGTACTCAGTCCGGGCTGTTCCGCAGTTCGGATGGCGGCGCGAGTTGGGAGCGGATGATGGCCGGCGGAATCACGGGCGTGCCGGTGTTGGCCATTTACGCGCCGGCGCGCGGAGCCTCGCGTCTTGCTGTACGAACCGCCGGTGGGTTGTTTATCTCCGAAGATGCGGGCCGGAACTGGCGTCCAGCGCCGCTTCCGGGCAACGATTATTACGTCTATGACCTTGCGCTCCCCGCAGACCGCAACGATCCGATACTGGCAGCCACTTCGCGCGGCCTACTGCAGTCGATGGATGGTGGCGCGAATTGGAAGCTGGTGAGGGAGGGCGTTCCCGCGGCGACTGTGAACTCGGTGCGATTTCACCCGGCAAGGAACCACGAGGCTTTCCTGATCCAATACGGGAAAGTCTACCGATCGTTCGACAGTGGGACCTCCTGGCAGGTGTTTCCGAGTGAGGGTCTGGAGAACTCTTCGGTTCACTCCTTGTGGCTATCGGCCGACATTCCCGGGCGCATGGTTGCCTTAAGCGCTGCCCGCGGAGCCCTGGTTTTTGATATCGATCAAGCTGGCGTTGTCCAGCAAACGGAACATGTAGTTTCATCAAGTAAATGACAGACAGAGGAGAAAGGTGAGGAATATGCAGACATTCTGGAGGATTACGGCTCTGACAGTGGCCGCGGCGGGCATGCTTTTAATTAGCCCGGATCGCGCCGCCGCTCAAAATGCCGCGCCGCCGAAATCGGGCGACTATTTCAATTTCTTCGAGCTCAACGTCTACGGCGGCTGGGGCGACTATACCAAACAGACTGGCCAGCCATTTTCCCAGTTACAACAGGGCGGGCTGATGGGCGCGAGGACCACGGAGAATTTTTGGAACTACTTTTCGCTGGAGCAAGATTTTGGTTTCTTCTCCTACCACCGGCTGGTCTTTCGAGGGCCCACGCCGAACGGTACCCCCATCCCGATATTCGGGACACACGTGTATGAAGGGTCCTTCAACGGCGTTATGCATTTCACGCCGCGCGACAACAAGTTTCGCCCCTTCGTGACGGCCGGCATCGGCGAGGCGAACTATGCTCCTAACAACGCAGCCAAGGAAGCCGCTGACGGGCTGCCGCCCTCGGCCGGGTTCACTGGTTTCGCAACCCACGCTGGCCTGGAGCTCAATTACGGGGGCGGATTGAAGTATCAATTGAGTCCTCGCTTCGGGATTCGGATGGACGCTCGAGGCCTTTACGGGCACACGCCACAATTCGGTTTGGAAGGCAATTCGTTCGATGGCGCGGCCACCATCCCGAGAGGGTTTAGGAATTTCGGTGTGCAGTTGACGGGTGGCTTCACCATGTATTTCGGGCATGTGGGTGAGCGCCCCGCACCGCCAGAGCCGCCTAAGCCTGTGGTGATCGCGCCGCATGGCTTGAATGCAGGATCGATCTCGGCGAGTTCCACCTCGGTTTGCCCGGGCGACGCCGTCCGGCTGCATTCCGATGCGTCCGATCCGCAAAGCCACGGTCTCACCTATCAGTGGTCCGTGAACGGAAACAATGCGGGCGGAAACAGCGCCGATTACACTTTCACGCCGGATTCTTCGGGCGATTACCGCATCGGCGTTCACGTTAGCGATACGGCGAGCGAGCATGCGGCGAGTGGCGTGGATGTCAGTCCGGTATCCATCCATGTGGGCGTGTACAACAGGCCGACCCTGGGCGGACTTACGGCCAATCCCTCGGTTCTCGATCGGGGCCAATCGGCGTCGTTAAGCGTGAACGGCACAGGTTCGGAATGTAGCGGCACGCTGAACTATAGTTGGGCGGCAAGCGAAGGGACGGTTTCCGGAAGCGGTGCCAGCGCTCAGTACAACTCGAGCGGCGTGTCCTTCAACGAAAGCGATCTCAGCCGGCCGCAGTCCAAGCCGGTCACCATTACGGCCACGCTTACCGATAGCAAAGGCGGCTCCGCGAACGCTTCCACTACCGTTACGGTCAATCTGGCCGCGCAAGTGAAACATTTTGGCGATATCGTGTTCCCGAAGGATAGCGCCAGGGTGAATAACTGCGGCAAGCGCGTTTTGATCGAGCAATTGTATCCACTGGTCAACGCCAACGCCAACTACGATGTCGTGCTGGTGGGACATATCGATTCGAACGAGGTTCCCAAAACCAAATCCAGCAAGCTGCGGCATCTGGATCGCGACCGTGTGCTGAACGTCGCTGGCGTATTGAGCGGCGGCGGCGGAACCTGCACCACTCTGGATGCTTCCCGCATCAAGGGAGTCTGGGTGGGAGCCACGCAAGAAACGGAAGCTCTGCCCACTTCGTGCACCATCTCGACCACCGCTCCCAAGGAGCGCAGGGGCGCGGAGCTGGACGCGAGCGAAGCCAAGAATCGCCGCGTGGAAATCTGGCTGGTTCCGAAAGGCATGCCGCTGCCTGCCGCGGCGCGCGATGCCAAGGAACTGCCGGATGCCGAGCTGAAGAAAGTCGGTTGCCCCAAATAGGGTGACAGTATACTCAATCCCCGATTTCCGGACCAATGGAAATCGGGGATTGGGTTATTTTGGCCAGATAGCGTCGATATCGATGGTCACGCCGGGCAGGTGTGCTGGCTTGATTTGGCCTTCCCGCAATAGCGCAGTTGTGCTGAGCCGGCCGTCCCTTAACGAAAGCACTTCGACGCTGCGCGCCTCAGGAGAAACTACCCAAACTTCGGGAACGCCGAGACTCTCGTAGTCCTTCAACTTCTCAGCACGCTCCGCGCGGGTATTGGCGGGTGAGAGAACTTCCACGACCAACTCCGGCGCGGAATGGATGTAGCCGTCGTGTTCGACGATCCCACTCTTACGAAACACGGCCAGGTCCGGCACGCGCGTCGTTAACGGTTCGTGCCGGATGACCAAGCCAAACACAGTGGTGACTACGAGGATCTTTTCCGGATCGACTTGCTCCCGGAGCAGCATCGCCAACTGCTCGACAGTGCGCGCGTGATTCCATTTATTAGGAGGCATTTTTCGGATCTCGCCATTCACGACTTCCTCAATGCCTTCCGCTTCGGGCAGCTTGAGCCACTCCTCGTAAGTCAACAATTTCGGGGTGGTCGCCATAAAGAGCCCTTTGTCATAGTGTACGATGACTGAAACATGACACATCCTGAAGCCACTCATGTCTGACGCCCAGCCCGCGCTGCGGCGGGAGCTCCGGCTTTGGCACCTGGTGCTGTTTAACATTTCGGCTGTGGCCGGCATCCGGTGGCTGGCCGCGGCTGCGCAGGTGGGTCCAGGATCGCTGACGCTTTGGCTCTTGGCGGCGCTCACGTTTTTTCTACCATCCGCGCTAGTGATCTCGTCGCTCTCCGCCCAGTTTCCCGAAGAAGGCGGATTCTACATCTGGACCAAGCGCGCTTTCGGCGATTGGCACGGGTTTCTGGCCGCCTGGGTCTACTTCGTGAGCAACATCCTGTACTTTCCGACGCTGCTGCTCTCGGGCGTTGCGATGGCCAGCTTCATGTTCGGCGAAAGTGGAGTGAAATATTCCGAGAACGCCCTCTACGCCGTGCCTGCCACGCTGGCCGTGCTGTGGCTAGCCATCTGTACCAACTTGGTGGGACTCAGGGTAGGAAAGTGGCCCAGCGTCCTGGGCGGCGGTGCAGCTTATCTGGTGGCCCTGCTGCTCTGCATACTTGGATTGCTGGCGGCGATGCGTTTCGGCTCCGCCACGCACTTCACCCATCTTGTTCCCGACCCAAGTTGGTCTAATCTCAACTTCTGGTCGCAGATCGCGTTCGCGATGGTGGGGCTCGAGCTGGCGCCGATTCTTGGAGGCGAGATTCAGAACGCGGCCAAGATCATTCCACGCGCGGCTTGGATCTCCGGACTCCTATGCGCGGCGTTTTACATGGCTGGAACTGCGGCAATGCTAGCGCTGTTGCCGCCGAGCAGCATCAATCCCATGACTGGCCTCGCCCAGGCCGGCGACGTGGCGGGCGCGCGGTTCGGTGCAACCTGGCTGTCCCCCTGCTTTGCTTTGCTGATCACGGTGGGTGTGTTGGGACAACTGAACAGCTTCATTGCCGGGAACTCGCGCCTGCCCTTTGCCATGGGACTGGACCATTACCTGCCCGAAGCATTCGCAAAAGTACACCCGCGCTGGGGAACGCCTTATGTGTCGATTCTCATGCAGGGAATCTTTTCGACAATCTTTCTGGTGCTGGCGGAGCTCGGCGAAAATCTGCGCGCCGCGTATCAGATCATGGTGGATATGACGGTAATCGTAACGCTGATCCCGTTCGTTTACATATTCACTTCCGGCATGAAATTCGGCCAGCGCTGGGCCGGCGCCACGGGCGCGCTGGTCTCCGCGATAGCGATTGTCCTCTCGGCCATTCCTCCGCCGGGTGTGGCCTCGGTATGGCTGTTCGAGCTGAAAGTGGTGGGCGGCACGTTGTTGCTGGTGCTGGCAGGACGCGTGATCTTCGCGCGCAGTCAGGCCGTTCGCGGATGACTTACTCGGAGTCAGTCCGGTTTCTCTACTCGCTTGGTAACGAGATTCAAACCGCGAAGTTCGGCTTGGACCGGATTACGCGTTTGCTGGAAGCGCTGGGCAGCCCGCATCGCTCGGGCCGCTTCGTGCACGTGGCCGGGACCAACGGGAAGGGATCCACTTGCGCCATGATCGAGGCTGGCATACGCGCCGCGGGTGTCCGTACGGGGCTCTACACGTCGCCGCACCTGACAGAGCCCACCGAACGCATTCAGATCGCCGGACTACCCATCAGTGAAACTCAATTCGCCGAAGCCTTCACGGAAGTTCACGAGTTGGCGGAACGGATGCTTCCCTCAGGCGAGCTCGACTTACACCCCACTTACTTCGAGACCGTCACGGCCATGGCGTTTCTCTTGTTTGCTCGGCAGCATGTGGATACGATCGTGCTGGAGGTGGGGATGGGCGGCCGGCTGGATGCGACTAATGTGGTCAAACCCGCGCTGTCGGTGATTACGCCGGTGGATTTCGATCACCAGTTTTTCCTGGGTGACACGCTGGCGAAGATCGCGGCGGAAAAAGCGGGCATCCTGAAACCCGGCGTCGAGTCTATCTTCGCCGAGCAGCCGGCCGAGGCAGAAACCATTTTACGCGCGCACGCCAAGGGACCATATACTCTGGCGCGCGATTGGGCCATCACCGACCTTGTGATCGATGAGCGAGGCAGTAAGTTCCGGCTGCGCGGGTTGGATATTGTTTGCCCTTTGGCCGGGCAACATCAGGTAGAAAACGCCCGCACTGCCGCGATTGCGCTCCACCAGCTCGGCATTTCTCCGGAAGGTATCCCTCAAACGCGCTGGCCCGGAAGGCTGGAGCAAGTTTCTCGTCACCCGGAAATTATTCTCGACGGGGCGCATAATCCTGCCGGCACGCGTGCACTGGCGGATTACATCCGGCGGTTCTACTCAGGGCGCCGAATTTGGTTAGTCTACGGCGTCATGCGCGACAAGGCGGCCGGCGAAATGGCGTCCCTGCTGTTCCCTTTGGCGGATCGCGTGATCGTGACCGCGCCTGCCAATTCCAGAGCCCTGCCGCCGGAGGAGATCCCGGCCCCCGGCGCAACCATCACACACACGGTGGGCCAGGCCGTCGCGCTGCTTCAGCAAGCCGCTCCGGACGACGTCATCTTCATCACCGGATCGTTATTCGTTGTGGGCGAGGCGCGCGCCCTCCTCGTACAATGAAACGAGTGCCGCTTTTACGCGCGTTGCTGATCACGGACCCGCTCATCGTGCTCGCTACGATAGTGTATGGAACGGCGAGTCTGCTGGTGTCGTTCATCGATCCCACGCGCCGCAGGCAGAACGCGGTGGAGCGCGCTTGGGCGCGGGCGCTGCTGGCGGTAAGCGGCGTGAAGGTCAAGATAGAGGGCCTCGAAAAGATCACCAACGATGGCAGCTATGTGTTCGTGTCGAATCATCTCAGTTACATGGACACGCCCGTGGCGCTGGCCAGCATTCCCGTGCGCTTCCGGTTCCTGGCCAAACGCGGTCTCTTTCAAATTCCGTTTCTAGGTTGGCATTTGGGCCGCGCCGGCCACATACGTGTGCCACGGGAAGATGCACGCGCCGCGGTGAAGACGATGACGCTGGCCGCGCAGGTGGTTCGCGACGAGGGAATTTCGCTGCTGATTTTTCCCGAAGGCGGGCGGTCCCGTACCGGCGAAATGCGCGATTTCAAGGAAGGCGCGGCGTACATCGCTATCAAAGCGGGAGTGCCGCTGGTCCCGATCGCGCTGAAGGGAACGCGTGAGGTGCTGCCGTTCGGATCGGGTGTGGTGAAGACAGGAACAGTCACCATGCGCATCGGCCACCCGATTGCAACATCGGAGGCGTCCGCGCATGATCGCATGCAGCTCACCGAAGAACTGCGCCATCGAATTGTTGCTCTACTCGAAGAACATCCCATCCATGCTTAAACTCATCCTTGCCGTAATTCCCGCGGCTGTGCTGGCACAAACCATGTCGATTGAGGACTACAAGCCCAAGTCCACGCTAGTGGTGCCGCAGCATCCTGTCACGCGCGCGAAGTATCCGTTCATCGACGTGCACAATCATCAGAATTCGCAGATGCCCGTCGCGCAGTTGGACAAGCTGGTAAAGGATATGGACGGCCTCAACCTACAGGTGATGGTGAATCTGAGCGGCGGTTACGGGGACGCTCTCGAAAAAGGCGTGGCCAACATGAAGAGCCACTACAAGAACCGTTTTGTGGTTTTCGCGAACATCGATTTCACCAATATCGACGATCCGGGATACAACCAGCGCGCAGCTGCGCAATTGGAGCGCGATGTCCGCAATGGGGCGCAAGGGTTGAAAATCTTCAAGAATTTCGGCATGGATCTGAAGGACACCAAGGGGCAGCGTATCCATGTGGACGATCCGCGTTTCGATGGCGTGTTTGAAACCTGCGCGCGGCTGAAGATTCCGGTGTTGATTCATACCGCCGAGCCTTGGTCATTCTTCCAGCCCATGGATCAATACAACGAGCGTTGGCTCGAGCTGAAGACGCATCCTGGCCGCGCCCGTCCGCCTGATAAGTATCCAAGCTGGGAGACTCTGATGGGTGAGCAGCACAATCTTTTCGCACGCCATCCGAATACCATTTTTATCGCCGCGCATCTGGGCTGGCTGGGCAACAATCTGGCGGAGCTGGGCCGTCTGCTGGATCGTTTGCCGAACGTGAATACGGAAATAGCCGCAGTGCTGTATGAGCTAGGGCGCCAGCCCCGCTTCGCGCGCGAGTGGCTGATCAAATACCAGGATCGCGTCATGTTCGGCAAGGACGTCTGGAACGCGGAGGAGTATCACACCTACTTCCGCGTGCTCGAAACCGCCGACGAATATTTCGACTACTACCGCAAATATCATGCCTTCTGGCAAATGTACGGGCTGGATCTGCCGGACGACGTTTTGAAGAAGCTCTACTACAAGAATGCGCTGCGTATCATTCCAGGCATCGATCGAACTCCGTTCCCGGATTAGTGGCGCAGGTCCCCGACCTGCGAAACTTGCGGCGAGCGCCCCGTTCGGCATAGACTCAGCTACTTATGACGCGCAACACCACTGTCAGTCTCCAAAAGACAGGACGCGTCGCCGAATTGATCTTAAATCGGCCCGAGGTATTGAACGCTGAAAACTGGTCAATGGCGCATGACTTGCATGGCGCGCTCGACGAACTGGAGAACGCCGCTGACATTAGCGCAGTAATCCTCTCGGGCGCCGGCCGATCCTTCTCATCCGGAGTGGACCTCGGCGCACTTTCTCGCGGCGAGCTGAAGATCGATTGGTTCCGCAGTTTTGACCAAGCGATGCGCCGCATCGAACAGTTGGACGCGCTGACGGTGGCCAAGATCCGTGGTTATGCGATCGGAGGTGGACTTCAATTGACACTGGCCTGCGATCTCCGCGTGGCAACACCCGACGCGCGCTTTGGTCTTCCGGCGGTTCTCGAAGCGCTGATCCCAGGCATGGGCACGTACCGCTTGCCGCGCTTCATCGGTTTGGGCCGTGCCCGCCGCATGGCACTCACTGGCGAATTGATTTCCTCGGAGGAAGCGCTGCGGATCGGGCTGGTGGATTGGGTGGTGCCCGAAGAGCAGCTCACGGAAACGATCGACGCTTTAATCGCGAGAATGTCAACGGGCAGCGCTACGGCTCGCGGGTTCACCAAGAAGCTGATCACATCCTCGTTTGAATCGGATTACGACGACGCCTTTTCGAAGTATCTTGAATTCCAGGAGCTATCCTTGCGATCGGACGATCACACACGGGCCATGGAAGAATATCGCCGACGTAAAGGGTCACTATGAGCGAGCGCCCCATCATCGTTCCACTCGGAGGATTCCTTGGCTCGGGAAAAACCACGTTGATTCTCGCGGCCTCGCGCGTCTTAAAAGAGCGCGGCCTGCGTGCGGCGGCCGTGTTGAACGATCAGGGCCACAGCCTGGTTGACACCGAATTCGTCGGATCGAACGGAATCGCGGCCGATCAGGTTACCGGCGGATGTTTCTGCTGCCGCTTCTCGGAACTGATTGACGCCGCGGAGCGCCTTCGGAAATATTCTCCGGACGTGATCTTCGCTGAAGCCGTCGGTAGCTGCACCGATATTTCAGCCACCACGCTGCAGCCGCTGAAGCTCTACTACAGCCACCAATTTTGCCTGGCGCCCTATACTGTTCTAATTGATCCCGAGCGCGCGCGGGAACTCGACTTGAGCGATGCTACTTCGGATTTGTCGTTCTTGTTTCGTATGCAGATCGACGAGGCCGATTTGCTGTGTTTCAACAAAGTGGATCGGCATAGCGAATTTCCGAATATCGCGGGCGCGCCGGTGCGATATATCAGCGCGCTGACCGGACAAGGTGTCGCGGAGTGGCTGGATGAAGTGCTGGCCGGCGAAGTTCCCGCGGGCGGCAGAATCCTGGATATCGATTACGAACGCTACGCCCGTGCCGAGGCTGCGTTGGCATGGCTCAACTGTAGCGTCACAGTGAAGCTGGAGACTCCGCTCTCTCCCGCATTATTGATTGGACCGCTTCTTGACGAAATGCAGCGTGCTTTGACTGCCGATGGCCTGCGTGTCGTCCACCTGAAGCTCTCCGATGATTCGGCATCCGGCTATTTAAAAGCTTCTATTATTAGCAATGGCGCGGATCCCGTGGTGCACGGGATGCTGGACGCGTCACCAGCGGAGTTTCATCAACTGTTGTTGAACGTGCGCGCTGAGGGCGATCCAGCGACGCTCCAGCGAATCGTGGAAGAACAACTCGCGAAGCTGCCCGGAGAAATTGAGCTCGGAAACATGCAGTGCTTTAGCCCTGCGCCTCCGAAGCCGGAGCATCGAATGGCTTCGGTAGCGGCGGAAGGAATCTGAAATATGAGTGACAATTCCGGCACTGGCCGGCGCGGTTTCCTCAAAGGTATCGTCGCGGGCGCAGCTCTGCCGGGCGTTCCCGCACTCGCTGGCGCTCAAGCTCAACGCGCCGCCATTGCTGAGCCCGGCGAGCGCATACGTTATCCGCGAACTTATTCCGGACGCCAACTCGCGATGATTGCGTTTCCGCTTGGTGGCATCGGTACTGGAAGCATCAGCCTGGGTGGACGCGGGCAGCTCCGCGATTGGGAGATTTTCAATCGCCCGGATAAGGGCCGCTCGCCGAACTATGCGTTCCCTTCCATTTGGGCCAAGCGCGGCAACTCGAAGCCGGTCGCGCGGGTGCTGGAAGCGCGCCTGATGCCGCCCTATGCCGGATCTTCCGGGCTTGGTTCGGACAACGCGCCGGGATTGAGCCGCCTCGCTGGCGCCACGTTCACCGGCGAATTTCCGCTCGCTCATATAGCATTCCAGGATGCGAGTCTGCCGGTGCAGGTTACGCTTGAAGCGTTAAGCCCGTTCATTCCGCTCGATCCCGATGCGTCCGGTCTGCCAGTTGCGGTTCTGCGTTATCGCGTCCACAATCCCGGACCGGGCTCGGCGCAAGTTTCGATCGCGCTCTCGATTGATAGCCCGGTGGGTGGCGACGGCCGCACTAACGAATTTCGCATCGCTGGAGCCGGGGCAAGTCTGCAGGGTTTGTACATGAGCAATCCGAAGCTGAAGGAGACTGACCCGCTCCGAGGATCGTTCGCACTTTGCGTGCTGGAACCGGGCGACGGTGGAGTGAGTTACCTGCGCGGTTGGCCGGCGGCGAAATGGTGGGCCAGTCCGATGCTGTTCTGGGATGATTTCACCGCGGACGGGCAGCTTGGTCCGGAAGCCGAGAAGCAAACCGTCACCGGCGCGCTGTGCCTGGAACGCGAGATCGCTGCTGGCGCGGACGCAAGCTACACTTTCATGCTGGCGTGGCACTTTCCGAATCGCACGCCCGCGTGGTCGGGCTGGACCGCACCGAAAGGCCACGAGCATGACATAATCGGCAATTACTATTGCACCCGTTTCGACGATGCGTGGTCGGCTGCTCAGTATGCAGCTCGCGAGCTTCCAGAATCCGAACGGCGGACGCGCGAGTTCGTAGACTCCATGCGCCGCAGCACTCTGCCTGCCGCATTGCGGGACGCGGCGATGTCGAATCTATCCACGCTGGTAACGCAGACATGCTTCCGCACCGCGGACGGCGAGTTCCACGGATTCGAAGGCTGCGACGATCAGCGCGGATGCTGCTTCGGGAACTGCACGCATGTTTGGAATTATGAGACGTCCACGCAGTTCGTTTTCCCCAGCCTTGCGCGGTCGCTACGCAAAGCCGCGTTCGGATTTTCGCAGGACGATCAAGGCGGCATGCGATTCCGGCAGATGCTGCCGGACGGTCTCGATCGGTTCGGCTATGCCGCGGCCGATGGTCAGATGGGGCAAATCATCAAGGCGTATCTGGATTGGAAGCTGTGCGGCGACATGGACTGGCTGCGTAGCCTGTGGCCGAAGATCCAACGCGGTATTTCATTCGCGTGGATTCCCGGCGGTTGGGATCCTCGCCGCAACGGCGTGCTGGAAGGTGTTCAGCACAATACTTACGACGTGGAATTCTACGGTCCGAATCCACTCGGCACGGTTTACTATCTGGGAGCATTGCGCGCTGCCGAAGAGATGGCGTTGGCGTTGGGCGATACGGCCGCAGCTGCCAACTATCACAGGCTATTTGCGAAGGGTAGCGCCTGGACGGATCAAAATCTTTTCAACGGCGATTACTACATTCAAAAGGTGCGCGGGATTCCGAGGAACCAGATCGCGGCCGCCACGGTTGGCGATATGGGAGCGGATAATCCGGAGCAACCCGAGTTTCAATTGGGAGACGGCTGTCTGGCCGACCAATTGATCGGGCAGTACCTGGCGGATATCGCGGGCCTAGGCCCGCTGCTGGATGCGGCCCACATTCGGAAGACGCTTGAATCCATCCACAAGTACAACTATCGCTCGCAACTCTACGAGCATGATTCGGTGCAGCGCGTTTATGCGTTGAACGACGAAGCGGCGCTGCTGGTTTGCGATTACACCAAAGGCGGCCGGCCTAAGATTCCGTTTCCCTATTTTCAGGAGGCGTGGACGGGAATTGAGTATTTGGTGGCGGCGCAATTCATTCATGCCGGAATGCTCAAGGAGGGTCTCGAGACCATCGAGAATGTGCGCCGGCGATACGACGGCGAACGCCGCAATCCCTGGGATGAGCCGGAGTGCGGCCATCATTATGCGCGAGCCATGTCGGCGTGGTCGAACGTGATTGCATTCAGCGGCTTTGATTATCACGCAGCGGCGAAGGCGATTAGTCTCTTCCCAAGGGCTCAGGCGGCTGAATTCTCATCTTTCTTTTCGACGGGCCTGGGTTGGGGAATATTTTCGATCGCAAGGGAACGCTTGGAATTGGCCGTGACTGAAGGCACGCTGCCACTAAAATCAATTCGACTGGCGCAAACGGCCGCACGAAAAACGTCCATCACTCTGGACGGCCAGCCATGCGCGCATCACCGCGATGGCGACGCGTTGGTGCTGGAAGAGGAAATCGTTCTTCCGGCGGGTGGGAGGTTGGTAGTTCGGATTTAAGTCTCGACACGAGTGTCGAGACGGCACGCAAGAGTGCGTGCGCCACAAGCCAGCCGTGGCGCAAACACTCGTGTTTGCAGCGTCGAGAATGATCTCGACGCTTTGTTAGAACAGAACCCTCACGCTGAGCTGAATCTGGCGGGCTGTTTCATTTAAAGGACTTACTGCGGGAAATCCTGAGGGGGTGCCTTGACGGCCGAAGGTTGCGATTCCGAAATTGGTTGTTAGAGGATTGGTGACACTCGGGTCAGTGAATTCGGAATTCGGATTACCCAGGTTGGCATGATTCAGAAAGTTATACGCGTCCGCGCGAAACGTGAGCCGTCCACCTTCGCCCAGCCAACGCAATCCAAACGATCGTGCCAACGATATATCCATGCTGTAAAATCCTGGACCGATAAACGCATTGCGTCCGGAGTTGCCCAGCACGCTCGGGGCAGCTTCGGAAAAAGCAGAGTAATTCAGCAAGCGCTCTCCGCCCGGCACCGGCACCGGATTCGCGAGCACCGCCTGGCTCGGATTCACGATATTGGCGCGGTTGTCGAGAAGTTGACCTTGTCCCGGAATTGCAGCCGATGTGCCGAACACGCTGTAGGGCAATCCCGAGCGAAAGGCCGCTAATTCGGAAACTACCCAGCCGCGAAACACAGTAGCGGCCTTCGAGCTCTGGAACGGCGCGGGCAGATTCCAGTAGGAAAATATAACCAGGTTCTGGCGCTGATCGAAATCGGAATTTCCGCGATCCACATTCGGATTGAATTGCTGGGTGAATGCCGCGTGACCGGTGGTGCCCGATCCGCCCTGTATGCTGGCAAAATCCAGATTGAAAAAATCGCCCAACAACGGATCGCTCTGATTGTCGATGGTATGGCTCCAGGTATAAGAACCTTGCACCATCCCTCGGCTGCTTCGATAACGCACCACCGCCGTGAGCGCGTTGTAATCCGAGAATCCCTGATCGCCGCGATAAGAGATTTCCGGCAGATCTGGATTAATGCTGGTTGGGTTCCCAATGCCGCGGTCTACCGAAAACGGGCGATTGATAATGTCAGTAGTGATGAGCCGGCGGCCGTAGGTGCCTAAGCCATTTACTTCGACGGTAAAGTTATCCGTGATCCGATGTTGTACGCCTGAAAAATAACTGTGTGCATATCCATTGCGCAGGTTGGGACTTACTAAGGTCAGATTCGGAAAATCGGTACTGACTACTTGAGGCGGAAGCGAAGCCAGCACCGTTGGTATGGGCGCGAGATAGTTGAACGTACCTGGCGGGAGCGTGAACGACTCCGGCACGACAAGATTGTTGTTTCGTAAGTTTTCCCACAGGTTGTCGAAAGGCCGGTCATAAAAGATCCCGTAGCCGCCACGAAGCAGCGTGCGGCCGGTTCCAAACAAGTCATAAGCCGCGCCGGCGCGAACCGCAACATCAGTTTTGTCGGAACCGAAAAGCTGCTCATTCCCTCCGTTGGTGGGCGTTACCAGCGTGGCCGTCGCTAACTGCTGCGGCAAGCTGCTGCCTGAGCCGAGTTGAACCAGCGCATCTTTGACAGCCCCGGTATTTTGCGGACCGCCGTAGAATTCGTAGCGCAGGCCGTAATTCACAGTAAGTCGCGAACTCACTTTGTAAGTGTCTTGACCGAACAGAAAATACTGGCGATATTGATAATTCCGGTCAAAAGAGGGTTGTTGAAAGTTAGGCAGCGCCGCTCTATCGATGGATGTCGTAAAGTCACTCGGGGTCCCAAAGGCGAATGCCAGAACCTGCTCGAAAGCATACTCGCCATCCTGGCCTGCTGTAAGGTATCCGTTAGACGACCGCAAAAGCAATCCCGCGCCCGTGGTTACCAGATGCCGGCCGTGCGTCCACGTCAGGTTATCCAGCATCTCCCAGCTATTGTTGACGTTCTTGTACGCGTAGAAGGCCGGGCTCCCCGGCAGCGTGGTTCCATCGAGCGAAACCAGCGTGGGAATCTCAGGATGCGGCCGGTTCCAATGCAGATCGTCGCTGCTGTAGCCGAGGCGTGCTTCATTGATCAGATCGGGTTTGAACGAATGAATATAACTACCGCCCAGAGCCCAGGTGTTCTCATTCAAGACTGAAGTGAAGGCTGGGTAGGGCGACCAAATGAAATCAGGTTCCTCAAAGCGATTGATCATGAGGCGTCCCAACACGCGATCCTTGCCTCCGGGACGCGTATAGTCCAGGCGCTCGATGGCTAGCGTCCGATTCACGGCGACAGGAGGCGCGAGCGTCAATGTACCGGTTGGAAAGTTTCCGTTCGTAACATAGGGCGCCGGAAATTCGGTCAGCAACTGGCGGGACGGGGAGTTGGGAAGAGTGTATGTGGAAGCGAAATTCGCAGTAGGAAATTGAAAAGTGAAGGGAGCCTGCTGGCTGCGGCTTCGAAAGTATTCATAGGCGCTCGAAAAAAACAGCCGATCTTTGAGTATCGGCCCTCCTACTTGATAACCCGGCTGGATCTCTTTGTCCGGCGGGCGCGCCGCACCGATTAGATTCTGCTGAAAATCGTTCGCGTTCAACACATCGTTCTTCACGTAGAAATAGGCCACTCCGTGAAACTGATCGCCACCCGATTTCGTGATCGCGTTCGCAACAAAACCGGATGTTCTGCCGTATTCGGCCGAGAAATTGTTGGTGGAGATGCGGTATTCCTCAATAGCTTCCGGCGCAAGAATAACCAGCGGCCCGGTGATCAGGTAGTTATTATTTTCCAATCCGTCCAGCAGGAAATTAGAAGCGGAGGGTCTCTGGCCGTTGATCGCCAGTCCCAAACCGCGGCCGGTGGCGGCGTCTGAAGTGACGCCGGGTTGCGTTACCAGCATGGTATAAACGTCCCGGCCTTCGAGTGGCAGGTTGTCGATTTCGCCGGAATCGATCACTTCAGAAATCGTCGATTCCAACGTCTCGCGCCGGCCTTTTTGCGCCTCAAAAGATCCGGATTTGCTGGGGTCCACATCAGGACCGAAAAAGGTAACGATGGTCTTCGATCCGGGCAGGAACACGCTGTTATATTGACCGCTCTCCCATACGTCGTTCAATGGGCGCAGCCGGAAATCCAGCTCGATCCGGGCGGCCACGGTCAGCTCCAGCTCCTGCACTTCCTGCGATTGATACGCGGAGTCCGTCACCCGCAGACGGTAGAACCCCGGCGAGAGCAGCGGCAGGTAATAGTAGCCGGAGGCGTCGCTCTGAGCGGCTCCGGCCAAATTGCTGATGGAACTGTTATAGGTAACGCTGGCGCCCGCGATGGGTTGACCGGTGACGGAGCTCACCAGACGGCCTGAAATCAGGCCTTGCGTGGTTTGCGAAAACGCCGGCACTGCGCACAACAGAGCGGCGCAGACACCTACAGTTGCAACCGATTTACGCCAAAACCACTTATTCCAAAACCGCCGAAACGTCACAGTGAGAGTCCAGCCGTAGTAAGATGCAGGTTAACATGACTAGGAAGTGGAGGCACTGGGCCCTCTGCGTGATACTTGCCATCGGGAGCGTGCTGGCGGCCTGGTCGCTGGGCGAAGTTAGCTTCTTTCAAACCCTCAATCTTAAAGCCTACGATGCGCATTTCGTTATGCGCAATTATCTGTTTGGACCGCCTCCTATCCCCAACATCGTTCTGCTCACGGAAGACCAGAAAGCCATGGACAATTTTCCAGAACTGCATGAGTTCTGGGACGACCATTACGCGGATGCCATCACTGCCGCTGGCGATGCCGGCGCCAAAGTAATTGGATTAGACCTGGCCTTTGGAATTCCAATCGACGATTATGTAAAGGGTGCTGACGAACGGCTGGCCGGCGCAGTGAGTTCATCGCCGGTTCCAGTGGTGGTGGGCTACGTGGAACGACTGCAATCCAACAAGGCGGCCCAGACGATCCCCATCAACATGATCGCCGCCGCCCTCGGATTGGGGGCATGGGCCAACTTAACTGCCGATTCGGACGGTTTTTCCCGCAGGCAGGAACTCATGGAAGCGCCGTCGTCGAAACCGGACGATCCTCCACCCGCGCGGTGTCTTGCGATGCGCACCGTGGAGAAATATCTGGGCGTGGATGCTGAGATTCGGAATGGCAAGATCACGTTGCAGGGACATACGATCCCTACGCAGAATCGAAACGTCACTATCAATTATGCCGGCGGTCCCGGAACGTTCCCCAGGGTCTCCCTCTGGGATTTCGTAAAGGCTGCCGAGGCTGGAGATAAAGCCAAGCTCCGCAAGTGGGTTCAGGGCAAGATCGTTCTGGTGGGCAGCGATTTTGTGCAGGATCGCTACGATACTCCGTTCTTCACACCGCTCATCCAACATTCGGACACGGCGGGAGTGGAGATACATGCGAACACCGTGTGGACGCTGCTGAGGGGGCGGTATTTGGTGGCCGTTCCGCAATGGTTGCGGCTGTTTTCTTTGATTCTCGCCACTACCCTCACTGTGCTGGTATCGACGTCGACTTCAGCCAGCCGGGCCGCGCCGCTGATCGTCCTCGAGATCATTGCGATTCTCATTTATACGCATTTGCTGTTCGAATCCGGCCTGATTCTGTCCACCTCCGAACTCCTGTTGGCCACTTCCATCTGCCTGGTTTTCTCTATCGTTTACCGCTTCGCTACCGAAGAGAAGCGGGGCAATCTGTTCCGGCGCGCCGTCGCCCTGTTTGTCGGTTCGAAGGCGGCCACCTCCATTGACGAAACGGAAGCCATCGCTTTGTCGGGAAAGCGGATGGAGGTGACCATTCTATTCACCGACATTCGAAGCTTCACGGCTTTCACCGAAGAAGTCTCCAGCGAGCAGGGGCCGGAAGCCGTGGTCCAGATCCTAAACCAATACTTGGCCATCATGGTGGCGGTTATCGTGGCTTATCGCGGCCATCCCAATAAGTTCATCGGCGACGGCATCTTGGCAATTTTCTCCGACGACGACGAAGGTTGCGTTCCGGGTGACCATCCCATCCGGGCCGTGCAATGCGCCACGGAGATTGTGACGATGCCCGGCCGGTTTGAAACCGGGGCCGGCATTCATACCGGGCCCGCGGTTGTGGGGAACGTGGGTTCAGCCGATAAAATGGAATATACCGTTCTCGGGGATACCGTCAATGTGGCGTCACGCCTCGAAAGTCTGAATAAGGAGCACCATACGAAATTACTGTTGAGTGGCGCCACGCAGAGCAAACTCGGAAATCAGGTTGAGACTGTTTATTTATCCGAGACGCCGGTGCGAGGGAAAGCACTGCCGATTAGTCTTTATACGGTTGCCTCGTTGGTGGCGAAGGCTGTGGTTAATGCGTAAAACTCAAAAAGCACCGACTCCCTTACGGTCGCGGCTCGGTTTCGCCGTCGCTTTGCTCGGAGGCGTTGGATTATTCGCAGCCGACCAGAAGGAAACCGCTGTGGGCCTGGTGCTCACCGGTGCGGGCGGCAAGGTGCTGCGCGCGGACACTGAGACTCCGCTCGCGGCCAAGCCTGGCGACCTGCTTTTTTCCGGTGACGGCCTTCGGACCGAAACCTCGCCAGCTTCCTTCCTCTTTTGTCCAAATAAGGCAATCGATACGCTCGGTCCTGCCGGCGAAGTTCGATTGGATACGAAGCAAGCCAAGGTGAAGGCCGGCAAGATTACGGAACAGCCTGCGCGGGCTTGCACGCTGCCTCCCACGCTGCGCATCGGCGCCGCCAGCCAGCAACATTACGGCGTCACCATGACGCGCGGCGGCGACAAGCCGGAGACTCCGCCCACCCCGCGGGATCAACTGACCGCCGACCTAGTTGCGGAGCTGGCGCCCTATGACGCGGCTTTGAAGAGCGATCCCAAGGATCAAGCCGCGCTGGTGAGCGAAGCCACCATCTTTGAGAATCATAAACTGCCGGCTAACTCGCTCGAGATGTACTACAAACTGCGCGAGCAGTGGCCGGATGCGGTTTGGGTGAAGAGCAAGATTTTCGAGCTGGAGCAAGCGCTGGCCGATCAAGCCGCAGCCAAGACAGCCGCCGCAGTGGCAGGCGGGACCACTTACGCATTGCTGATCGGTATCTCGAAATACGAAAAGCCGGAATTGTCGTTGCAGTTCGCCGAGCGTGATGCCGCCACTTTCGCCGATTTCTTGAAGAGCCCGCGCGCGGGAGGGCTGGCGCTGAACAACGTGCTGCTTCTTACTGACGACAAAGCCACCACTGCGGCGGTGCGCCTGGGATTCCAGGATTTCCTGAAGCGCCGGGCGACGAAAGCCGATACCGTTGTCATCCTGGTGGCCGGGCACGGAACAGTGGACGGCAAAGATGCGTACATCCTCACCTACGATTCCGATCCGCAGGATTTGAAGAGCACAGCGCTGCCCATGGCGGAGTTGCAATCGTTATTCGAGGAGCAGCTCACCAAGGTGGGCCGCGTGCTGCTTTTTGTAGATGTCTGCAAGGCTGGAACCATCGGCACCATCCAGAACAACACCGTGAATGCCAACGTGGAAAATTTCAAGAATCTCGAGGGCGATCTGCTGGGAATCATGGGCAGCCGGCGTAAGGAGCTTTCGCGCGAAGGTCCCGAGTTCGGAGGCGGTCATGGAGCGTTCAGCTACTTCGTGCTGAAAGGTATGGAAGGCGCGGCCGACGAGAACGGCGATGGCGTGGTTACAGGAGAAGAACTGATCCGCTACGTAACCACTCAGGTTCCGCGCGCGACAGCAGAAAAACAACATCCGCAGGACATCAGCCCGGGGACAGTGGACATCAAGATCTCCGACGTCAAGAAGCCGGGCATTAACCTGGCCCACTGGCGGATGCTGCTGGATTCGCGCAACGGCCAGCCGTTGTATCTGGCATCCGCTACGCCCGCGAATGAATTGGGCGCGGATCAGGCGGATGACGATATCGACCATTTCACTGCAGCCATCCAGGCCGGCCGCATCCTGCCTGGAGAATCGGACAGCGCCTTCGCGGCGCTCGCGAAACTGAAAGGCGAACTCGAACCGGAATTGTATACCCAGCGCGAAAACCAACTTCGCATCGCGCTCGAAAACAAAGCTCAGCAAGTGCTGCTGCGTTATCTCACCGGTGACCAGACGCCGCAATCGCAGCAGGAGTTCCAGCAGGGTGCGCGCTACATGGAAGCCGCGCGAACTCTGACGCACGAATCGCTGTATCTGGAAGGCCGCCAGGATTTCTTCCAGGGCCGGGCTTTGCTCTACGACAAAAACTTCCCGCAGGCAGCCGATTTGCTGGAGCAGGCTGTGCGCATCGACCCGGGCGCGGCTTACGGATTCAACGCGCTGGGCATCGCCTATCTGGAGCAAGCTCAGTACGACAAAGCGATTCCGGCTTTCCGCGACGCAGTGCGCCGCGCGCGCCATTGGTCCTATCCGCTGCACAACGAAGCGCTGGCTTACGTCGAGACGGGCGACTATAAATCGGCCATCCGCGCGTATCAGGAAGCTATCCGGCTGACTCCGCAATTTAGCTATCTTCCGTACAACCTCGGCCTGGTTTATCAGCGCTTAAATCGGCGCAAGGATGCCGAGGCATCGTATAAGAAAGCTACGGCGCTCGCGCCGGATTCCGCCGAGCCATACAACGCGCTGGGAACTCTTAAAGCTTCCGAAGGTAAGCGCGACGAAGCGGAGCGCCTTTACCGCGAGGCCTTGCAAAAGAATTCGAAACTGCTGGCCGCCCGTCACAATCTGGCTCTGCTACTGGCCGATGAAAACAATCGGCAACAGGAAGCCATGGATCTGTGGCGCGCGAATCTGCAGCAATCGCCCGATTATCTGCCCTCGCGCCTCAGCCTGGCTGCGACACTGGCCGCTGCGGGCGATAACGCGGCGGCTATCGCGGAATACCGCAAGGTGCTGGAAGCGAAACCCGGGTATCTGGCGGCACATTCCGCACTGGCCGGCTTGCTCCTAAAGAGCGGCGATTCCGAGGGTGCGCTGGTGGAACTGCTCGAAATTTCGAAGCTGGAGCCGAAGAACGCGGGCGTGTTTGAACAAATTGGCGATGCGGAAGCTGCGCGGAAACATCCCACGGAAGCCCGGGCGGCCTATCAATCGGCTCTTGATCTTACAACCGATCGCGACGCGCGCAAGCGGGTGAGCAACAAGCTGAAGTCGCTGGGACAGTAGACAATAAGAGCCGCCCGCCGTTGCCAGCGGGCGGTCTCCTCCACGGCCACAGTTCCTCTTCATGCAGGGTGCGGCCTCATAGATTGGATGCGGCGCGGAGGAATCCAGTTTCGAACGGCCATTCCGAACCGCGAGCGTCAGGGCTTGAGAAAAAATCGGCGTGCGCACGAGGTTGGCAGGCGAAAGCGCCTGCTTCACGTTGACGAACAAGGATTTGCGATTGGGTGGCGCGGGCGCTTTCGCCTGCGAACCGATTTTTTCTCAAGCCCGTAATCGACCGGTTGTTGCTATTTTTGTGAGATTCTTATCCCTTGCCGGCCGCTGATGCTTGTGGCGTAGCGCCAGTCTTGCCTGGCTCGGTTTTAGAAATATCGATCCCGCCCTTGAAATAGGCTCCGTCTTCGATGACGATGCCGGCGGTTTTGATGTCGCCGACGATGGTGGCGCCGGCGCGCAGTGAGATGCGATGTTCCGCTTCCACATTGCCGCGCACCGAACCGAACACGATCACTTCCTGGGCCTTTATGTTGGCTTTGACCTTGCCGGTTGGTCCGATCGTCAAGCGATTGCGCAGCTCCAGGCTGCCTTCCATCTCACCATCCACGTACAGTTCTTCGTCGCTGGATATTTCTCCAACGATCTTCATCGTTTTGCCGAAGACTGTCGTCGCGCCGCCTGTTTGTGGCCGAGTTGCAGGTTGCGCCGCAGTGGATGGTTGTGTTGAAGCCGGTACTGGCATAGTGTGCCCTTCTTCGTTCTTACCCCACATAGGGGATTCCGATCAGCACGCTATCTGCCAAATCACGCATTGCTGATTCTCCTATGCTTTGCGCCCCGCTCGGGTGCGCAGGCAGGAACTGTTCAGTCCCTATTTTACCGCCGTCGCTGAAAAAATGTCGTCTTATCGATTCCGGCATCCACCGCGACGTCGAAAAAACCAATCATCATCTCTTCCCAGCTCTGCTCGCCGAATCGAACTTCCGCTTGGGAGTCCGGATTGCGTGGGTTGTTGGCCGAGTTGTCAAAATAACCGGCGCAGGCCAATCGAGTGCCGGCGGGGAGCAGCAGCGGCTGCGCCAGCCGATAGTTCAGTTGCCAATTGAAATCATAGTTACTAACTCTTAGTAACGTGGTGAATCCGCTGTTCGGCATGGCCACCAGATACTCGAATGCTTTGCCGCGCAGATGCATATGTGGGAACAGGCTGATCAGCAGAGCGTCATTCGGCAAGGTGCCGGACACCGGAACGCGATAGTTCGCTTCACCGGGTGGAATGACAAATTTGTCGTTGCCCATCTGCAGCGTAAGAACAGCCTGCTTGGGCGTTTCCTTTGCAAAGATCATGCCTATGCGCGTTCGATCGGCGGTGGGCTTCCCCTTAGCCGTGTAATGCATCTGCAGCACCAGGTCCGACCCGGCTTTGATTTTCTTCGCCATCCCTGGCTTCCAGCCGTCAAAGGAATTGCCGGGCGTATATACCAGCAGAATGTCACTAGTGGTCAGACTCTTTGCGATGGGTAACGCGAATGCTTCTCCGCTGGGCCGGCCTTGCAGCCAGTCCGATCCTGGATCCCGAATGTAGACCACCGCGTGATGCACCGTCGCTGCGTCGGAAGGCCGCACTTCCACCTGCTGCACCCACTTGTCCTCGCTAAAACGCGTGGGCAGGATTATGTATTGGTACTCGATCGCCCCACTGGCCGGAATCGGAATCGCGTGCGGCATCTCAAGCACGGCATCGGGTGTTCCTATATTCCAACCCGCCGGCCACGCGCGGGCCGGTGGCGCATCCTTTGGGGAACCTTCCAGCGCCCCCGCGTCCACCCAATGTAGAAGCGTTTCGATTTCATCCCTCGAAAGCGAGCGATCGTTTGCGAAGTGTCCGAATTGCGGATCCGCGAACCAAGGCGGCATTTTACGAGTCAGCACGGCTTCGCGAATGGCCTTGGCCCACGGACGGGTGTCGGCGTAGCTGAGAAAATGCATGGGCGCAATCTCGCCGGGACGATGGCACTCCTGGCATCGATTCTGGAGGATGGGAAGAACGTCCTTGTAGAAAACCGGCGGAGTGGTTGCGGCGAGCGCCGGAAGACCCGCGGCCAGACTAACGAGCCAGCGAAGCAACGTACTTATCGCGGCATTGTTTGGAACAAAAATAGAAGGTCTCGCCTCCCACGGTTTCATGGATGGAAGTGGCCGCTGCGATGTAAGTACCGCAGGCGGGGTCTTTCTTGAGTTCCCCGCTCAACGGAAACTGACTTGCTGGGTTCTGCGCGCCCCGCTGAGTGGACTGGGGATTCACCAAGTCGCCCAGTCCCCGCATAATGATCCCGATCACGCCACGCAGCAGCGAAATGATTACTACTAAGCCGAGGAGCCAAAAGATGACGCGAAACATCGCCTAATTTGATTCTAACCGCTCTTAACAGGAACGCTCGAACGAAACCCTCCTGGACGAAGTGAAGGAGCGGTTTCTCGTTTCTGGTTTCTCGTTTCTGGTTCGCTACCATCAACGCTCGCCAACTCGATAGGAGAACGCCCGCGGCGTCGGCGAAGACGGTCCTCAATGCTTCGTGGATCCGTAGATGTAATGGTCAAGGCGGCTGGAAAAGTCCTGAGGGATAACTCGCCGCTTGGCCTCCGGAATCTTCTTTCCCAGTTTTTGTGCGATCTCAGCAATACGAGGAAGCTTACTTGTTTTTTTGCTCTTCTGGGTAAGCTTAGGCATACCGACTTTAGAATAGCAGGGAGGGTTACTCTTCCTTATTGGCGGCTTTCCGCGCCGCGTCTATCCGCGCCTGAGCGTGACGAACCGCGATCAAAGCTGCCGCGATATCAATTCCCAGCGCGGGATTGATCATGGCCTCCTGGGCGTGCTTCAAATCTTTTTCGGCCTGCGGGACATCGATCTCCTGAGCCTTCTCGGCGAAATCGGTCAGGACCCGCACTACATTATTGTGGATCTCCAGGAACCCACCGCCCACCGCCAGGCTGAAGTAGTGATCGCCCGGCGTGGTGTAGGTCATGGCGCCGATTCCCAGCTCGGAAATCAACGAAGCATGGTCCGGCAGGACACCGATGTATCCATCCTTGGCCGGGATCTGCGCGCGGATCACCTTCTCGCGCGCTAAGAGGCGCTGCGGCGTGGCGATCTCGATCTCGAAATCCTCGGCCACGGTTTATGCCTCACCCTGCTTTCGCAGTTCTTCCGCCTTCTTCTTCACATCTTCGATGCTGCCCTGCATGTAGAACGCTTGCTCAGGCAGGTCGTCGTGTTTCCCTTCCACCACTTCCTTGAAGCTGCGCACGGTATCGGCCAGCGTCACGTACTGGCCTTTGATCCCGGTGAACTGCTCGGCGACGTGGAACGGCTGCGACAGGAATCGCTGGATCTTGCGGGCGCGCGCCACAATCTGCTTGTCGTCATCCGACAACTCGTCGATTCCGAGAATCGCGATGATATCCTGCAAATCTTTATAGCGCTGCAGAACCTGCTTCACTTGCTGGGCTACGTTATAGTGCTCCTCGCCCACGATGCGCGGGTCCAGAATTCGCGAAGTGGACGCCAGCGGATCAACTGCCGGATAAATTCCCTGCTCCACCAAGCTGCGCGTCAAATTGGTGGTTGCGTCCAAGTGGGCAAATGTTGTGGCGGGCGCGGGATCCGTATAGTCGTCGGCAGGCACATAAATGGCCTGCACCGATGTGATGGAGCCCTTTTTGGTGGACGTAATGCGCTCCTGCAATTCGCCCATCTCGGTCGCCAGGTTCGGTTGATAGCCCACTGCGGAAGGCATGCGTCCCAGCAGCGCCGAAACTTCCGATCCGGCCTGCGTGAAACGGAAAATATTATCGATGAACAGCAGCACGTCCTGGCCTTCTTCGTCGCGGAAGAACTCAGCCACGGTGAGTCCGGAAAGCCCAACGCGTAAACGTGCGCCCGGCGGCTCGGTCATCTGGCCGTAAATGAGCGCTACTTTGGATTTCGTGTAATCCTTCGGATTCAGCACGCCGGATTCCTGCATCTCGAGCCACAGATCGTTGCCTTCTCGGGTGCGCTCGCCCACGCCCGAGAAAACCGAAACGCCGCCATGCTTCAAAGCGATGTTATTGATCAACTCCATGATCACAACCGTTTTGCCGACGCCGGCGCCGCCGAACAGTCCAATCTTTCCGCCTCGCAAATACGGTTCCAGCAGATCCACCACTTTGATGCCGGTCTCGAACATCTGCGACTCGGTGGCCTGCTCCTCAAAAGCGGGCGCGGCACGATGGATGGACCACTTCTGCGCCGTATCGATGGGCCCCATGTTGTCCACCGGCTGTCCGATCACGTTCATCACGCGTCCGAGCGTCTGATTTCCCACCGGCACTTCCACGGGATGCCCCAGGCTCACGGCTTTCATTCCGCGCACCATGCCATCGGTTGGTTGCAGCGCGATGGCGCGCACGCGCCCTTCTCCGATGTGCTGCGCAACTTCGGTCATTACATCGATGGGTATTGGGGTGGTGAAGCCTTCGCTCGTGATATGCACCGCCGTGTAGATCACCGGGATCTGGTGCTCCGGAAATTGAATGTCGATGGCCGGTCCAGCCACCTGGATCACTTTGCCTTCTACTAATGCGGATGTCGTTGCCATATATGATGCCTTTCCAACGCTTCCTTCCGGTCGCGGCTCAGTCTAAGGCGGCTGCGCCGCTCACGATTTCGATAATTTCTCTGGTAATGCTGGCCTGCCGCACGCGATTCATCTTCAACGTCAATGAGTCGATTACTTCCGCCGCGTTTGAGCTGGCTGCCTCCATGGCCGTCATGCGCGCCGCATGTTCGGCTGCGGCGGATTCCAGCAGCGCCCGGAAAATCTGCGCTTCGATATAGCGCGGCAGCAGGCTTGCCAGCAGTTCACCGGGAGGTTGTTCGTAAATGTAGTCGATCTGTTCCTGGCCCTCGGGCGGTTCCAGCGGCAGCAGGCGCGAGACCACCAGCCGCGAGGCCATCAAGCTTTTGAAATTGTTCAACACTAGATAAACGGCGTCAATTTCACCCTGCTTGAATCGCTCGGTGACTTTGCGGCCGATTTCCTGCGCATCCTCGAAGCGAACCACTTTTTGAAAAATTGCGGAATAGTCGCCCGTGATCTGGCGATGCCGTTTGCGGAAGAAATCGCGCCCCTTGCGCCCGATTAACTCCAGTTGAACTTCGGCGCTGGAGTTATCCGCAATGAATTTCTGCGCGGTTCGGATTACATTCGAATTGAATGCTCCGGCCAAGCCTCGGTCGGCCGTGATGACCAGCAGTTGAATTCGCTTCTCCGGCCGTTTGATGAGAAATTCAAGGCCTTCGCTTTCCTGGCCGTCGCCCACCGCCTGCATGACGTTCGCCAACATCCGCCGGATGCTCTGCGCATACGGGCGCGCCGCCAGCACGCGATCCTGCGCGCGCCGCAGTTTCGCCGCCGAGACCACTTTCATGGCCTTGGTGATCTGTTGCGTGTTTTTGACCGAGCGAATTCGCCGGCGCAGATCAATCAGGCTGGGCATGGAAGTTAAACCGTTGCGGCTGCCGGAGCATGCTGCGACACAAACCGCTCCTTGAACTCCTTCAGCACCGTATTGATTTCGCCCTTTAGCGCATCATCCAGCGCTTTTTTCTCGCGAATGGTCTGGAGCATAGCCGGGTGCGCCGAGTCCAGATAGCGGTACAATTCCGATTCAAACGCCCTGCACTGGTCTACTGGAAGATCGTCCAGCACACCGCTATTCCCGGCATAAATGATCAGAACTTGCTTTTCTACCGGGAGCGGCGAATATTGCGGCTGCTTCAACACCTCCACCAGACGGTTCCCGCGATTCAACTGAGCTTGCGAGGTCTTGTCCAGCTCGGAGCCGAACAGCGCGAAGGCCGCCAGATTGCGAAATTGCGCCAGATCCAGACGCAGCGAACCGGCCACCTGCCGCATGGCTTTGATTTGCGCGCTGCCTCCCACGCGGCTCACCGAAAGGCCCACGTCGATAGCCGGGCGGATATTCGAATTGAACAAATCCGCCAGCAGGAAGATCTGGCCGTCGGTGATGGAAATCACGTTGGTGGGGATGTAGGCCGAGATGTCGCCGGCTTGCGTCTCGATGATCGGAAGCGCTGTCAGCGATCCTCCACCTTTGGCGTCGTTCAATTTCGCGGCGCGTTCCAGCAGCCGGCTGTGCAGATAAAATACGTCGCCCGGATACGCCTCACGTCCCGGTGGACGGCGCAGCAGCAGCGAAATCTCGCGATACGCCGCGGCGTGCTTTGAAAGGTCGTCGTAAATGAGCAGCGCGTGCCGGCTGCTATCGCGGAAATATTCGCCGATCGCGCAACCGGAATATGGCGCGATGTATTGCATAGGTGCGGGATCGGAAGCCGTGGCCGCTACAACCACGCTGTACTCCATGGCGCCGTTGTCTTCGAGCGTCTTCACTACCTGCGCTACGGTGGAGCGCTTCTGGCCAATAGCGACGTAGATACAGATCACGTCGCCGCCCTTTTGGTTGATGATGGTGTCGATCGCCACCGCGGTCTTGCCGGTCTGCCGGTCGCCAATGATCAGCTCGCGCTGGCCGCGGCCGATCGGAATCATGGAGTCGATCGCCTTGATGCCAGTCTGCAGCGGCTCCTTCACAGGATGCCGGTCTACTACGCCAGGCGCGATGGTTTCGATGGCACGCGTTTCCTTGGTGGCCACCGGACCTTTTCCGTCGATGGGCTGACCTAGCGCGTTTACCACGCGTCCCACCATGGCTTCGCCCACCGGAACCGACATGATTTTTCCGGTGCGCCGGACTTCATCGCCTTCACTAATCTCCTGGTATTCGCCCAGCAGCACGGTTCCCACCTGGTCTTCTTCCAAGTTGAGCGCGATGCCCGTCACGCCGTGCGGAAACTCCACCATCTCGCCGGCCATGACGCGGTCCAGGCCGTAAATGCGGGCGATTCCATCACCAACCGAAATCACCGATCCGGTCTCGGATACGTTTACCGCTTGTTCGTAATGCTCAATTTCGCTGCGTAACACGCGCGCGATTTCATCAGCTTGGATTTGAGCCATATATTAAATCAACACCCCTATTCCCCCGATTCCTCTGTCAACTCACGCCGCAGTTGTTCGAGTTGGCCGCGCAGCGAACCGTCGTACAATGTCGACCCGATGCGCGCCGTTGCGCCGCCTAACAGCTCCGGATCTACTGCAAAGCGCAAGCGCATGCGTTTTCCCGTCAACTGCGATAATTCCGATTCCAGCCGAGCGCTGCGTTGTTCATCGAGAGCAGCCGCCGAGGTCACTTCAGCGCGCGCGAATCCCATGCGCTCATCTAACGCCAGTTCGAACGCCTCGCGCATCCCGTCCAGCATCGCGATGCGCCGGTGGTTAATCACCACGTATATGAAATTCCGGATGTAAGGCGCCACCGCTAGCTCGTCCAACAGTTTGCCCATCACCGCGCGCTTGCGCGAAGTCGGAATGGCGGGCGTGAGCAATGCGGTTCGCAACTCAGCCGATTGCGCCACCATTTGCGCGGCCGCGCGTAGTTGCGTTACTGCATCCTCTGGCTTCAGCGTCGATCCCGGTGTCAGTACGATGTCTACCAGGGCGCTGGCGTAGCGGTGGGCCAATGCGGAAGCCATGCGTCAGTTCCTCTCGCCTGGCGTAATGCGGGAACGCAAATCCTGTAGGAATTTATCCGCCAGCGAATCCTGCGTGTCTTTGGTCATGCGCGACCGGATACGTTGCTTCGCCAGATCCAACGCAAGCTCCGCGGAATATTTTCGCAGATCGGCGCTGGCCGCGCGCGACATCAGCTCAATTTCCTGCGTCGACTGCGCTTGGATTCTTTGCAGACGGTGCATCGTCTCGCGGCTGATGCGCCCCCCTTCCGTGGCGATCTCGTCGCGCGCCTCGGCACGCAATTTTGCAATCTCGCTTTCGAGACCCGCTAGCCGCCGTTCAATTGCGGCCGCGCGCGCCTCGGCCTCCTGTTTGGTCTTGGTGGCCTCGGAAATCCCTTGTTGTATTTCTTGAGAACGCTGCTGGAAGTATGCGGGAGCATGTTTGCGAATCAAGTAACCGAGGCCGGCAGCGAGGATCAAGAAATTCGCCCACTTCCATCCCAGCCACGGATCGCCGGTCTCAACTTCCGGCCCACCTTGCGCGAACAATGCCGCAGCAAAAACAATCCCCAGCCCGAGCGCCCGCGTGGCGCACGCACTCATGCGTGCCGCGTTCACACTCGTGTGAACGCCCAGAGCGTTCCGCAGCCCCTTCACGACGCTCTCCCGCCCAACAACGACCGCGTTATGTCTTCCGCCAGCGACTCCGCCGTCGCCGCTAACGATCGCTTGGCTACCGCAGCTTCCGCCTCTAGTTCCTGTTTGGCTTTGTGAATCAGCTCGCGCGATTCGCGCCGCGCTTCGTCCAGGCGCGTGGTTTGTTCTGAGATCCAGCCCCGCCGCGTCTCTTCATTTTGCTGATAAATCTCCTCCCGCGCCTTGCGCAACGCAGCTTCGAGCGTAGCTGCCTTCTCGGAAGCCCGCTTCAGCATCGCGGCCGCGGATTCGCGCGCCCCTTCGGTGGCCTCCCGCCGTTTTTCAAGCACTTCGCGCATCGGACGGAAGAACATCCACTTCAAATAAAAATGCACAATCAGCAACAGGCAAATGGTCGGTATGGCCTGCAGCAATATTCCACCTAGCGCCTGTAAGGTTTGGCCCATTCAGTTTTTCGAGGGAACTTAGCGACTCTCAAGAAGGAGTGATGATCAGACTGAATCCGTCTGAAACCACTATCCCAAAACCGTTACCCTAACATACTTGAAGAGCCGAATACAAGGCGGGAAGCACGGATTTTCTTGGGGTTTAGTGCACTCCGAGACGCCGCTTTCCCCCTCTTAGTAGAATACACCTTCGACCACAAGGAGATCACTATGGCTGAAAAACTTCCGCAAACCCTGGCGAACCACGTTCGCGTCCAACCACCCTTCCACCTCTTCGTTCTTCCGGTCACTGCCACGGCGTTGATTCTCGCGATCATCAACGTCGTCCGGCATTACGACTTGCTCGAAGCCTGGGCCCTGGTTGCCCTAGCCTCGGCAGCCGCCGTGGCCGCGCCGTTCATCCGCATCAACGCGCTGAAGGCTCAGGATCGTGTGATACGCCTCGAAGAGCGCCTACGCCTGGCTTCGATTCTCAACGATCCGCTCAAATCCCGAATCGGCGACCTGACGGAGGCCCAACTCATCGCCCTGCGCTTCTGTCCGGACGCGGAGCTGTCAGGCCTGGTGGAAAAGTCGCTTCATAGCAACCTCTCCGGTGGCGACATCAAGAAGTTAATCGTCAATTGGCGCGCAGATACCTTCCGGGTTTAGCATCCTTCGCGCTGGCTGCGGCATCTGACTAGGATGCAGGAATTAGCAATGGTAGAATCCACCTACGCCCGCGAGCAACTACTCGACCGCCGCCAAAAACTCACTACGGTACTTACGCACACGCGGATCAATCCGCATCTTGCTGCACTACTGGAAGAAGTAGACGCCGCGCTCGAACGCGTCGAGACCGGATCCTTCGGCATCTGCGAGTATTGCCACGACACCATCGAGGCGGACCGGCTGGCGTCCGATCCATTGATCCGCTTCTGCATCGATCATCTGAGCCGCGAACAACGCAGCGCGCTGGAGCAGGATCTGGTGCTGGCCGCGAGCATGCAATCCGGATTGCTGCCGCCGCGCGAACAGCGCTTCGGCGATTGGGAGATCGCGCATCATTATCAGCCCATGGGTCCAGTCAGCGGCGATTATTGCGACGTCATCCAGTGCCCCGCCGGCGAATTGTTCCTACTGGTGGGGGATGCCTCGGGAAAAGGCGTAGCCGCTTCGCTGCTGATGACGCAATTACACGCCATGTTCCGCAGCCTGATCCACTGCAACATTGCTCTGAAGGAATTAATGGAGCGCGCCAATCGCATCTTGTGCGAGGGAAATTCAGGACGCTCTTTCGCCACGCTGGTGTGCGCGCGCGTGAGTCCCACGGGACTGCTGGAAGTGTCGAACGCCGGCCATTGCTCGCCGCTCGTCGCCGGCACGTCCTCCACCAGGCGGATCGAAACCGCCAGTCTTCCACTCGGTATGTTCACCGGCGTCGAATACGAAGTTGAGCGCCACCAACTGAACCACGGCGACACATTGATTCTCTACACCGATGGAGTCAGCGAGACCCGCAATGGAGACGACGACTATGGCGATCAGCGCTTGGAACAACTGCTGCGCCGCTGCTTCCACCTGAGCCCGCGCTCTCTGGTGGACGCCTGCATAGAGGATTTAACCGCGTTCCGTGGCCACTCGAGGCCGGCGGACGACGTGACATTCATGGCCGTCCGCCGAAATTAAGTTGTAGGGCAGGATGCCATCCTGCGGCGGGTTGCCAACCCGCCATTTCAAACAACCACCTGCGCTACGATCAAGGTGCGAAATGTCCGCCTCCGCCCCCAGCCTTTATCTCGAACGATCCGGGCCGTTGCAGCGCTTCTGGGGACTCTTTCGCCAAGCTTGGGTTGCAGGTTACGAAGACAATTGTTTTGGAATCGCCAAGGGCGTGGCTTATTCCGGGCTGCTGGCGTTCTTCCCCGTGTTGGCCTCCATCGCAGCGATCCTCGCGACGGTAAACGCCGAATCGGTGGCGCACGTATTCTCCAGATTCCTGTTTGAAGTGGTGCCGCCGGGCACGGAGGAATTGGTCTCAAACCAATTCGCGGTGAAGGGACAAAGGCCCGTGTGGCTGATTCTTTTGGCTGGCGCGTTTTCCGTGTGGGCGGCATCCGGCGCCATCGTCAGTTTAATGGAAGGATACGCGGCTGCGTACCGGCTGCCATCCGGGCGCAGTTTCCTCAAGGAACGCGGCGTGGCCATCCTTTTGGTTTTTACGGTAGCTCTGCCGGCCATCGGTTCGTCGGCGCTGATCCTGTTCGGCGCACGCAGCGAAAGATCCATGCTGGGGTGGTTCGGCGTGGCGCCGGATATGGATATCAAGGTCTGGGTGAGTTTGCTCGGCAGCCTGCTGCGATATGTGGTCGCGCTGGGCGCCACGGTGTTGGTGACGGCACTTCTGTATTGCGTTGCGCCCAACCGGCCGCTCAAGCTGCGCGCGGTATTTCCAGGGGCATTCGTGGCTACGTTTTTGTGGCTTCCCGTGACGTCCGGCTTCGCCTGGTACGTGCGGAACATCGCCAACTACAGCGTGCTGTACGGCAGCATCGGAGCGGTGATCGCATTGTTGGTCTGGATGTATTTGGGCGCCGTGATCTCATTGATCGGTTGCGAATACAACGCGGTGCGCGAACGTCTGGCGTGCGAGTTCTGACGCGAACTCTGGTGAAGGCACGCGATTAGCATTTGTCGAATATCTTGCGATACTCTTCATCGGTCAGCGCCGCGGCACGGATGAGCTGCTTTAGTGTTCCCATTGCAACCTCCTTGTGATTCGGAATGGAGAGAAGAACTGGCCAACCGGCGCGTGAGAGTATGATGTGGCTGCCAGACTGCCGTCTCTTGACCCAACCAATAGAGCAAAACGCCTTTACGTGTTGCTGCCCGGTGGCTTTGGGGAGAAGCGAGGCGGCCATTCTCGATGTTTAGTTCGCGGCAGCGAATTTCACGATGTAAAGGCTGAACTCGCTGCCGGCGAAACGTCTTTTCGGGTCCACCAAGCCCTCCTCCCTTCGCTTCCAACTGCAACCTTGTACGAATGATATTATCTTAGGCGGGGGCGGTTCATGCACAAAGGCCAGCACCCCAGCCGGGATTTCAATGCCGTTTTCATTGATCAATGTACTGAGTCAACCCAGTTTGCACATACTGATTTGGGAAGAGGACGGGGCCTACATCGCTAAGTGTCTCGATATCCCGGGATGCGTATCCCAGGGAAATACGCGCGAGGAAGCGCTGGGCAATATCCGCGATGCCATCTCACAGTGCCTGGAAGTGATCCAGGAAGATGCAAATAAACCGCAAGACCCCTTGAATTCAGTGGAACTCATAGAGCGTCCACTTTCAGAGTTCATCGAAGCCCGCTAGCCCAATCGGACCACAGCTTGTTACCTGCCCAATCCCTGATGGCTCCTGTATTCTTGTCTTATGGAGCTCCGAGGTAAACGTATCGCGATTCTCGTCGACACCGCCTACCAGGAAATGGAAGTTTGGTATCCCTACTACCGGTTCCAAGAAGCGGGCGCCGAGTGCGTGTTTGTGGGAGCCGAAGCCGGTAAGGTGTACGCGAGCAAAGTGGGTTATCCCGCCACCGCACAACTTTCCTATGACGCTGTGACCGCGAATGCCTTCGACGGCGTCGTGGTTCCCGGTGGTTATGCGCCTGACCACATTCGTAGGCACGCGAAGGCGAATCATTTCGTAAAGGATCTGGACGCGCAAGGCAAGCTGGTCGCTTCCATTTGTCACGGCCCGTGGGTGCTGTGCTCGGCCCGAATTCTCAAGGGCCGGCGCGCCACGTGCTTTTTCGCCATCAAAGACGATGTGGTGAATGCCGGCGCAAATTACGAAGATGCTGAGGTGGTGGTGGATCGCAACCTGGTCACCTCGCGCAAGCCGGAGGATCTGCCGGCCTTCTGCCGGGCCGCTATCAACGTCCTGGTGGAACAACCGGTGCTGGCTTCTTGAACAGCGCGGATCCCGTAATCTCGGTCCGCGGCCTTCGCAAGAGCTATGGAACTTTCGAAGCAGTGCGAGGCATCAGCTTCGAGGTTCGCGCGGGAGAAGTGTTCGGATTGCTCGGCCCGAACGGCGCCGGCAAAACCACTACGGTCGAGATCCTGGAAGGTCTGCGCCAGAGAAGCTCAGGAGAAACCATTGTCCTGGGCTACGATCCGGGTCTTGAGACTCGCGCCATCAAGGATCGCATCGGCGTCTGCCTGCAGGCCACCAATCTACCCGACAAGATCAAAGTGCACGAAGCTCTGGCGTTATTCGCGGCATTCTACTCGCGCAACACGGATCGCGAGAAGCTGCTGGAACGCCTGCAATTGGGCGACAAACGCAATGAATATTATTCGAAACTGTCCGGCGGCCAGAAACAACGCGTGGCGCTGGCGCTAGCACTGGTCAACGAACCGCAGCTGCTTTTTCTGGACGAACCGACCACGGGCCTCGACCCGCAAGTGCGTCTGGAAATCCATGGGCTGATCCAGGAGCTGCGCGACGCCCAGCGATCCATTTTGCTCACCACCCACTACATCGAGGAAGCTGAGCGCCTGTGCGACCGCGTAGCCATCATCGACGAAGGACAGATCATCGAGATCGGCACGCCGCGCGAGATCCAGCAGCGCACGCTCGGGCAAAGCCGCATCGAAATCCGGTGCGAACAGCCGCTGCCCGCCACCGAGATTGATTCATTCTTGAGTACCGAGAAGCACGCATTTTCGGACGACCGGAAGTCGCTGACGGTCCATTCCACCGCGCCCGCCAGAGCCATTGTGGAATTGGTGAAATGGATCGACCAGCATGGCATCGAACTGGCCGACATCCATTTGAAGCGGCCTACGCTTGAAGATGTTTTCATCGAGCTGACAGGTAAGAGGCTGCGCGAATGATGAAAAGTTACCTGGCGATGGCCGCCATCAATCTCAGACTGACATTCCGCGACCGCACGGTAATCGTTTTCAATTACCTCTTCCCGTTGGTATTCTTCTTCATCTTCGCCCAGTTGTTTCATGCCGAGCAGGGCGGCGCCATCATCCAGGTGCTGACCATGGTGCTGAACATTGGAATTCTCGGCAGCGGATTTTTCGGCGCCGGCATTCGCGCGGTACAGGAACGCGAAGCGAACATTCTGCGCCGCTTCAAAGTGGCGCCCATCTCAGCCGCGCCCATTCTGGTGGCTTCCTTGGTTACCGGTCTGCTGAACTTTCTGCCATCCGTGCTGATGATGGTACTGCTCGCACATTTCATGTATGGGATGGATTTTCCACAGCGTTGGTTTTCGCTGCTCATCTTTGTGTCCATCGGCTCGTTGGCCTTCCGGTCTCTGGGATTGGTGATCGCCTCGGTGGTGAATTCCATGCAAGAGAGCCAGATCGTCATTCAATTGATATATTTTCCGATGCTGTTTCTGAGCGGCACCACCATTCCGTTGAGCATTCTGCCCAACTGGGTGCAGGTTCTCGCGCAGTTCATTCCAGCCACGCATCTGATGACCGGCATGCAAGCCATCCTGGGACGCAATGAGAGCCTGGCGCAAAATGCATCCGCGGCCGGCGCTTTGTTGTTGACCCTGCTGCTTGCCACGTTCATCGGCGTCAAGCTTTTTCGCTGGGAAAAGGAAGAAAGAATCCGCGGCTCAGCGAAACTGTGGCTGGTGGCTGTTCTGGCGCCCTTTCTGATTCTGGGCGTGTATCAGGCCTACACCAAAGACAGCGTGGTGAAGGCGCGCTTGTTGAATCGCGACCTGCAGCGCAGCCGGTCGCTGGTGATCCGCGACGCGCGCATCTTCATCGGCGATGGCCGCGTGATCGAATCCGGCGGAGTGTTAGTGAAGAACGGCAAAATCGAGCGGATTTTCGAAGGCGCCACGCCCGATCCCAAAGAACTCAAGGCGGAAGCGATTGATGCCGCCGGCAAAACGCTGCTTCCCGGTTTGATCGACACGAACGTTCACCTTTCTGCTTCGGGCGGATTTGAGGAATCGCCGGCTGGGTCGACGCCCGATAAAACCTTGCCGCGCGCGCTGGCGGCTTATCTATATAGCGGCATCACCGCCGTGAAAAGCTCCGGCGATCCGTTAGACGTCATCTTGAAAGTGCGGACGCTAGTGAATTCGGGGGAACGCCTCGGTGCGGAGTTGTTCACTTGCGGCCCGGTATTTACCGTTCCAGGCCGGCACAGCGTGGAGTATTTCAACGATCAAACGGTACAAGCCCCGAAAACTCTCGCGGAGGCGCGCCAACAGATGCTGGCCCTGAAACAGCGCGGCATGGATGCCATCCAAGCGAATCTGGAAGCCGGGCAAGATGGAAATTTGCTCAACCGGATGGACGTCGCTATCCTGCGTACGCTTTCCGAGGTTGCGCGCGCGCAGAGGTTGGCTGTCTTTATCCATACCGGCGACGCGCGGGACGTGGAAGATGCGCTGAGCGCTGGCGCCAGTGCAATTGAGCAAGGGTCCGTTCGCGAGAAGCTTTCGGACCAGTTGTTCGCTCAGATGAAAGCGCGAGGCATCGCGTACGATCCGGCGTTGACCGCAGTCGAGGGATTCGCGAACCTAATCAGCGGCAGCCTCGATGCCTTGGATAGGCCATTGGTTTTGCAGGCCGGTCCCGCCGCACTGATCGCGTCTACCAAGAAATTCCTGCAATCCGAGCAGGGCGCCGGGATCCGCGCGCAGGTGAAGGTTTATCCCATTATTCTGGATCTGGGAAAAGAAAACCTGATGGCAGCCTGGAAAGCCGGCGTGCCTTTAGTAGCGGGAACCGACGCCGGCGACCTGATGACCCTACACGGCCCCACCATCCAGCGCGAAGTGGAGCTGTGGGTAGAGGCAGGCATTCCTCCCGCTGTCGCGCTGCAGGCCGCGACCTACAACGCGGCACGGCTGCTGGGAGTTTCGGATCGAATCGGACTGATCCGCGAAGGACATGACGCAAACTTGCTACTGGTGGATGGAAACCCGTTGAAAGAGATCAAGCAGCTCGAAAGCATTCAGAGTGTGATATTCAAAGGCGAACGAATCTCACGTTCCGAACTGTTCGACCAGGAGTAAAACTGAACCGACTCCGTTGAAGTCACCTCGTGGCGCCTCTCGTGCCGCGTTCACACTCTCCAGAAACTCGTTTGTAGATAGTTCAGTTCAGGGCGTTTTCCTTGCTCGCCCGGAACAACGGCAGGCTCGGATGGAATGATTCAGCATAAACCCGAAAGCTTTTGAGGGCGCTCCCTACCCGCCACTGGCACCCTCTTTGTAAATCCGCGCGGCTTCCACGTAGTGCATTGCATTCAATCGAAACCGCTCCCGTTCCTCGGCTGTAAGCTGCCGCTTCACTTTGGCCGGCACGCCCATCACCATGCTTTCCGGAGGCACCTCGGCGCCTTCCGGAACTACCGCGCCGGCCGCTATCACGGAGCCTCTACCGATCTTCGCGCCATTCAATACCACGGCCGCGATTCCGATCAGGCAATCGTCTTCGATAGTGCAGCCGTGGAGCATGGCAAGATGTCCCACCGTGACGCGATTCCCGATATTCAACGGAAACAATCCGGCATCGCAATGCAGCACCGAATTGTCCTGAATGTTGGTGTCGTCGCCGATGCGGATGGTGTTGACATCCCCCCGCGCGGTAACATTCGGCCAAATGCTCGCGCGTTCCCCCACGGTAACGTCTCCAATCACCTGTGCGCTCGCATCAATGTATGCAGATGCGGCAATTTTTGGAAGCACACCGCGATAAGGTCGAATCATATTTGCGTTAATTCGCGTTCATTCGCAGCCAATTATTGTTCCGGAAGTATCACCACTTTGCCGAACTGCTCTTTATTCTCCAAATACCGGTGCGCCTCCGCGATTTGGGACATCGGGCAGGCTCGATCCACCACCGGCTTCAGTTCGCCTTTAAAGACGAACTTGAGGACACGATGCAACTCGCCGAGGGTTCCCATGAACGATCCCAGCAGCGATTGCTGCTTGGTGAAGAGCGGACGCAGATCCAGCTTGACGTCGTATCCGGTAGTGATTCCGCAAGTTACTACGCGGCCATTCGTAGCCAGGCTCTCCACGCTCTTGGGCCAAGTGGCTGCGCCCACGTGCTCAAAGACTACATCGACGCCGCGTTTTCCGGTGATCTTCTTCACCTCGGCTGAGATGTCCTGGGTATAGTGATCGATGACGTAGTCGGCGCCCAGCACCTTGGCCTTCTCCAGCTTGGCCTCGCCTCCGGCGGTGGCGATCACGCGGCAGTGGAACATCTTCGCGATTTGGATTGCCGCCATTCCAACTCCGCTCGAAGCTGCCAGCACCAGAACATCTTCGCCGGCCTGCAGCCCCGCTCGTCCCAACAGCATGTGCCACGCGGTGAGGAAGACCAGCGGAGCCGCGGCCGCGTCCTCAAAACTGAGGCTCTCAGGAATGGGGATGACGGCATACTCCGGCGCAGTCATAAATTCGCGATTTCCGCCCCAGACGCCATTTCCGAAGAGCGCATATTGGCGGCACTGATTATCGAGACCGGAAACGCACTGCTCGCACTGACGGCAACTGAGCCCGGGCGCCAGCAGCACACGCTGGCCGGGTTTTACTCGCCAGCAAAGCTCGCCCACTTCCGTGACTTCGCCCGAGATGTCGCTGCCGAGGATATGCGGAAGCGTTCTCACTTTGGGCAGGCCCTGGCGGATCCATAGATCGAGATGATTCATCGCGCAGGCCTTCACGCGCACCAGTACTTCGTTTGCTTTTGGAATCGGAACCGGAATGTCCTCCAGCTTTAGAACTTCCGGGCCGCCGTATTCGTGGATTGTGACCGCTTTCATAGTGAGCGACCATCATAGCGAATCCTGGCCGAATGCGTCAGTCAGACCGATCGGATTTTCTTCTCTTGAACGGATTGAGTTTGCTCCAGAACCCACGCTTCTTGTGGGGTGAAGAGATTGGCTGCTCGGATTCGACTGTCTTTTCAACCGCGATTTCCGGTTCCGGCTGCGGCACGCTCGGTGCGGGCACCAGGGCGCGCGCCGCCGGCCCCGGCGTTGGCGGAGCCGGTTTTCTCAGATAAGCCGGTTTTCTCAGGGCAGCCGGTTTACCCAGAGCAGCCGGTTTTGCCTGAGGAGTGGGTTCTGCCAGGGGAGCGGGTTTTCCCAGAGGAGTCGGTTTCCCCAGCGGAGCCGGCCTTTCCAGAGCAACCGGTTTTGCCAGAGGTGCCGGTGCGGACTTCGAAATCGGAATCAACTCCGGACCAGCAATTCCAGCCGTCGCGCATATAGCCACGGCCAGTGCTGCCACTCTCACCCGTGAGGCCATTCTCGGCGCAGATCCCGATGATTTTCCCAAGCGCTTGAGCGCCAATCGAAATTCTTCGGCCGATTGGTAACGCTCGGCCGGATCTTTGGCCAAAGCCTTAAGAACGATGGCATTCAATTCGCGACCGATCTCGGGCTCGATATCAATGGGTGGAACCGGCTGTTTTTGTACCTGCGCGACCATGAGCGACAACCGGTCGGCAGATTCGAAGAGTTTCTTCCCGGTCAGGATCTCGTAAAGAACTGCCCCGGTGGAATAAACATCGGATCGCGGATCGGGTTCCCCTTGATGCCTGACCTGCTCCGGAGGCATGTAGTAAAGCGATCCTACGATGTCGCCGTCGTTCGTCAATTGATAGTCGCCCAGCGATTTGGCCAGCCCGAAATCAGTCAGCTTCACTCGACCATCCCCTGTGACGATCAGATTGCCGGGAGTAACATCGCGATGAACCACGCTGCGATCATGGGCGTACTGGAGTCCGGAAAGCGTCTGGCAGATGTAATTGATTCCGGATTGAATCGGTAGCCTGCCGTTCTGGAGCAACTTTTCGAGACTGCGTCCTTCGACGAACTCCATCACCAGGATCAGGCAATTTTTGAAATGCAGGGCATCGTGAACTCTTGCGATGTTCGGGTGGTCCAGGCGTCCTTGCACCTCGATCTCCCGCATGAATCGAAGGAATTGGCTATCGCTCGCAATGTCAGCCAGCAAGACTTTCATAGCCTCTTTGCGCTTCGTGGTCTGGTGCTCTACCTGAAATACGTGCCCCATACTCCCCGCACCGAGACGCGAAACGATCCGATACGGGCCGATGTCTTCGCCAACATGAAAGCTCATCTCAATCCTTGTTCATGTAAGCATTCGGAAGGCCAAGGAGTTGCAGTTGCGTAAGTAGAAGAGCTTAAGAGTCCAGCGAGATTACCGTGGGACTAAACGGCCTGCGACAAAGTGACAAACTGTCGCAAACTACCGGTAGCCCGCAGCCTGCAATTCAAACAACTCGGCATAACGGCCGCTGGCGGCCACCAGTTGCTGATGCGTGCCCTGTTCGATGATCTCGCCGCCGGCCAGAACCAGAATCCGGTCGGCCATGCGGACGGTGGAGAAGCGGTGGGAAATGAGCACAGCCATGCGGTCGCGCGTGAGTTCGGCGAAGCGCTGGAATACTTCAAACTCGGCGCGCGCATCCAGGCTGGCCGTGGGTTCGTCCAGGATCAATACCTGGGCGTCGCGCATATAGGCTCGCGCCAGCGCGATCTTCTGCCACTGTCCGGCCGATAAATCAATGCCGTTTTCGAAACGGCGGCCCAGCATCTGCTGATAGCCGCCTGCAAACTGAGCGATCATCGGCTCTGCCAGGCTCTTGCGTGCGGCGTCCTGAATGCGCGCCTGGTTTTCCAGCTCTTCGATGCGTCCGAAACCCACGTTCTCTTTCGCGATCATGTCGTAGCGCATGTAATCTTGAAAAATCACGCCGATCTCCTGGCGCAGGCTGTCCACATCGTACTCGCGGAGATCGATGCCATCCAGCAGAATCGCGCCCGCGGTGGGATCGTATAAGCGCGCCAGCAATTTCACCAGCGTGGTTTTTCCGGCGCCGTTCTCGCCGATCAATGCGATGCGCTCCTCGGCATCGAACCGGAAGCTGACGTTGCTGAGAACCTGGCGGTCGGAGCCGGGATATGCAAACGACACGCCGCGAAATTCGAAGCCTGAGCGGATAGGACGCGGGGCCGGAAGTGCGCCTTCCCTCGAAGTGATGGTTGGCTTCGTTTCGAAAAAATCGAACAAATCTTTGATGTAAAGAGCTTGCTCGGCGATATTGTTGAGGCTGGAAAAGAGACTTTCGATGAGCGTGCGCGACCGCGCGAAAGCGCCCGCCAAAAATGTGAGTGAACCGATGCTCAGCGCGCCAGATAACGTACGAATCAGGATTACGATATAGGCGGCGTAGTATCCGGCCGTAGGCAACAGATTCAGCAGCGATCCGGAAGCGGCGCGCTTGACCGCTAGCGCTTTGTTTTCGGCATAAAAGCGATCGAATAAGTTGCGGGAGCGGTCCGCCAGGTGTTTGCCGAGACCGAAGATTTTGACTTCCTTCGCGCTCTGGTTGCTGGCGCCCAGCATGCGGAGATAGTCCAGCTCGCGGCGCTCCGGCGTCCAGCGGTAAAGGATGGAATAGGCCAGCATGGCGAAGCGCGTTTCGCCCAGAAAGGCCGGGATGATCGCTACGATCAGCAGCGCCAAAAACCAGGGCGAAAAGGATACTACGGCAGCCGAAAGTGACAGCAGCGTAATAATCTGCTGGCCCATGCCGGCCAGGACGGCCAGCATCCCTAGCCGAGCGGTGGTTTGGCGGCGGGCGCGCTCCAGTTTGTCGTAAAAAACGGGGTCTTCGAAGGAAACCAGGTCCAGCCGGTTGGCGTGCTCCATGAGGCGCAGGCTGACGTGGTTGGTGAATTTGTCGCCCAGCAGGCTGTCACAGAGGTTGATTGCGCGCGAAAGCAGGTCGCTCATGACTGCCAGACCGACCTCATAGGCCACCAGGACCCAGATTCGGTTTGAGGCGCCAGAACGGCCCATAATCCGCTGAACAACTTGATCGATAATCAGCTTTCCCACCCAAAGCTGGCCAACTGGGATGACGGCGGCCACTAGTCTTAGCAGAACTGTGGCGCTGGTGATACCCGGGCTGGTATCCCAGACCATCCTCAGCAGGGGTGGGATATTCCGGAGAGCCCGGATTCGGTCCCGCCAGCTGGCTGGGGATTCGGATTTCGGCAGATGGGGATTCAAACTACCAGTTTATCGGGTTCGATTGGATCTGATGAACGGGGCCAAAAGGCCCCGTTCTTCGACACTATCCGCCTGGTTCTACAGGCCCCTGTTTTTCACAGGGTGATGTGTACGGGAGAATCAGATTCGACGGAAACGCACCCGCCAAAATCTGTTAGTGATCAGATCATATGGTTTCGAAGGTTGCGAGTCAATGGGAAAATCTAAGCCATTAGAAAATTCCCCTAAGCTATTGTCCAGGGCCGGTTTACCAGTGAGAGATCCTTTTTGAAATGCTGTGGAAAGAACTGTGGGAGACCGCTGGAAAACAGGGGGCGTGGTTTCTAAGCTGGAGAAAGGCGAGGAGTTATTTGTCCCCAAGATGGAGCGTCGTCATCGCCGTTCCAGCATCTGAGTAGCCAAACCTGCGAGCCACTACTCGGGCTGCTCCAAAGGCTAGCCCCGATAGTAGGCAAAAGCCTAATACTATACCAGCCAGGGCCAGTATGCCCAATACCATCTGGGCTGCAGTTTGGGGACGTATGACCAGGGGAATCTGCTGATCGTCGGAAGAGACGGTGGCTTTGTAGTCGATCTGGCCAAGAAGTTGGGCTGCAGCAGCCTGGCCGCCGGGCGCCAAGACCAAAGCCACCAGTGGTCCGGTTCGCTTCACGGCAGCATCCGGAAGCTTCTCGAGGATCGCCGCCTGTTGGCGGGCCATTTGCATGTTGGGATAAGAAAAAATGGCGAGAGTAGCTTCGCCCGCGGAGGTTCGGTAGCGTGCAAGATGACCTTCCGGTGCGAATTCAAAATTCACCGCCGATGCCGGAATTTGGGGGGCTGCGGCCTGAAGACCGGCAGGGCCCAGAATGTAGCGTTCCGAATGGGCTACCAGGCCCTTCGATGGCAGGTAGTTGCGGAGAGTGGGCAAGGCGGCGTGGGACATCTTGGGGAGCGCATCCACCAAGCCGGCGAGATTCTTTGGACAATTCCCAGTACAGGTGATCAGATAATTGCCCACCTGAAGCGGTGGCTGGGGCATCTCCAAAGCGGCGGCATAAGCGCCGGTGGAATCCTTGAACCGTTGCGCCGATACTACGAATGAACCGTAGTTGGCTTCCTCGGCCTCATCCTTGCCGTTTTCGTCCGGTGCCGTGGCCGCCGGTTTGACGGTTTTGCGCTCGTATTTACCCAAGTGATCCGGCCAAATGGCCGCGCTTGCCGAGGCAATAAATAAAATTCCGAGAATCAGGCTCCGCAGCATTTCTTGTATTTCTTGCCGCTGCCGCAGGGACATGGGTCGTTGCGGCCGGCTTTCTTATCGGATATGGCTTGTTTCTTTTCCACTGTCCCACTGGCGCCACCGGCAAATTGCAGCTCGGCCATTTCCTTCTCTTTCTTGCGCTGGATATTGCGCGTGAAATCCTGAACTGTGGCTTGCGCCGCGCGCCGCTGATCGCTGGATGCGGCCACGAGCGCTTCTTCTTCGGATTCTTCCTCGTCCTCTTCTTCGTCTTCCGAGAATGGCAAAATTGGTTGCGGCCGTCCGCCCGATCCGTCGGCGCCGCCAGGACCACCCGAGGTTGTCACTTGCAAAAAGAACAGATACCGGATGGTCTCATCTTCGATGCGATCCATCATGTCCTGGAACAGCGTGAAGGATTCTTTCTTGTACTCGATCAGCGGATCTTTCTGGCCATAGCCGCGCAGCCCGATGCCTTCCTTGAGATGATCCATCGACAGCAGGTGATCTTTCCACTGGTTATCGATGACGTTCAGCATCACCATGCGCTCGGCTTCGCGCATGTTCTCCGGGCCAATCAGCGATTCTTTTTCGTTGTACCGGCCTTCCAGCAGATCGTTGATGTGGTTCTCCACTTCCTGGCGCGAGAAGCCGGCCAATTCCTGAGGATCCACTTTGACGCCGAACTGGGAGAGCACGTCGGACTGGAGCCCCGCGAAGTCGAAGGTGCTGGGGTGAGCGCGCTCCGGGCAGCGCAGATCGATAAAGGAGCCGACGATGCCGCGGATGATCTCGATGGCCCGTTCTTTCTGTTCCTTGCCTTCGAGCAACATGCGGCGCATGCCGTAAACAGCGTGGCGCTGTTTGTTCATCACGTCGTCGTATTCGATGAGGTGTTTGCGGGCGGCGAAATTCTGCGCTTCGACGGCTTTTTGCGCCGCGGCAATCCGCTTGGTAATGAGCTTACTCTCGATCGGTACGTCTTCCTCCATACCGAGGCGCAGCATGAGGTTCTGCATGCGCTCACCGCCGAAGATACGCATCAGATCGTCCTGCAGCGAGAGATAAAAGCGCGAGCTGCCCGGGTCGCCCTGGCGTCCGGCGCGGCCACGGAGCTGATTATCAATCCGGCGGGATTCGTGGCGCTCCGTGCCAAGCACGTGCAATCCGCCCAGGGCCACCACTTCGTCATGCTCGACGGTGGTTTCATCCTTGAAGCGGGTGTAGACCGTGTCCCATTCAACACGCTCGGGCGATCCAACGGCGGCGGTTTGCAGCGCGTCCGGATCCTTATTCTGCTTCTTCAGGTACTCCTTGGTGAGGAATTCGGGATTGCCGCCCAGCAGAATATCGGTGCCGCGGCCAGCCATGTTGGTGGAAACCGTGATGGCGCCTTTGCGGCCGGCCTGCGCCACGATGAACGCTTCACGCTCGTGATTCTTGGCGTTCAAAACTTCGTGCTTGACGCCCATTTTCTTCAGCGCGCTTGAAAGCCGCTCGGATTTCTCCACCGAAATGGTGCCCACCAATACAGGCTGGCCCTTTTCGTACAGTTCCTTGATCTCTTTCGCGGAGTTGCGGAATTTCTCCTCTTCCGTACGGTAGACGACGTCTTGAAATTCCTTGCGCAGCATGGCGCGGTTGGTGGGGATCACCACCACGTCGAGGTTATAGATCTTCTGGAACTCAGCCGCTTCCGTTTCCGCAGTGCCGGTCATACCGGCCAGCTTCTTGAACATGCGGAAATAATTCTGAAAGGTAATGGTGGCGAGCGTCTGGTTTTCGCGCTCGATCTTAACCGCTTCCTTGGCTTCGATGGCCTGATGCAACCCGTCTGACCAGCGGCGGCCGGGCATCACGCGGCCAGTAAACTCGTCGACGATGATCACCTGGCCTTCCTGCACCAGATAATCCTTGTCTTTGTGAAACAGCACGTGCGCTTTGAGCGCTTGCTGCACGTGATGCAGAATGCTCCAATTTTCCGGCTGGTAGAGATTGCCGCAACCGAGCAGCTTCTCCACTTTCGCGATGCCTTCTTCGGTGAGCGCAGTGCTGCGGTGCTTCTCTTCCACCGTGTAATCGCCGGTGGTGTAGCTTTCGCCCGGCTCCTTGCCCTTAATTTCCTCGCCGCGTATCAATTTCGGAATGATACGGTTGATCTTGTAATACTTGTCGGTGGATTCTTCGCTGGGCCCGGAAATAATCAGCGGAGTACGCGCTTCATCCACCAGGATGGAATCCACTTCGTCGACGATGGCGAAGTTGTGGCCGCGCTGCACGCAATCGTCGATGCTGAACTTCATGTTGTCGCGCAGATAGTCGAAGCCGTACTCGTTATTGGTGCCGTAGGTGATGTCGCAGGCGTAACTGGCGCGGCGCTCGTCGTCATCCAGGTCATGCACGATGATGCCAACCGACATGCCGAGGAACTTGTAAATGCGGCCCATCCACTCGGCGTCGCGCTTGGCCAGGTAGTCGTTGACCGTGACGACGTGCACACCTTTGCCTTCGAGGGCGTTCAAATAGACAGGTAATGTCGCGACCAGCGTTTTTCCTTCACCGGTCCGCATTTCAGAAATCTTGCCGTGATGCAGAACGATGCCGCCGATCAACTGCACGTCGAAATGGCGCATATTAAGGACGCGCCGGCCGGCTTCTCGGCAAACGGCAAAAGATTCGATCAGCAGGTTGTCGAGCGGTTCTCCGTTAGCCAAGCGCTCCTTGAACTCGATGGTCTTTTGGGCCAGCTCGGTGTCGGAAAGCTGTTGCATCGCGGGTTCAAGGTCATTGATGGCCGCGATGATCGGACGCATCCGCTTGGTTTCGCGTTCGTTCTTCGTCCCGAAGATTTTCGCGAGAATGGGATCGAGCATGGAGTGCCTAATAACATTTTAACTGATCGCGAGTGTTTCTGAACTGATCCATTCTGAACTGATCCAACTACGGAGGCGAACTTTGTTCTGGAGTAGACTTCGCGCCTTGGGCTTTCTATCCGTTGGTCTCATGGCCGTGCTGGCTGCTGCCCAGCCCTCCTCGGGCTTGCGACTTGCTCCGCTCTGCGAGATGCAAACGAATGTTGCCCAAGGAGAACGCAGGACGGTTCGAGTCGAAGGGGTGTACCTAGCTGGGTTGGAAGGCCAGTATCTTGTGACTGCAGGCTGTTCGGGCCGTAGCACGGATATCGAGTTCGAGCTGAAGTCACATCGGCTCTGGAGACGACTCGTCGAAATGTCGAACCGGACGAACACACGGAAGCACGTCTACGGCGACAGCGATGCAGTTCTGGTCGTTTTCGAGGGGGAGTTTTATGGGCCTCAAGTGCCGGACCCTAATCTGCCGGATGCAATTAGTAAGAACTATCATCCCGGTTGGGACCACAACAACGCTTCCATGACGAAGCTGGTTGTGCATGCCATCCATAGCGTCGAAGCCCTGCCCGCAGACCATCCGTGTGCGCCTCCAAAATCCGACCCGCGTCAGTGGCCTTGCTTCCAAAACCCTGCCCCTGTTTCTCGGTAGGAGCGCCCCAGACCACACAGGGAACCGAACGGCTCTCCAATCTCAGGTTTCACTCAAGGACGGTTCCTCTAGAAGCGTGCCGGACATGAAGAACCTCTACGAAATCTGGCGACTCGTGAGCGCGGTAGTAGATCAGAATCGGGGTATGCACCAATTGGCGTACACCCGGACGCCCCCGAACCGGGCTGCCGATGTGCGGGAATCGTTTTAGGAGGTCGATGTGGTTCAGAATAGAGTTACCGAACCGTTCTGCCGTCGCCGGAAAGTTAGCCCAAGAATAGGCCAAAATATCCGCGAATTCCGCTAGCGCGGTTTCTGTGATTCGAATTTGGAAATCCACTCTGGAATCAGTTTTCGGACTTCCTCAACGGGGACTGTGCGGCCATTGTCGGCATCCGCGATGCCACGATCAATGGCGGCCAACGTTTCCGCACTTACCTCGACTTCGTCCGTGACAGGAACTTGGAGCTTCAGGTCGATCATACTTTTACGGTAGCTCAAACGGAGTGATTCGCGTCACGCCAGCGCCGCTTTCGCGTATTGCAAGCACTTCGCCACCTCCTGCTCGGACGTTCCTTTGCCTTGGTATTCGTATTCGATAAACGCCGGGATCGGGTAGCGCTTTGTCTTCAGCAGGACCAGCACTTCCTTGATCGGAGTGTCGCCTTCGCCCCACGGCGTATTCGGTCCGTCGTTCTTCTTGCGATCTTTCAAGTGCAATAGCACGATCTTCGCGTGATTCTTCTCGATGAAATCCACTGGGTCGAATCCGGCGGCTATGAAATGGCCGATGTCCAGGTTGATTCGATAATATTTCGACATTTCGAGCGCTTTCGCGAAACTTTCGGGCGTGCAGAATTGATTCGGATCTTTGGTATCCGAATGGCCATGCATGGCCACGATCATCTTGTGCTTTTCGGCGAAAGGAACCACTCGCTTGGCAGCCGTCAACGTGGTGGATGCGGTGATGATCCCCACGCCCA